>JAKQCM010000311.1 GCA_029559155.1 Chloroflexota bacterium
TGAAGAAGCGGCTGCTGCTGACGTTTGCCACCATTGGCAGCACGGCGACCATTCTTCTGGGTTTGGTCAGCGGCGGCGATTGGGTTGTCGTGGGCGGGCTGTTGTTTATCCTGGCGAATTTTTCGTTTGGGGCGGCGGTGGTCTTTTATAACGCCTATTTGCCTGATATTGCCCGCCCGGAGGACCAGGACCGGGTGAGCGCGCTGGGCTTTGCGTATGGCTATGTGGGCGGCGGGCTGCTGCTGGCGCTGAATCTGGCGCTGCTGCAACTGCTGGCGGACACGGCCGTTGCCGTTCGTCTCTCCCTGGCCAGCGCCGGGGTGTGGTGGCTGCTGTTCACCTGGGTCTATCCCCGGCGGCGATTGGTGGTGCGGGAAACGGCCGTTGCCCTGCCGCCAGGCGCAAATTTCTTCACCCACAGCATCCGCCAGTTTGTCCACACCCTGCGCGACATGTTCCGCCATCACCCGCGCACGCTGCAATTTCTCATTGCCTACCTCATCTACAACGACGGCATCATGACGGTGAACACAGTCGCGGCCATTTTTGCCGCCGCCGAGTTTGGCATGGGACCGGAGCAATTGGTGGGCGTGATTTTGATGATCCAGTTTGTGGCCGCCCTGGGCGCGATTGGGTTTAACCAGATCGCCAAACGCATTGGCGCAAAGTGGACGGTGATGATCACCCTGCTGGGCTGGACAGGGCTGCTTGTTTACGCTTTTGGCTGGCTAACAACCCCGGCACAGGTGTGGGGCTGGGCGGCCGTCGAGGCGTTGGTGCTGGGCAGTTCGCAGGCCCTGAGCCGGTCCATGTTCGCCAAAATGGTCCCCGCCAGCCAGGAATCGGCTTATTTCAGCCTGTATGAAATCAGCGAACGAGGCACTTCGTGGATTGGCCCGTTGGTGTTTGCGCTCGCTGTGCAGATCACCGGCAGCGCCCGCGCCGCCCTCTTGCCCCTGGCCGCCTTTTTTGTCATCGGCAGCCTCATCTTACTCACCACCGATGTCCGGCGGGCCATCATAGAGGCGGGCAACGAGGCGCCTACTCTCGTGTAGGCTTGCAAATCTCAGTAGTTTAGAAAATCTCAACGCGAAGGGGCAAAGGGGAAAAAGATGCAAAGTATTCCTCTTATAAATCTCCCTTTCAGTCTGAAACGTCCCTATCAAAAAACAAAAAATCTTTGCGCCTCTGCTTCTTTGCGTTCTCTGCGCTCTCCGCGGTAAAATTCCAGGAACTGTCAGTCAATCAGGACTGGAGATCCGGGATTGGAGATTGCCAATCGCTAAATCTCCAATTTCCATCCCAAAGGGAGCAATCATGTACGACTTAAAAGATCGTGTAGCAATTGTGACGGGAGCCGGGCGCAAGGGCGGTATTGGCGCGGCGATTGCCCGGAAACTGGCGGCCAGCGGCGCGCATGTGGTGGTGGGCGATATTTGCGCGCCGGTGTCGGAGTTGCCAAACACGGGTAATGCGGCCTGGGAAGAGTTGGTGGGCGTCTCTGAGGCGTGTGAAGCGCTGGGTGTGTGGTCGGTAGCCGTGCGGGTCGATGTGACCGACGCGGCTTCGGTGGAAGCGTTGGTTGGGGAAGCGGAGAAAGTGTTTGGGCGGCTGGATATTTTGGTGAACAATGCGGGCACGGCCGTTGGCCCGGCATCTATTCAATACCAGGCAGAAGCGGCCTGGCGGCGCACGTTAGAAATCAATGCCACGGGCACTTTCCTTTGCTGCCAGAAGGCATTGCCACTGCTGTTGGAGAGCGGACACGGCCGTATTGTTAACATGGCCTCCATCGCTGCCCTACGCCCCAAACCCAACGTTGGCGCTTATGCGGCCAGCAAAGCGGCCGTCATTGCCCTCACCAAATCGCTGGCGCAAGAGGTAGCCTTGCAGGGCGTGACCGTCAATGCAATTCTCCCCGGCGATGTGGACACGGAAATGAAGCAGTGGGGGATGCAAATGGAAGCCTTGCTGGCCGGCCAGGATAAAGACGCCATGATTGCGGCGCTGGCGGCCAAAATTCCCGTTGGGCGGCTGGGAACACCTGCCGACATTGCCAACCTCACGGCTTTTTTGGTCTCGGACGAAGCCAGCTTCATCACGGGACAGGCGCTCAATGTGACCGGCGGGCGAGAGATTTCGTAGCGGCAAACTCGTTGTGAAAACGAGATAACACAGAAGAGCTAAGCGGCTGTGTTGTAGTTCTTTGCATTTCTGTGGCTGTGCCCGATTTTAAAACTGCCAAGATAGCGCTTATAATCAGCCCTGACTTCAAAAAGGAAAAGATGTATGGACGTACAATTTGCCGTTGCCAAAGTCAGTAAATATGCCTCTAGTGAAAGTGGGGATACGCTGGAAATGATCGAACGGCCGCATGGCGGTATCTCCCTGGTGTTGGCCGATGGGCAGCGCAGCGGCAAATCGGCCAAAGCGATCAGCAATGTTGTTGCCCGTAAAGCCATCCAACTGTTGGCCGAAGGTGTGCGTGATGGCGCGGCGGCGCGCGCGGCGCACGATTACTTGTTCACCTATCGCGGCGGTAAAGTTAGTTCTACGTTGAATGTCCTTTCGGCCGATGCCCGCACCAAAACGTTCGTCATTTCACGCAATAACGAAGCGCCGGTGATTGTTCATACGCCCGCCAACGGCCTCTATTTGCTGGATGAACCATCGCAGAGCGTGGGTGTGCGGCAAAATACCAAGCCGGTCATCACGGAGATTCCCATTGAAGAAAGGGTGTTGATTGTGGTGTTTACGGATGGTCTGCGTCACGCGGGCAACCCCAGCGGTGATTATTTGTATGATCCGTTGGCTGCGGTGGGGCGTATGTTAGGAGAAGGCATCTGGTCGCCGCGCACGATTGCCGACTCGCTGTTGAGTGAAGCGCTGGTGATTGAAAACGGCCGTCCCAAAGACGACATCAGTGTGCTGGTAACGGCCGTTCTCCCCGACACCGGCGACGATATTCGCCGGCTGGACGTCCGTCTACCATTAACATAACTATGTCTGATGATCCCTCTGAGCCTCCCCTTATCGCGCTTGTGGGTCCATGCGGCGCTGGAAAAAGCACCCTGGGCAAAGCGCTTCGAGGTCTTGGTTATCACGTGCGCCAGCCCGCCCAGGAACATTCTTACGTTCCAGCCATGTGGCAGCGCCTGACAAACCCGGATATTTTGATCTATCTCGATTTGGATTTTACAGCTCTGGCAGCGCGACGACCTAACACGCATGGCGGGCCGGAGCGGTTGGCCATGCAACACCAGCGTCTGACCCACGCCCATGCCCACGCCGATTTTTATATCGATACCAGCCGTCTGACGCCAGAGGAAGTACTGGCAAAAGTGCTGGTTTTTTTACAGGCAGCGATGCCCTCTATCGCTTGAACAACCCACCCAGGCCTAAAATACCAGATTCTCCCTTGCGGCGGGCTTTGATTTGCTCGGCCATTTGCTGGGCAGCCGGCAAACTGCCCAGGCGCAGCGATTGTTGATTGGCGCGTTCGGCTTCTTCCAACTCGCCTTTCTGGAAGTAAGCTGCGCTGACTTTGTGCCACAGCAGGGGATTTTGCGGATCGAAATGGACGCTTTCTTTGTAGATGGCCAGAGCGTCGTCAGGTTTTCCAACTGACAGATAAAAATCGGCGAGCTGGGAACGCAGTCGGAGGCGTTGTGGGGGTGTTTGGGCTGCGTTTACGGCCGTTCCCACCGCGGCTGTGGTCTTTTCCGGGTCGCCCATTTGCTGCCAATAGGCCACGTCGGCCAGCAAGACGTGGTAATTATCCGGTTCCTGCCCTTTGAGGTAATCTAATACAAGGCGAGCGTCTGGAAAACGGCCGTGATACACATACACAAAGGCCTCAATCATATTAATATCCGTCAGATCCGGTTCCAACGCTTGCGCTTTTTCCAGCCACATCATCGCCTTATCCAGCCCGGCCGGAAAATAAGATCCATCCGTCTCTAACGATGCCGCCAACAAAACATACGCCGCCCCTGCAAAAGCATACGGTGCCGATCCCCCTGAAACAAAAATGCGGAGCGCCTCAGCTAAGGTTCGTGGATCGCCAGAATAGCTTTCCACTTTATCCAAACCAATCGCGTATGCTTCGCGTCCTTGCGCCGTCACCGCTGGATGAGTTGGCCAGGTCACCTTATCCAGATGCGGAAGCAATTGCTTTACCAATTGTTCGCCCATAGTAATGCCTCCAATCTTTGCCAGTTTACTAAAACCTGCCCAAAAAGAAAAGACCCCTCCGGGGAGGGGCCTTTCAAATTATCAATTATCCACTGTTAACGAATTAGAAGCCCATACCACCCATGTCAGGCGGGCCACCAGCCGGCATCGGAGCTTCTTTCTCCGGCAGGTCGGTGATCAAAGCTTCGGTTGTCAAAATCATCGAGGCGATACTGGCCGCATTTTCCACCGCGCCGCGAGTTACCTTGGCCGGGTCAATAATGCCAGCTTTGATCATATTCACATACTCGCCGTCCAGGACGTTGAAGCCGATCTTGCTGTCGCCTTTTTCGGCCTGTTCGCGGCGTACGTTCTGAATGATCACGTCGCCGTTCATGCCAGCATTTTCAGCCAATTTGCGCATGGGAGCCAGAAGAGCCTGGCGCAGAATGTTGACGCCGGTAGTCGGGTCGCCATCGGCAACTTTGACGTCATCCAGAGCCGGCAGCGCATTCAACAGGGCAACACCACCACCAGGAACAATCCCTTCTTCCACAGCGGCGCGTGTGGCGCTCAGGGCGTCTTCAACGCGGTGTTTCTTTTCTTTCAGTTCAACTTCAGTCGCCGCGCCTACGCGAATAATTGCCACGCCGCCGGCCAATTTGGCCAAACGTTCCTGCAATTTTTCCCGGTCATAATCAGAGGTGCTGCGGTCGATTTCGACTTTGATTTGTTCGACGCGGGCTTTGATTTGCGCTTCTTCGCCAGCGCCATCAACAACGGTCGTTTCGTCTTTGGAGGCCACAACTTTGGCGGCGCGGCCCAGGTCGCTGAGTTGTACGCTTTCCAGTTTGCGGCCCATTTCTTCGGTGATAACTTCACCGCCGGTCAGGACGGCAATGTCTTGCAGCATGGCTTTGCGGCGGTCGCCGAAGCCGGGGGCTTTCACCGCGACGGCATTGATCATGCCGCGCAGTTTGTTCAGAACCAGGGTCGCCAGCGCTTCGCCGTCGATGTCTTCCGCAATAACAACCAGGTTTTTCTTACCAATTTGGACCAGTTTTTCCAGAATCGGGACGATGTCCTGAGCGGAGCTGATCTTTTTGTCATGGATGAGGATGTAGGCGTCTTCAACCACGGCTTCCATGGTGTCGGCATCCGTCACAAAATAGGCGCTGATGTAACCACGGTCGAACTGCATACCTTCAACGTATTCGGTTTCAAATTCCAGACCGCGTGATTCTTCTACGGTGATGACGCCGTCTTTACCGACTTTGTCCATTACCTCAGCGATGAGCGTGCCAATGGCGCGATCTTGGGCGGAAATGGAAGCGACGGAAGCAATTTCTTCCACGCTGTCGATGGTGACAGCCATTTCGCGGATGCGGGCGGCCAGAGCGGTCGTCCCGGCTTCGATACCCAGTTTGAGCAGCATGGGGTTGGCCCCGGCGGCTACGTTCTTCAGACCTTCGTGGACCATGTGCTGGGCCAAAACGGTGGCGGTGGTGGTGCCGTCGCCGGCGATGTCGTTGGTTTTAATTGCCGCTTCTTTGAATAACTGGGCGCCCATGTTTTCATAGGGGTCTTCCAGTTCGATTTCTTTCGCTACGGTGACGCCGTCGTGGGTAATGGTGGGGGCGCCAAATTTTTTGTCGATGGCCACATTGCGGCCTTTGGGACCGAGGGTGGTGGAAACTGCATTTGCTACAGTGTCGATGCCTTTTTTCAGTTTACGACGGGCATCTTCGGAAAAAAGTAGTTGCTTAGCCATTTTAAAATTATCTCCTTACGCTTGATTACTCGATGATTGCCAAAACGTCTGATTCTTTGAGAATCAACAGTTTTTTGCCGTCGATCTTGATTTCTGTGCCGCCATACTTGGCATAGAGGACACGGTCGCCAAGTTTGACATCCATCTTGATGCGTTTGCCATCATCATCACGACGACCGGGGCCGACGGCGATGACTTCGCCTTCTTGCGGTTTTTCTTTGGCCGTTTCCGGCAGGACAAGACCAGATGGGGTTACTTCTTCGCGTTCTTTTGGCTCAACAACCAGACGGTCGGCAAGCGGTTTTAAATTCATGGACATGCTGTATCTCCTTTTTCAGGTAATTCGTTGGGAATTTGGCACTCGCACGCTTAGAGTGCTAGCCGCATCAAGGGAAATTCTAGCATAGTTTAGACGCTTGTCAAGGATTTTTTTAGCAGTCTATGGCGGAGAGTGCTAAGGGTTGTGGGGCTGAAAGAATGAGGGGATTAGCTGCCAGGCAGGGCGCGGCGGCATTCTTCGATCCCGGCGGCAGCGTCTTCTCGCCAGGCCAGGCTAACAGAGATGACTTGTTCGAAGAGGGGGGTGGCTTTGGCGCAGTTGTCCAGGCTGTCGCGGATGTAGGCGTTGCCGAGCATGAGGAAGAATCGGGCGTTGAGGTCGGTGGCCTCGCCATAGAGGGACACAGCGCGCTCTAATGATTCGATGGCGTTGGGGTAGTTGAATTGGCGGAAATAGGCTTCGCCTAAACGGCCGTGTGCTCGCGCCACATTTGGATTCAACCGGACCGCTTCCAGAGCATTTTCTTCAGCCAAAGGGTCCTGGCCTAATTGCAAATACATATACGCCAGCCCATCATAGGCGGCGGCAAATTCCGGGTCGGCGGCAATCGCCTGCTCAAAACTGAGGATCGCTTCCGGTATATTGCCTGTGCCAAAAAAATTGTACGCCAGGCCAAAATACAGATTGGGATTATCGGGAGCATATTGCAGGCCCAACTGATAATTTTCACGCGCGGCTTCGTAATAGCCCTGATAATCTAATACAGTAGCCATGTAGTAACGCGCGGTAGCATTTTCTGGATCGACAGCAATGGCGATGTCGGCCATTTCTTGCGCCCGGCTAAATTTGTTGGGGTCATTGGGCAAAACCAGGCCGGCTGCGGCATAGGCATATGCGGTGGCATTTTGCGGGTTGATGGCAATGGCTTTTTCGGCAGCTTGCACGGCTTGAGCATACTGCAAATCTGCGCCGGTGGGATCACCTAAATCGAGGAGCCGGTCGCCGTTGGTGATGTAGGCCGAGGCGGCGGCGGTCCACACGGCGTCGTTTTCCGGGGCCAATACGGTGGCCTGCTCGGCTACCTCCAGAGCGCGTTCCGGCTGCCGCGTGTCAACCAATAATTTGATCAGACGAATGAAGAATTCCGATTTGGACGCATCCAGGCGGATGGCGTTTTCATAAAATTCGATGGCTTTTTGGTATTCGCCGTCCCCTTCGCTTAGGTCGGCGAGCAGCGCGTATTCGGTGGCGGAACGGGTCGGTTCAGGAGTAGGGGTGGGGATGATTACATCACGCACTTCGTCGCGGTTGACAATGACAAACATGCCCAAGAGTACGCCAAAGATGACGAATAGGACTAGCAGGCAAGATGGCCCCTGACGGGGATAGCGTGGCGGCGTACGTTTAATAACCATGGCGCAAAATTTGCATAAAAAAGCCGACGATTATCGCCGGCTGGTTTACAAATCTTAGCATTGGCTCTGGGGAGCGTCAAGCAAGCCTGAGCAGTTGTTAAGCTGGCTCTTTTTGGCGAAACTGATTTTGTTGGCGCAGCCGCCAAAGCAGCCCGACGGGATAACCGAGCATTTTTGCCACATCACCCACCAGGCGGATGATGGGAATGAGGGCGAAGGCGCGCAAGCGGGAAGGCGGCCGCCAGCCCCAGGTGTTGACCCATAGACGTTCGGCGGGGCGGCGTGTGTAGAAGCCGGTTCCCAGCAGCAGAAACAGCCAACCGGCTTTTTTTTCTTGCCAGATGAGGCGTAAGATGAAGGGGAGGCCGATCAGGTAGGTGAGGTAGCGCAGGGCGTGGCGTTTGGCCCAGAGATTGGCTTTCCCGTCGCCGCGGGCGTAGCGGTAGTATTGGCGGAAGAAGGCGCGCAGGCTGCCGCGCGGTCGGAAGTAGGCCACGGCCGTTTCCGCAAATGGGAACGCGCCATATTTTTCGCGCAGGGCCATGTCAAAAATTAAATCTTCACTGTAATCCAGCCATTCCGGATAGCCGCCTACTTCGGCCCAGGCGCTTTTTTGGAAGGCGACCGATCGGCTGGAGGGTAGAAAATTTTCGGGTTTGATGTCTTCTCGCTCCGGCAGCACAGTTGCGCCCATGACCACTTCAAAATCGGTGAACGGGTCGGCTTCGAACCAACCGCTGACGACCTGGGCGTTGGCTTCGCGGATGGGGCGCGTGAGATCTTCCAGCCAGTAGGGCGAAAGGACAACACCGGCGTCGGTGACGGCGATGATGGGGCCGGCGGCGGCGGCAATGGCCCGATTGCGCCCTTCGCTGATGTTGGCGCCGGGGGCGACGATGATTTTTAGGGGCAGCCAGGTTTTGTATTCGGCCAAAATTTCCAGGGTGTTATCGGTGGAGCCGCCATCGCAAATGACAATTTCGTCGGGGGTGATGGATTGCTGGATGAGCGAATCGAGCAACGGCCGTATCGCTTCCCCTTCATTTTTTACTGTGCTGATGAGCGATATGTTCATATCAGAAGCCTTGATTATCAGGTCGTCGGTTGGTTTGTAGGCCGC
Source organism: Chloroflexota bacterium (assembly GCA_029559155.1). Taxonomy (GTDB): domain Bacteria; phylum Chloroflexota; class Anaerolineae; order Promineifilales; family Promineifilaceae; genus Leptovillus. The sequence goes on from JAKQCM010000311.1 coordinate 8,760, forward strand.
GCCAATCGCGCCTTTCCCCCAAACACAAGTCCCAAATATAAAAATCTTATGACGCACTACGTTATAATTCTACTCTGTGTTTGTTAAACCCCAATAGAGGGAAGTGGTTGCAGTCGTTTTTGCTTTGGTTTTGAGCGTGTTAGAATCAACAGGCTATGCCCGATAAAGATCTGAGTCTGGTAATCCCGGTTTACAATGAGGTAGAGAACGTACGGCCGTTGCTGGACGAAATCACCGCCGCCCTGGCCGACCAACCCCTCGATTACGAAATCATCTTTGTGGATGATGGCAGTAACGACGGCAGCTTCGAGCTGCTTAAAACGCTGTATCAGGCTGACGATCGCGTGGTCGTGGTTCGTTTTCGCCGCAATCATGGCCAGACGGCCGCTTTTGCCGCCGGGTTTGACCACGCCCGGGGCCGGTTGATTCTGACCCTGGACGCCGACCGCCAAAACGACCCGGCCGACATCCCCAAACTGCTGGCAAAAATCGATGAAGGGTACGACGTGGTGAACGGCTGGCGCGAAAATCGTCAGGACGCTTTTTTGCTGCGCAAAGTGCCCTCTTATTTTGCCAACCGCCTGATCGCCCGCCTTTCCCATGTGCCATTGCGCGACCGTGGCTGCTCGCTGCGCCTTTTTCGCGCCGAAGTGGTTGGCGAACTGCACCTTTATGGCGAACTGCATCGCTTTATCCCGGAAATGGTTAGTTTTGCCGGCTTTCGCATGGCGGAAGTGCCGGTCAATCACCGTCCACGGGTTGCCGGGCAGGCAAAATATGGGCTTTCGCGCACGTTTCGGGTGATTGTGGATTTGTTCACCATTTTATTTTTGCGCAAGTACAGCGACCGGCCGATGCACTTTTTTGGCGCGATTGGCGTTCCATTAGGCGCGTTGGGTGGTTTGCTGTTGGTTTACCTGGCAGCGCTGAAGGTGTGGGCCGGCGTGCAAGGCGGGCGGGTTGGATTTCATGATATGCAGATTGGAGAACGGCCGTTACTCACCCTGGGCGTGCTGCTGGTTATTCTGGGCGTGCAATTCCTGGTGATGGGCCTGCTGGCCGAACTCATTGTCCGCACCTACTACGAAACCCAAAATAAGACCGTCTACCACGTTCAAGAAATCCTGCGCCTGCCTGAACCCCCAGGCCATGACTGAGCGAAGATTCTCTCTCGTCCATTACCGCATCCCGTTTTTATGGTTAGGTTTATTGGCGGTTTTGCTGCTGCTCGCCTGGCAGCCGATGCTGCGCGGACTCGTTCCCTGGCGCGGCGATGGGCTGCTGCACTTTGTCCGGTTGGCCCAATTAGAGCGCGCCGTGCAGGGCGGCGACCTGTTTCCGCGTTGGTCGCCTGACCTGGGGTATGGGTTCGGTTTTCCTCTCTTCAATTTTTATGCGCCTTTCAGTTATTATGTCAGCCTGATCCCGCGTTTGCTGGGGCTGCCGCTGACTGTTTCCCTGCAAATGAGTTATGGGCTGGCCTTGCTGGTGTTGGCGGCAGGTATGTTTTTGTGGGCGCGGGCGGTTTGGGGGAGTGATTGGGCGGGGGTCACGGCCGTTCTCGCCGCCATCTATTCCCCGTATATGCTTTACAACACCTACCACCGCGCCGCCCTTGCCGAACTGTGGGGCCTGGCCTGGCTGGTGATGGCGCTCTGGGCCATCCAGGATTTTAGCGCCCGCCGCCCGCCGCATGCCGCACGGACCACCCTGCGACGTCTTGCCATCTTCTATGGGCTTCTCCTCCTCAGCCATAACATCACTGCTCTTATCGGCACGCCCATCCTCCTGGCCTACGCGCTCTTGCAAATCCGCACTCCCAACGCCAAAATCCACAATCTTTTTCTCGCGCTTCTCCTGGGTCTCGCTCTTTCAGCCTTCTTCTGGCTGCCCGCCTTCCTGGAAAAGAGCTACGTCCAAATCGAAAACCTCACCGCCACCGCCAACTTCGCCTACACCAGCCACTTCC
>JAKQCM010000335.1 GCA_029559155.1 Chloroflexota bacterium
CAAAAATCTCCACCCGGTCTGCCTCATCGGCCCACCAAAATTGAAAACGGCCGTCGGCCAACCGCGCCACGCACCGCCGCCGCCGGTTCAATGACCAGACTCCCCGGCGTGCTCACGGGCATCTTCGCCGCCGTCCGTGGCCAAAATTCACTCAATCGGGAAAATAGTTCACCTGCCATCCGCCCAATTGTAGACGGTAACGGCCGTTTCCTCCTTAAAACAAGCCGCTTTCTGTCACTTTTTTCATTTGCCCGCATCTAAACTAAAATAGAAGGTACACAAACCGGAAATTTATTGGAAGATCAGGAAACGCGCCTGCGCCGCCCAAAAACCATCCACCACACCATGCGGCGTCATACTGATTCAGGTTCTAAGGAAAAATTACATCATGAGCCGAGCACAAAATGCCTACTCCCGGCGTCAACGCCAGGAAAAAAGAGAACAACAAAACCGCCTTATCGTCTACGCGGCCTCAGCCTTACTCATTGTGGGCTTGTTGGGACTGTTATGGGCCAGCCTGCAATCGGGCGGCAGCCCGAAAACGGCCGTCATCCCCGGCCCCGTCCAGACAGGCCAACCCGCCCCCGATTTCACGCTCGCTATGTTAGACGGCCGTGAAACCAGCCTGTCCGATTACGCCGGCCAGGTTGTGGTTGTGAACTTTTGGGCCACCTGGTGTCCCCCCTGCAAAGCCGAAATGCCGGCCATCAACGCCTATTACGAAGCCAACCAGGACAAAGGCTTTGTTGTCCTCGGCGTGAACGCCCACGAAGACGTCGGAACCGTCAGCCGCTTCATCGAATCCACCGGCTTCACCTTCCCCATCTTGTTAGACGACTACGGCAAAGTTGAACAGCAGTACCAGATCAACAGCTTCCCCTCCACCTTCGTCATCGACCGCGATGGTCAGATCGTTTACATCCACATCGGCCTCATCTCCCCTGAAACCCTGGCCGCAGTTGTAGATCCGCTATTGTCCTGATCGCTGGCATTCCCTGTTTTTTATCTGACGCCGAGGCTGGCGCCCCGACGTCAGATTTTGCACGGCCGTCTACTTCACCGCCGCCGGTAGAAAAATATGATGCGCCGCGCCGGTGGTGTCTATTAAATTCAGAACCACATCATCCACGTACAAGGCGGTACGGCCGTTCCACCCATCATTGTACGCCCCAAACAACAGCAGCAGCGACCGCCCGGCATACGGCTTGAGGTTGGCATCCACGCGCTGCCACGCCTGACCATTGCTCAGTCCCCAATAAATTGTGCCTACAATTGCCTGGGTTGATGGGTCCAGCAGCAGCACATACTGCGCGTCGCCGCTGGCCGGCCGGGCGGGCAGCCCATCAGTCGCGGCCATTTGTTCCGGGAATACGGCCGTCTGCGACACGGCCGTCGCCTCCCCGGACACCGGATACACGTAAAAAGAGAGATTCGCCCCGGCGATTCCCGCCGGAATCGTCACCACCTGCCGCGCCGACGAATACCCATACACGTTGGCTTCGTTGTCTAGTCCGACCTGCAAGGCGCGACGGCCGTTAAACACCACCTGCGATGAATATGCCCCAGGCGTCGGCGTCACCGGCAGTTCCCATCCCCCGGCAGCCTCAAAACCACCGTTGATCACCACACTAGTCGCCAGCGTGCTGTAGCGCCACACACCGGCGGTCGAAGCCACAAAGACATTTCCGGCCTCATCCACCGCCACATCCTGCAAAGAAGGCGCTCCCGGCGACGACCCCACCAACGTCCAACGAACGCCGCCATCCCGCGACCGGTACAAATCTTGCCCGGCAAGCGCATAGGCAGTGTGGTCGGCGGCAAAATCCGGCGAAAAGGCCAGCCCGCCGATTTCTTGTTCCGGCAGTCCATCCATCACCGGCGTCCAGTTCACGCCGCCATCCGTCGAGCGGAAAACAGCTGCGTGCTGCGTGTAATCGGGCGGATTCGACCAGGAAGCCGCTGCCAGCAATATCTGGTCAACAGCAAAATTGGGCGATACCCGCAGGTCGGAGACATATTGATCGCCACTTAGCCCGGTTAGCGCCTTGCTCCAGGTAGCGCCATTGTCCGGCGTGCGCCAGAAGCCATTACTGCTGCCCACAAACAAACGGCCGTCAGCCGGAACCCCCGGCGGCAGAGCCAGTTTTTGCGCGCGGCTGGACGCATCGGGCGGCCAATTGGGCAGCGGCAGCCAGGCAGCGCCTTCATCGGTAGAACGCTGGACACGGCCGTTATTTCCCGTGGCATAAATGGTCCCATCGCCGGCAAAACCGGGCGAAATGGCCAGACTGCTCACATAATCCGTGCTGTACACGTTCGTCCAGGCTGCGCCGCCAGTTTGCGTGCGGTAAATCGACGCGCCGATGCCCGTGCCGCTGGCGCTCACGGCAAACATCGTCTGGTCGTTGGCCACATCCGGCGAAATAGCCAGCGCGGCGATGCTGTAATAGCTGTTGCCGCCTTGTAAACCTTGCGGCTGCCAATGATGGCCGCCATCCAGGCTGCCAAAAACGCCGTGATCGCTCGTCCCGGCCAACAGCAGCGACTCGTCATCGCTCAGAGCCAGCACGCCGCTGCGCAAAACGGCAAACCCCTCCGCTGCCTCCTTCACCAGGCCGGTGGATGGATCGGCGGACAACAGGCGGAACACGCCTGACGGCGTGCCCACCAACAGCGCCGCATGTCCTGGCCACTGCGGCGAAATGGCCAATCGGCTGATGGAAAGCCCCGCATAGTCCGACACGGCCGTCCACGTCAACCCGCCATCCACCGACCAGTACAACCCGCTGTTCGTTCCAGCAAACAATGTCTGATCCACAGCAAACTGCGGCGAAACCGCCAGCGCCCAAATATAGGTCACCTCAGCCGCCACCGTGCGACTGATCCAGGTCGTACCGCCATCGGTGGACAGGTAGACGGCTTGCCCGCCGCCCCACACTGTCTGGTCGGCGGCAAAATTGGGCGAAACGGCAACGGCCGTTACACTTTGCGAGAGCACCCCTGTCCACGTCAACCCGCGATCCGTCGAGCGATAAAAGCCATCACCGCGCCCGCCAAAAATCGTCTGGTCGGCGGCAAAGTCAGGCGAATACGTCAGTTCGCCCAACGAAAAGTTGAGACCGGTCCACGTTTGTCCGCCGTCTTCGCTGACATTTAACCCGCCATACCCACCGGCGGCCACCAGATGCCCGCTAGCTGCAAAGTCCGGGGCCACAGCCACATCGGTGATGGCTCCGGGCGGGCCGTTATACAACGCTTCGACCTGCGCCCACGTCTGCCCGGCGTCGGCGGAGCGGAACAAGCCGCCCCAGGTGGCCGCGAAGACGGTCTGGTCTGTGGCAAAGTCAGGCGAAAAGGCAAAGTCGTGCACGGCCGTGCTGTACGCATACGCTTCCGTTCCGGCAAACGAGGCCGCCCACGTCTGCCCGGCGTCTTGGGAGCGGATAATACCCAAGCCCGACTCGCTGCCCCGAAAACTGGTCAGCCAATCGCCGGCAAAAGCCAGGCCGTCCGCCGCAAAATTGGGCGATACGGCCAGAGCGCTGGCTTTGCCGCCGCGCGGCCCTTCGCTTTGCCACGCCCCGCCCTCGGCCAGGCTGCCCTGGGAAATTGTGGCAGCGTGAATGCCGCCATCGCCGGCCGCGTAGAGCAAGAAGGAATGGGTGGGTGTGCTGGTCAGAGCAGAAACGGCCGTGCCCGGCAAAGCCCCGGCCACCGGCTGCCAATTCGTCCCGCCAGCGGTTGAACGATAGACAAACGGGGGTCCCGCCGCGCCATACTGCGCCCCGGCCAATACCGAGCCATCCACGCCAAACGCCAAACTGTCAATGACCAGCGGCTGCCCATTTTGCTCCGGGGGAATGGTGGTAGGCAGCGTTTGCCAGGTTGCGCCGCCATCTGTGGTGCGGTAAACGGCCGTGGCCGAATAAGTATTGGCGCGGGCGGCAGCGTAAACCGTCTGGCTGGCCCCATAGGCCGGCGAAATCGCCAGCGCAGTGACGTACGCCGTGGGCATTACCCGCGTCCAGACCAACCCACCATTGGTCGACCGGTGAACACCATCATCGGCCATGCCTGCGAATAGCGTCTGGTCGATGGCGTAGTTGGGCGAGACAACCAACCGCTGCACATTCAGCCCTGGCGCAACCAGCGCCCAGGTACTGCCGCCATCGGTGCTGCGAAAAACGCCCACAGCCATCGTGTAACTGAGCGCCGACGCCCAAACCGTATGGTCGCTGGCATAATTGGGCGAGATGGCAATGGCGGTGTAGGCCTGGGAGACGGGGGAAACGGCCGTCCAGTTTTCGCCGCCATCGGTTGTGCGGTAAATGCCGCCTTCGACAAATCCATGCTGCCCAATCATGCCTGTGGCCGCAAAAGCCGTCTCGTCCACGGCAAAATTGGGCGAAAAGGCCACGCCATTCACCCGCGCCAGCCTTCCGGTAGCCTGTCGCCAACTTTGCCCACCATCGCGGGAAAGCTGCACATTCCCCGCGTCATCGGTGATGCTGCCGCTGTCAAAACGAAGCTGTTCAAAATAGCCGGTTCCGGCCAGCATTACCTGCGGATCGTTGGGAGCCAGAGCAAAGGCGCGGACGGCTAACTGCGGCAGACCGTCATTCATCTGGTACCAACTATCGCCTCGGTAAGAAGACAAAGCGATGCCTGCGCGGGTGGCGGCAAACGCACGGCCGTCCCAGGTCTGATCCGGCGCCAACGCCAACGCCCGCACGCCGCCACCCAACAAACCATCCTGATACGACGAAGTAGGATCGTACCATCCGGCCGTTTGCCAGCTAACGCCGCCATCCAGCGAACGGTAAGGACCGGGATCGGTAGAACTGGCAACCTGGATCACCCGATCGGCGGCAAAGGTGGGCGAAAAAGCGATGCTGAAATCGCCGCTGGAGGCCAATGTCAGACTCGGGACAACAGCCCAGGTAACGCCGGCATCGGCGGAAAGATGCACCAGGCCGCTGGCGGTAATTGCCAGAACCATATGATCAATGGCAAAGTCTGGCGAGACGGCCAGCGCGCTGAGATTGCCGCTTAGGCCAGTGGGCAGCCAGGTTGTTCCACCATCGGCAGATTTGTAGAGACCATCATTCGGAACAATGGCCAAAAGCGTTTGATCAATGGCGTACGCCGGGGAAAAAGCCATGGCGATCACATCATGGGCGGCCAACCAGCCAGCCGCCGGGGTGAAAACGTGGCCGCCATCGGTGGAAATGTAGGTGAGATTGTTGTGCCCGGTCAACAGATAGATCATCTGGTCGGCGGCAAAGTTGGGTGAGACGACCAGAGCCAGGGCATCGGGGAAAGTGGCGGGCGTGTTAGCGGCCTGCCAGGAATCGCCGCGATCGGTAGAACGCTGCACTGTGTAGCCAGTTGTCCACAGACCGCACAACGCAAAAAGGGTATCGTCATTGGCAAAATCAGGCGAGATGGCCAGATCGACGACGACTTGATCGCCCAATCCGACTGAAAACCAATCGTAACCGCTGTTCTGACTGCGATAAACGCCGCGCCCGGACAATCCGGCATACAGGGTGCTATCGACGGCAAAATCGGGCGAGAGAACGATGTCTGTGATGCTGCCGCCGGTAGGGCCTGGAAGCGTTTGCCAGGCAGTCACAGCAGTTTGGGATTGACGGATTTGAGCGTTCGCGGAGGTGTTGGGGACAAAGGCCAGCAAGAGAATACAAAAAATCAAAGTCAGACTAAAAAAGCGTCTGGTAATCATTGACTCATCTCACGGGTTATAGGAAATGGGGATGGCGTTCTCCATTGTCACTGGAAATCGACCGGTCTTGACACGACGCGCCACGGCAAGACGGCCGTTGCACACCCTCTCATCATAACATAGGAGCCATCGTCCCAGATGGCCGATTTTATGCGATTTTCACGGGAACCCAGAGGATAAAGTCTAAAGTGTAAAAAAATTTTATAATAAATATTTTATAATTCCTATTTTATATAATGATAATTATAAACAATAATTGACAGAGAGAACTCAATCATTATAATACATGACATAAACAAAAATTTAATTTCGAAAAGGGGCAAAGATGGCGAGTGGTCACATTCGGCTGAATCGTCGTTTTTTCTCCGAGGACAAGCTGAGAAATACAAACCCTCATCGGCTGTCACTTGACGAAAAGATATCGCGCCCAACCATATTACGCTACCTACGCGAAGACAATGTGGATACTTTTTCAGGTGATGTGCTTTATGCCATTCTTGTCGGCGGTTTCGGCCTGAGCCGCGAGCAAGTAGAGCAGCTCACCGTGGGTGAATTATTTGAGGTTGTTACCGGAGAATAGGCGACCTGGGGTTTGCCAACAAGAACTCCATGTTATTCAATTCTGGAAGCTAGAAGTTGCATGTTTACAATTTCCGGCAAAGTGCGACATTATTCGCATACAGGTCACTAACAGGTTCCCAGGCAACTTCAAGCCTCACAGGACAGTTGCCTTTCCATAATGTAAAGTTATAATGTGAGTTATGTTAGCTTACGCTAAGGCGCTGTTGGCATTGCCGGCGTGGTTTCGGGTATGGTTCAAACAATTTTTAGCGTTTGTCGGCATCCGAGGCCCACAGCAGCTAGCCTTAGGCGTCCTAAAAGGGTCGTATGACACACTCCTTCTTGTCCTCTTAGGCACGGGTTTTGTCGCTGGCGGCCGATTTGTAATGGACAGCCAATATGCGCTGCCCAGTTCCATCCAAACCACAGCCCTCAAATGGGCGCCTATTGCAGACCGCATTGCCCGCAATGCAGACATTCCCAGAGAAGTACCATTGGTTCTATGGTTTAAAGAGAACAGCATGCTGTCTACCAATCCCGAAAATTGTACAGGAATCATTGGCGCATACGATCTGGTGCGTACTGGGGAGCTCCCTTGTTTCACGCCCGGCCCGATTTCAGACCTGGAGGTTGCCGAGCAGCTGGCAATTGCCGCCAGCGAATTTAAAAAGCGATGTCCTGACATTTCTTATTACACGCAAAACCCTGAAGAGATCAAAGGCTGTTATTTTGCTTATAATGCTGGCATGGGGGCCGCGGCACGGCTGGATGCAGACCAATCGGCCTATGTAATGAACAATTTCGACAAAGCCCATACCAATATGGTTTATTCCGATGTGGAATTGGGCACGGTGGTGGTGCAACAGCTAGGGGCATGGCCGGCACATTTGGCTATGCAAAGTTTGGTTGTTTCACAGATAGATGTTGGGGGAGAGGAACGGCCGTTAACCATCGCCATCATCGACCTCAGCAACCGCATTTATGATTGGACCAGTTCCACCCTCACGAACCTCAGCAGCACAGTTCTAGGCGTCGACAGCGACATGCTTTTCCCAACAACTCGCAGTGTAGACGATGAAACCTGCATTGGCAAACCCCACACTCTGGGCAACCCTACCCTGCGACCCCGATTAAACCCGGTCACATTTGCCCCGATACTGACCCAGGATGTTCATGGCTGCAGCTACAGTCTGCCGGGACTCGATATTTCCAGCGATGACAGCACCGCCATTTTACAAGCCCCAATGCCGGGTGAAGTAACCACCTTCACAGATCGCTGGTACAACACCACTATTCGAATTGAAAATGAAGAATGGATTGTCTGGCTGCTTCATCCTCGTTCTTACCTGGTCGAGTCAGGACCTGTCAAACGCGGCCAGGCGGTTGGGGTGATGGGCGCAGTGGGCTACGCCACCGGTCCTCATGTTCATTACACCATCTACGATAAAACCAACAAAACCTTTGTAGACCCGCAAGGATTTTTACCCTGACCCTGTAGAGAAGAAGTAAGGAGTATCATCATGGATTTGAATCTTGGCCAACTATTACGTTTTATCCCGCTCGTGGTTGGGCTCATTTTAGCTTACCACCTCATATTCAAGGTACAGCTACCAAAGTCAGGCATTTGGTCGATCGTTACGTACTTTGTCGGCATATTGCTGGTTTTCCTGGCAGTGAGCTTCATCATCACCCAGGTGTTTGCTTCGTGGGCCAATGATTTACTAGAAGCCGGTACCTCATCAGAATGGCAGCAGGTCATGAACACATCTTCAAATATCATTGATTCTGCGTTTAACACGAACACAAGCCCTGGCAACCCTTCTGCCGCGACGCCAACGCCGCCTACTTTGATTATTGTTACACCAACGCCGCCTGGTTCTGGTGGGGGCGGCGGCGGCAATGCCATTTCTTACACTGTGGTCCAAGGGGACAATTTAACCAGCATTGCCGCCCGGTTTGGCACGACTGTCAATGCAATTAAAGCCGCGAATGGCCTGACGTCTGACCTGATATACGTGGGGCAGGTACTGATTGTGCCGCAATAAATGAGGGCTGATCTTATGCGCGTATTAAACGCAATGAAAGCGGGGTGGCATGGCAAATAGAAGGGCATCCACTGGCACATTTGGTTGGGCAAGAAGGCGGTGGAAACGCCTGCCAACTGATTTTCGTTGGCATATTGAGGACTCGTTTCAGCCAGAAGATATTTCGGAGCGTTTGCTGCCAGGGGAAACGCCCATCCTGCAAATTGGGCTTGCCTGGTATCGCGCGTTTCCGGCGAATATCATTTTTAGATATTTAACCTTGCTGATCGTGCTGACGGTGGTGAGTACGGCCGTTCTCCTTCTTCTAGGCTACCTGCAAATCCTTAGTTATTGGTTTGCTCTTGTACCGGTAGTTGCCGTGGTCAGCTTAATTTCTGGCAGCGCACGCCAATACATTGTCTATAACCAATGGCGGGTACTCAAGACGAACAAGCGCCTGATCATTTCACTGCCACAGCCAAAGGGTTTCCCTCTCATCGACAACATTGAAATAAAAGGTATGCCCACCGTTATCGATACCAACTGGTCACGCAACCCTGGCTGGCGCGTTTTTCAGTTTTTTACTGGCGCGCGTGACATGTACATCAGCATGGTGGCTTACAAATTCAATGAAGACACCGCTCGCGTTGGAGACGCCTTGATTATTCCTGACGTCACTTTGCGCGATGTGCTGGAATTTAAGAAGGTCGTTTTTGGGTAACTACCCAAAATATCAGCACGCCAAATAAAAAAAGCGCTCTTTAACAAGAGCGCTTTTTATTTATAGATTGGTAGTTCTCGGATTTCTCCAGGGTGAGCCTTAGCGCTCGCAAAAGATTATTTTTGGGAATTCCAGATTGGTCCAATCTTAAAGATTGAACCAATCGAAGCAAAATACACAGGGTCTATTTAGGATCAACGGGCCAACATTCTCGGCTGCTGAAGTTATGAGGCGGCCTCGCCTGAATATGGCTCGATCTCCATTGCTTCAGGACCTTTACGAGTTTCCTCAACATCATACAAGACCCACTGACCTTCATTCAGGTCTTCCGGACGACCAACTGTGCTGGATTTGTGGAAAAATATCTCTTCCCCTGCACCCCGGACCAGAAAGCCATACCCCTTTTGCGGGTTATACCATTTAAGCCGACCGATATATTTGCCGGTTTGTGGATCGATCTGAATGGGAAATGAGGTGTCAAACTCGCCGGGCGCATCAGAAACGGCCGTCTGGGCAGCCGCTTTGGGCTGAGATTCGCCTCGTTGTGGGCGCTCGGTGGGTGTAGACGCCGCTGCCGGCGCCTGGAAATCGCCCAATTGAGAAAGATACATTGGTTCAATCGGTAAACCGGCCTGGCTTAATCGCCGCTGCAGTTCAACGGTGAAAATAAATTCAACGCCGTTTTCATCCTTTACCCTTCGGTCTCTAAAGTTCATCCTATCTTGTCTCCGTTTCCGTTCGTACAAACAGTGAAAGTCTTTGGTCTGCTATCATCATTTCGGGTGAATTGATTTATTGATTATACCTATTTTTCTTGCATCCGGTATGTCGATTTAATCCAGTGCGCCCAGAGGGCTAGTCGATCAGCGACAGCTGTTTGGGCACGGCCGTTTCCTCATCACTGGGGCTTTCTGGCCTGGCCACCGACTGAATCGCCCCGGTGACGCGATTGCGGTCACCCATCTGCCAGAGTGCTTTCGGTTTTATAGCCCGCGTGCCTACGTCTGCCTGGCCCAGCCGCATGGTTTTGGTGGTGCCTACGGCCGTTGTAATGATCAGATTCGCCTCCAATGGGCCGACAACAGCGGCCACCACTTCCGCTGCTTCTTTTGGCAAACGCATATTGATCACTCCCTGACCATACCGTCCCTGTGTCGGATATTGATCCATCGGCGTGGCTTTGGCCAATCCGTTATCGGTAACGCTCCACAAATACGCCGCCGGGTCAACAACCGCCATGGCGATCACCCCATCCACATCGCTGCTCAGTTTAATACCCATCACGCCGCCGGCAGGCAAGCCCATCGGCCGCACCTCTTCTTCCTTAAAGCGGATCGCCTGACCGGATGCCGTCACCAATAGGATTTCATCTTCGCCAGAGGTCACCTTTGCCCAGCCCAAGGCGTCATCATCGGCGACATTGATGACCACAAACGGATCTGTCGTGATACCCGGCAAATCTTCCAGGCGCACGCGTTTTACCACGCCCGACAAGGTCGTTAAAAACAGGTATCCCTCGGCCTCAAAGGGAAGGACCAACGCGGCGGCCAAATGATGCCGCCGGGTGAGGCCTGTCATATCCGCCCAGTGAGTCCCCTGCCCCAACTCTCGCGCCTGCGCCAACTGATAAACCGGCAAACTGACAGCCTGCCCGTCAGCCGTGAACAGGTAAAGAATGTCCTGAGTATTGGCTTCTAACAGCGCTTTAGGCTGCTCGGCGGGCTTGGTTGGCACTGAGACCATATCCGGCGTCGTTGTACGCGCAATGGTTCCTTTCTCGCCAATCATGACCCACACCTGTTGGTCTGGCAGCAAATCGGTGGCTGTGATGACTTTGCTTTCACCGCTTTCAATGATTTGTGTACGGCGGCTGTTGGCGTATTTGCCGCGCACGGCCGTTAACTCTTCTTTGATTGTGTCCCGCATCATTTGCGGGCTGGCAATCAACCGCTCTAAATACTTGATGAGCTGTAACTTTTCCTTGTACTCATCCTGAATTTTTCGTCGCTCCAAACCGGCCAAGCGCCGAAGCTGCATATCCAAAATGGCTTGCGCTTGCATCTCCGAAAGCTTAAACCGGCTCTGCAAATTTGCCCGCGCCGTCTCTACCGTCCGCGACCGCCGGATGGTGTCAATCACTTCATCCAGATTATCCAGCGCAATTAACAACCCCTCTAAAATATGTGCCCGTTGGCGTGTCTTCTCCAGATCGTATTCGCTGCGCCGCTTAATAACCTCCAGGCGATGCTCCAAATACACCCGTAGCGCCTGTTTCAGCGTTAAAATACGTGGCGCGCCATTCACCAGCGCCAACAGGGAAATACTAAACGTGCTTTGCATCGGCGTCAGGCGGAAGAGTTCGGCCAGGACATCCTCTGGCTCTACATTGCGCGTCGTTTCCAGAATAATGCGCATCCCATTACGATCTGATTCGTCGCGCAAATCGGTCAACCCTTCGATTTTGCCATCCCGATGCAGGTCGGCAATACGGCCGAGCAAATTCGTCTTGTTGGCCTGATACGGCAGTTCCGTGATTACGATGCGCGATTTATTGCGCTCCATGCGTTCAACATGAGCTTTCGCCCGCACCGTAACCCGGCCACGCCCCGTGGCATAAGCATTTAGCAAAACATCGGTTTCGTTTTCGTCGCCCCGAAAACGAAAAATTTGCCCGCCCGTCGGAAAATCTGGCCCTTTAATAAATTGCATCAAGTCGCCAACGGATATATCCGCCAGAGCGTCCCATTTATCCAGCATATAACAGAGCGCATCGACGACTTCGCCTAAATTGTGCGGGGGTACGCTGGTAGCCATGCCCACGGCAATTCCCGACGAGCCATTTACCAGCAAGTTTGGGATGGTGGCCGGCAGTACACTGGGTTCTTGCAACGAATCGTCGAAGTTGGCGGAGAAATCGACGGTGTTTTTATTGATGTCTTCGAGCATGTCGAAACCCATGTTCGACATGCGGGCTTCGGTATAACGCATCGCCGCCGCCGGATCGCCATCAATGGAGCCGAAATTCCCTTGCCCGTCTACTAGTTCGGCGCGCATGGAGAAATCTTGGGCCATGCGAACCATCGCGTCGTAAACCGACTGGTCGCCGTGGGGGTGATATTTGCCCAGCACCTCGCCAACAACGCGCGCAGATTTACGATAGGGTGTATCTGGTCGCAGGCCCATATCATACATGGCATACAAAATTCGCCGCTGCACTGGTTTCAGCCCATCGCGCGCGTCGGGTAATGCCCGCGAGACAATGACGCTCATGGCGTAGCTGAGGTAGGATTCTTTTACTTCATGCTCAATGTCGATTTGTTTTACAAGTCCGATTTCCATAGTTCGTTATTTGTTTCCGAGTGATATTGGGGGTAAAACGGCCGTTTCCCGCTCGCTACAGGCAGCCTAAACTCCCTGGCAATTGAAATATTTGTTCTATTTTGGGCAGTAACTATAGGCAATTTGTGGCAGACAGTCAAACGATAATCACCTGCGCACTACCAGATATCAGGTGATTCGACATAGACGTCCCCGTTTTCCACTTTTACGGCAAAAGTTGGCACAGGCGACGTTGCCGGCATGCATAACGCTTTGCCGGTACGAATGTCAAAACGTGCGCCGTGGCGCGGACATTCGATTTCGTGGTCCTCTAATTCGCCATCTTCCAGTGGGCCATCATCGTGAGTGCAGCGGTCGGCCAGACAATACAACGTCCCGCCCACGTTAAAGACAACAACTGTTTCGTCTGCAAAATCGTACCACAGGCGACCGCCTGGGGGAATGTCTTCGATGCGCGCTATTTTTACAAATTCTGTCATTTCAATTTTTACTCATGCATGTAACCACGGTTATGCCCCGGAAAACTGCATAATTTCGCGTGCGCAACCGCGGGTTATTCGTGTTGGTTTGCTGCGCCAGATACGCCAGATTGCAGCACTTTCAGCGACAAGAGGGCGCATTTCTGACGCGCCTGACTTAACGGCACACCAATCAGGTCTAATAAGCGCTCTGGCGAAAAGGTGCGGATGTCGGCGAGGCTCATGCCTTTAATCGTTTCGGTGAGCAAAGAGGCCGACGCCTGGCTGATGGCGCAGCCGCTGCCTGTCCAGGCAACCTGGCTGACTCGCCCGAAATCATCTAGTTTGATGGCGATCCGGATGATGTCGCCACAGAGTGGATTGTCATCTTCGTGAATGTAATCGGCCGTTTCCAGTTCGCCAAAGTTCAGTGGATGCTCGTGAAGATCGATGATCTGTTCCCGGTAAATATCCATGACAAACCTCGAATCAGTTAAGGTGCTGTATGCCGATTAGAGCCAATGCGGCTCTAATATCCTTTCCCACTGGCAAAATTATAATCGAAAAAGTTTGCGTGTCCGGTTGAGACTGGCAACGAGCTTGTCGATTTCTTGTGTTGTTGTGTGCAAATAAAAGCTGGCGCGCGCAGTGGCGCTGATATTCAGGCGCAAATGGAGCGGCATGGCACAGTGGTGGCCAGCGCGGATGGCAATGCCATCTTTATCGACAACCTCGGAAATGTCATGAGGATGGATGCCTTGGATGGTGAAGGTGGCTACGCCGGCGCGCTGCGAGGCGGGCGGACCGTAAAGGGTGATGCCTTTTACTTCGCTTAGAGCTTCGAGGGCGTAATGGGTGATAAACTGCTCGTGGGCGTGGATATTGTCCATGCCGATGTCAGTGAGGTAGTCTACGGCCGTTCCCAAGCCAATTCCCTCAGCAATGCTCGGCGTTCCCGCTTCAAACTTCCAGGGCAAATCATTCCAGGTGGAACCTTCCAGGGTTACACGGCGAATCATGTCGCCGCCGCCCATGAAGGGTGGCATGTTTTCCAGCAATCGGCGCTTGCCGTAGAGGATGCCAATGCCGGTCGGTCCGCACATTTTGTGGCCAGAGAAGGTCATAAAATCGCAGTCCCAGGCCTGAATGTCGACGGCCGTATGCGGCACAGCCTGCGCGGCATCTACCATCACGACTGCGCCCACAGCATGACCGGCATCGACCAACTGGCGGACTGGGTTGATGGTGCCAAAGACGTTGGAAACGGCCGTAAATGAAAACAGCTTCGTTCGCTCCGTCAATAACCCATCCAACCGGCTCAAATCCAGCGTGCCATCGGGCAAAAAGGGAATGTAACGCACAACCGCCCCTTTCTCTTCCGCCAACATCTGCCAGGGAACCAGATTGGCGTGGTGCTCCATCTCGGTGAGCAGAATCTCATCGCCAGCCTGAATGTTTTGCCGCCCCCAACTGTAGGCCACCAAATTAAACCCCTCGGTGGCGTTCCGCACGTAAATGATCAGGCTTTCATCCGGCGCATGGATAAAGCGAGCAATTTTTAACCGGGCCGCTTCATATGCGTTCGTTGCGTCTTCACTCAACCGGTGAATCCCGCGGTGCACATTGGCGTTCATTTGTCGGTAATAGGTATCCATGGCCGCCAAAACAACTTCCGGCTTCTGCGACGAAGCAGCGCTGTCCAAATAAACCAGGGGTATACCCGGGTACGCTTCTACACTTAAAATAGGGAAATCTGCGCGTATTTTTTCTACGTCTAACATGAAATAGATTGTAATGCGGATCAGGTGATACGCAAAAAGTCGAGGACAGAGTTGGGGTTTAGGGATGAGGATGGGAGACAGAAAATAGGTCCAATCTTGTTGTAGATTAAAAAATTAATCTACAACAAGATTGGACCTATCTGGGAATTCTAAAGTTGATTACACGTGGTTCCTCGTCATGTCTAGCGTTTGGCTTTGGATGGATTCTCAATCGGCGCGCCTACCAGGTTGCCCCATTCAGTCCAGGAGCCGTCATAATTGCGCACGTTTGGATAACCCAGAAGATAGGTCAAGACAAACCAGGTATGCGAACTGCGCTCGCCAATCCGACAATAAGCGACCACACTGTTGTCAGGCGAAAGTCCTTGTTCTTCTTCATAAATTGCCCGCAAACTATCGGCGGATTTGAAGGTGCCATCTTCGGCGACTGCCCGGCTCCAGGGCACATTCACTGCGCCGCGAATGTGTCCGCCGCGCAGCGCGCCTTCTTGTGGCGACCCGGGCATGTGCAGCAGCTCGCCGCTAAATTCTTGCGGACTGCGCACATCCACCAATGGTTGATCCGCGCGCACATGGTCCATGACCTGATCCCGAAAGGCGCGGATTTTGTAATCGGCGCGCGCGGCAGGTTTGTAAGTTGTCGTGGGGAATGAGGGTTTCTCTTTGGTCAATTCGCGCCCTTCAGCAATCCACTTCACGCGACCGCCATCCATGATGCGACAGTCGGCGTGCCCAAATAGTTTAAAGACCCAGAAAGCATAACAGGCCCACCAATTGTTTTTGTCGCCATAAAAAACAACGGTCGTATCGTTGCTGATGCCGTTTTTGGCCATCAGCGCAGCAAAAGCGCTTTCGTCCAGGTAATCGCGGCGCACAGCGTCGTTTAGATCGGCTACCCAGTCGATGTGTACGGCCGTCGCAATATGGCCGGTGCTGTAGAGCAAAACATCTTCATTCGATTCGACCAGGCGCACGGCCGTGTTGTGCATATTGTCGGCCACCCAATCGGTGCTTACCAAAACTTCAGGATGAATATAGCCTTTGTTACTCACGTCAAACTCCTACTTTATGCTGGTTTAGATCAAAAACGGTGGCCGCGCTGCCACCCCGGTTTCCTTGGGAATGGCGAGAGTCGCTGCCACCGTTTGCCTTGAATTCACTTCATGCCAGGCGAGGGAGTCAGCTCTCCCGCCTTGTACACAAGCACCAATCATCCGAGATAACCCGAAGTCGGGACGTGCCCATGAATTTAGCCAAGCTTTTCAACAATGCGTCCAAAGATGCGCTCGCGGATACCCTCAAATGGGATGCGCCGCATAAGCGGGTCAAAAAACCCCTGAACGGACATTTCTACGGCCGTTTTCCGGGGAATCCCACGGCTCATTAGATAGAACAACTCTTCCGGGTCCAGCTTGCCAATGGCTGATGCGTGGGTGCAGCGCACGTCATCGGCTTCAATCTCCAGACCGGGGATAGAATCGGCGCGGGCCGTTTTATCCAGCATCAGGTTGCGGTTGGCCTGGAAGCCATCAATTCGCTGCGAACCGGGCAACGCTTTGATCATGCCTTGCCAGACAGTGCGCGATTTGTCTTTGAGCGCGCCTTTGTAGAGCAGGTCGCTGGTGGTATCTTCGGCGTTGTGGTTTTGCTGCGTGTCCAGGTCCAGATGTTGACGGCCGTTTGTGAAGAAAATACCGCTCATCCGTCCCCACGCACCCGGCCGATCCAGTTCCATCGTCTGGAACGCTTTCGTCAGGCGCGTGCCCATCATGCTCGTCACCCAATCCAGCTTGCCATCGCGGCCAACGCGGCCTCGTTCGTGGTTAAACTGCCACATGTTCGCGCCAAAATCTTGCAGACCGGCATAGATCAGGCTGGCATTGTCACGCACCAACAGCTCGATAACCCCGTTATGTATCCCGGCCTGCTGCCCATTCGCCGACGCGTATTCATCCATAAAGATGACTTCGGCGCTTTCTTCCACGATAACCAGGGTATGGGTAAAAGTTTTGCCATTCTCCACCCACAACACGCTGTGCAGGGGGGCGGCCGCTTTGACGTTTTTCGGCACGTACAAGAAGGTCCCGCCGCGCCAAAATGCGCCATGCAAAGCGGCGAATTTACCTTCGTCTATGCGCACGCCTTCGGTCATGAAATGTTTTTGCACGAGAGCCGGGTATTGGGCAACGGCCGTGTGCATATCACAAAATATCACACCCTGCGCCTTCAACTCATCGCTCAACGTCAACGCCTTCACCACGCCATCCACCTGCAGCATATTGCCGCCCGCTTCGTCCGTGGTCAGTTGTTTACCCAGATAATCAGGGATAGTCGCGTCAGCGCCCGCATCGCCATTCACCGAGGGACCAAATTCGTCCAATTTTAGACGGCGCAAATCCGTGCGCCGCCAATCTTCCAGTTGGGTATTTGGCATTGGCAGGCTTTCGTACACGTCAAACGCTTGCAGCCGCAAGGCCAACATCCACTCTGGCTCGTTCAAGTAAGCCGATAATTGTTTTACTGCTTCTTTCGTAAAGTTTGTCATTTTATTCAACAATGAAGCGAATTGTAACCATACAATTCCCCATTCACATTTATTTTTTACCCGATGCTGCCTTCCATCTGCAATTGAATCAGACGGTTCATTTCAATGGCGTATTCCATCGGCAGTTCCTTTACCAACGGCTCAATAAAGCCGTTCACAATCATCGAGGTAGCCATATCTTCGGGAATGCCGCGGCTCATGAGATAGAAAAGCTGCTCTTCGCCTACTTTACTTACCGATGCTTCATGACCTACGGTCACATCCTCGGCGTCGATTTCGATGTAAGGGTAGGTGTCCGACCGGCTTTCGGGGTCCAAAAGCAGGGCGTCGCATACCACGTTCGATTTGCAATTTTCGGCGTTCTTTTCCACTTTCAGCAGCCCGCGATAGGAAGCGCGGCCGCCGCCCTTGCTAATCGACTTGGAAATGATGCGGCTGGTGGTATTGGGAGCCACATGCACGACTTTGCCGCCGGCGTCCAGATGCTGCCCTTTACCGGCGAAAGCGATGGAAAGAATCTCGCCATGCGCCCCTTCGCCCACCATGTACACGGCGGGGTATTTCATGGTGATTTTGGAACCCAGGTTGCCATCGACCCACTCCATGGTGGCGTTTTCTTCGGCGACAGCCCGTTTGGTGACCAAATTATAGACGTTGTTGGACCAGTTCTGGATGGTGGTGTAGCGGCATCGCGCGCCTTTGCGCACCAGCACTTCAACCACGGCCGAATGGAGCGAATCGCTCGAGTAGATGGGAGCGGTGCAGCCTTCGACGTAATGAACGTAGGCGCCTTCATCCACAATAATTAGCGTGCGTTCGAACTGTCCGGCATTTTTGGCGTTGATACGGAAGTACGCCTGTAGGGGCATTTCCACATGGACGCCGGGCGGAACATAAATGAAGCTGCCGCCGGACCATACGGCCGTGTTCAAAGCCGCAAATTTGTTGTCATTAAAAGGAATAACCGTGCCAAAGTATTCCTTCACCATGTCGGGATACTGCCGCAGCCCTTCATCCATGCCCAGGAACACAACACCTTTTTGCTCCAAATCCTTTTTGATGTTGTGGTAAACCACCTCGGATTCGTACTGCGCAGCTACACCAGAGAGGTATTTTTGCTCGGCGTCGGGTATCCCCAGCTTATTGAAGGTGTCTTTGATGTAGCTGGGAATGTCATCCCAATTATCGCCTTCCCGTTCGCTGGGTTTAATGTAGTAGTAAATTTCGTCGAAATCAATTTCACCCAAATCAGCGCCCCAAGTAGGCACCGGCCGACTCAGAAAGTGTTCGTACGCCTTCAAGCGAATGTCTAACATCCACTCCGGCTCATTTTTGGATATGGACATCGCCCGAATCACGTCCGCGTCCAGACCTCTTTTCGCCTTAAATACATAGTCCTCAACGTCAGCAAAGCCATATTTAGTGGCATAATCCGAGTTGACGCTGGCAACGACTTCTTCTTCGCTTAATTCGCGCGTTAATTCGCGTTCAATATCTGCCATGATTCATACTCCCTACAAATTTCGACAGGATTCTGGCAACCATGCCGCCTGCCGAAAAGTGTCTATGCCGTTTCCGTTATGCCATATTTCTCGCGGAGCCAGTCGTAGCCTTCTTCTTCGAGTTTGAGCGCCAGGTCAGGGCCACCACTTTCGACGATACGGCCGTCTAGCATAATGTGAATATAGTCCGGCTGGATATAGTTCAAAATTCGCTGATAATGGGTAATCACCAACATACCCATATTCATCTCGCGGTACAGGCGCATCGCGCCTTCCGAAACCACACGCAGCGCGTCAATGTCCAGGCCAGAGTCCGTCTCGTCCATAATGGCAATTTTTGGCTCCACGGTAGCCATTTGCAAAATCTCTACGCGCTTCTTTTCGCCGCCGGAAAAACCCTCGTTCAGGTAACGGCCGGCAAATTTATGGTCGATACCCAACATATCCATCTTTTCTTTCAGCAATCGGCGAAAAGCAGGAATAGAAATGCCGCTGTCTTCGGGGTTTTCAGCCTGACGGCGCGAGTTAATGGTCTGGCGCAAGAATTTGGCCAGAGTCACGCCCGGAACGGCCGCCGGATACTGAAAAGCCAGGAAAAGACCGGCGCGCGAGCGCTCGTCGGGTTCCATTTCCAGCAGATCTTGCCCATCATAAATCACCTGCCCTGCGGTCGGATCATAAGCGGGATGGCCCGCCAGGGTGTAAGCTAATGTACTTTTGCCAGAACCATTTGGCCCCATCAGAGCGTGGATTTCGCCCTGTTTGATCAACAGATTAATTCCTTTCAGAATTGGCTGCTCGCCGATACTGGCGTGCAAATTTTTTATTTCTAAAGCAACGGTCATCGGTAGTTGTGTCTCCTAAATAATCTATTTTTACGCTTCGAGAATGGGTAATTCTACCGCTTTAATCATGCGGGATTATAGCACGCGAGCCAGTTAATGTCAATTTTTATTAAATTAATAATAAAAATAACTTTAATTGACAAAACCCCCTGCTGTTGCTATAATCCTGCCTGGATAAAAAGGAATTCTAACGTGAAATCAGCTACAAGCAATCATAAACAAAGTACGCGAGACGTCATTTTGCATGCCCTTAAGAACGCCAGTCAACTCAAAGTTGAAGACCTGGCCGAAGCGGCCGACGTTTCGCCGGTGACCGTCCGACACCATCTCAATGCGTTGCAAGCCGATGGCTTGATTATGGTTGACAGCGTGAGACGGAAGGTGGGACGGCCGTATTACGTTTACAGCCTCAGCGAAGAAGGCCACGAACTATTCCCGCAAAAATACGTCCACCTCACCAACATCCTGCTCGACGAAATGAAAATGCGCCTGCCCCAACAAACGGTCGACGACATCTTTGGCAGCGCGGTTGAACGGATCGTGGCCCGGCATCGCGGCAAATTTGAAACCCTGTCCTTCGAAAACCGACTCACCTACCTGATGGATATTTTAGCCGATGAGGGCTTCCTGGCTCGCTGGGAACTAATCGACGGCCAATATCACATCATCGAATACAGCTGCCCCTACCTTTCCGTAGGAGCCAATCACGCCGAAGTATGCACACTGGACAAAGAATTGATCGTCAGCGTGATGCAAACGCCCATCCAACAGCACAGCTGCATGTTAAGAGGCGACGACTGCTGCCAGTTTTCCATTCCGGCCAACCCATCGTCGCAAAATGGCAAATAAACGAGGAGCCTTATCATGATAATGAGTAAAGAAGAAGAACTTATCGAATCCCTTCGATCGGTCATCGATCCTGAAATTGGCCTGAATGTTGTTGAACTTGGCCTGCTGCGCCAGATCGACATCGACGCCGAAAACGACCTGGCCAAAATCACCATGATCTTAACCACCCCATTCTGTCCGTATGGCCCGCAAATTATTGAGCAGGTGCGGATGGTTGGCATGCAAGTTATGACCGGCGGCATCGAAGTAGAAATTGGCACAGAACTCTGGGATCCTTCGATGATGGAAGAAGGGGCCGGCGGCGATTGGGGATTATTTTAGGCTTACTCATTCGGCGATTTTCGCAATTGTAAGATTAAGCGGTATCATTTTTTTGATGGTACCGCTTTTTATTTTGGCTCTTCAGGAATTTAGGGCGTTGACATACGATGATGCGTGATGCGTGATACGGTCACGTATCACGCATCAATCAAAACCCCACGAAATCCAAGAGACCCTTTGATTTTTACTGGATCAAAATGTGATGGAATTTTTTACGCTTCTTACCGTCTTTAGCATCGGGGTTTTGGGGTATCACTATGCGATTTATCCGGTCATTGTTGCCCTATGGGCGCGGTGGCGGCCAGCGGCCGCGTCATCCGGCCCCTACACGCCCTCTGCCAGCCTGATCATCACTGCCTACAATGAAGCGGCGGTGATGGTGGAAAAGCTGGAAAACAGTTTGGCGCTGGATTACCCGGCCGATTTACTAGAGATCATTGTGGTAACAGATGGCTCCACCGACGACACGGCCGTTCTCGCCGCCAGGTTCCAGAATCGGGGAATCCGCCTGCTGCACGATCCGGTGCGACGGGGCAAAAGCGCAGCCATGAACCGCGCCACGGCCGTCGCCCGTGGCGACATCATCGTCTTTTCCGACGCCAACGCATTCTACCAACCGGATGCCCTGCTGAAGCTGCTGCGCCATTTTCAGAACGGCCGTGTCGGCGGCGTTAGCGGCAACAAAACCGTCAAACCCGGCCCGGGCGGCGTTAGCCAATCGTCTGGCCTGTACTGGCGCTACGAATCCGCCATCAAAACCTGGGAAAGCCAAACCGGCAGCACCATCGCCGTCGTCGGCGAAATGTTTGCTCTGCGCCGGGCGGTGTTCACCCCCATCCCACCCGAGGTCATCAACGACGACGCCTACCTGTCCACCCTGGTTTTGCGCCAGGGCTTAAGCGTACTATACGAACCTGAAGCCGTTTGCTGGGAAACCGCCTCTGAATCCACCGCCGACGAACTGACGCGGCGTCGGCGCATCAGCGCCGGACGGTATCAGCTTTTATTTAAGCCGCAATGGTGGCCCTGGCAGCACCCGGCCGGCCTGTTTCAGCTCATTTCGCACAAATTCCTGCGCTTGCTGCTGCCCTTTTTTATGATGCTGGCTCTGGTTGCCAATACGGCCGTTCTTCTGCGGCGGCCGGCCCGACTATTCATGCGGCTGACATTTGCCGGGCAACTGGCCGTGTATGGGCTGGCCGGTCTGGGCTGGCTGGCCGAAAAACGACAGAAAAAAGCCAAAATTCCGGCGGCTGCTTACTACATTGTCAGCGGCAATTTTTCTTCGCTGCAGGGGTTGTGGCGGCTGCTCTCTGGCAAACAGTCGGTGTTGTGGGAAAAGGCGCGGCGCGAATAACGGAACCGGAGGGGTGATGGACTACCTCATGCCTCATCCGCAAACCCATAAATCGCCAGCGTCTCGCGGATCATACGCTCCGGGTCGAAGCGGGTTTGGACGAGTTGGTAAACGGCCGTTGCCAGACGCCCCCTCTCTGCCGGATGATCCGCCAGCCAGACCAGGCCATCAGCCAGCGCCTGTGGATCAGCCGCAGGAACCAGGTAGGCGGTTTGTTGATCGGTCAGCAGTTCGGCCATGCCATCCACGGCCGTTACCAGCAGTGGCAGCCGGTAAGCCACCGCCTCCAACATGGCGTAAGGCAGCCCTTCAGCCAGCGACGACAAACAAAAAATATCCGACGCACCCAAGATCGCCGGAATATCGCGGCGAAATCCGGCCAGATGAATGTAATCGGCCAGCCCGGCGGCGGCAATTTGCGCTTCCAGGTCCGGGCGCAAATGCCCTTCCCCCACAATGATGCAGCGCACACGCGGCTGCGCCTGAACGGCCAAACGCATGGCTTCCACCAGATATTTGTGCCCTTTTTGCGGCTCCAGGCGACCAACGGCCGTAACCACCACCTTATCTTCCCCCCAACCCAAGGCCTGCCGCCATTGCCCATCGGGCGCGACAGCCGCCATCGCCTGCAAATCGACCGTGTTGTCGATCAGCGCCACTTCGGACACGCCGATGTCGTGCAGATAATTCTGGATGGATTGCGACACGGTGATAAATCGGCAGTTCCAGCGTTTGTTCAGGCGCAGGACTTGCTCATACAGTTTGCCGCGATAAGAGTCGTTTTGCACACGGCCGTACGCCAGATGCACGGTAGAAACCATGACCGGCACCCGCGCCCGTTTAGCCGCCAACAAACCCCACATCTGTGATTGTGGGTTGTGGGCATCCACAATCTGGAACCCTTCTGTCTCAATGATCTGCCTGATTTTGCCGGCCAGCCGCGGATCGCCGCGCCCCAGGCTCATCGGGCGGCGCTGCAAACCGGCTTGCGCCAGCCGCTCATCCAGCACGGACCCCTCGATGGTAACGACGGCGTAAGGCAAACGGCCGTCAAACGCCCGCGCCAGATCAAACACCCGCACTTCCGCGCCGCCATAACGCTTGGCCAGGGCAATTAGAAGGACTGACGGCCGTTTTGCATCATTCACAGTACATTTTCTCCCATAATAGTCACCACATAGACCTTAATAAACACGGACCCTGACAATTTGCTGGAGACAGAAAACCGGCTCACTTTCCAGCCACCAGTCTCCAATCTCCAATCTCCAATCTCCATTCCCTGCTATACTTCCACCCATGAACGAAACTTACCGGATACGGCCGTTCCGCCCCACTGACCAATCCGCCGCGCAGCAGCTCATCCTCGACGGCCTGCGCGAACATTGGGGCACGCTGGACCCCACGCTCAACCCCGATCTCCACGACATCATGAGCAGCTACGTGCAGGCGGGACATGCCTTTTTTGTGGTAGAAGAAAATGGGGAATTAATTGGAACCGGTGGGCTGCTGATAGAAGCGCCGGGCGTTGGGCGCATCGTGCGGGTGTCGGTGGGCATTGCTTACCGGCGGCGCGGGTTGGGGCGGGCGATCTCCGAACACCTCATTGCCGTGGCCGATGATCTGGGCTGCCACCGGCTCCTCGTCGAGACAACTGATACGTGGACGGCGGCCATTCGGCTGTACCAGGAGTGCGGCTTCACGCCTTACGCCTGGTCCGATGGCGATGTGCATATGGCCATGACCTTGTAGCCGCGGTATCCTTACCGCGCTCTGGGAAGTTCGCGGTAGGGGCGGCTACGAGACTGTGGAGCGTTAAACGGAGGTTGTGGGGCGTTAAACGGAGGGTGTGGAGCGTTAAATGGAGGTTGTGGGGCGTTAAATAGAGACTGTGGAGCGTTAAACGGAGGTTGTGGAGCGTTAAACGGAGACTGTGGAGCGTTAAACGGAGGTTGTGGGGCGTTAAACGGGGGTTGCGGAGGGTTAAATGGAGACTGTGGAGGGTTAAATGGAGTGTTCCGCGCGTTATTTAATTTTCAATCCTTAGGGTTTGTGTATCGTTAACTTTTCAGTTTGCAGATTGGTCCAATCTGGGAGATTGGACCCAATCTACTGCTGGAAAGACCCTAAGGGTTTACGGCCTGGATAAACTGGCTTCTCGATGACAAACCCTAAGGGTCTGTCTACGTTTTGATATACGCTGTGCCGGGGTCCTTGTTCAAATCGTTGGATAAGGTGTTCACAATCACCATCAACGGATCAGGCAAGGTGAAACTACCGGTTGCCGCGCCCAGATGATTAAACAGGGGGAAGGTAGACAAGGTTTTCTTTGTGCTGCCGGGAATGACTCGGCCACGCGTGTATACCGTCCCATTTTGCCAAACATAGCCATACACCCTTTCCAGAGGCGCGGGGTCGCCGCTAATCGTCAGTTTGTCTTTGTTCACCAGATCGTAAATGTGGCCGCTGCCATTGAGAATAGATATTTTTTCGCCCACAACTGTGAAGTGATTGTTTTCCAGAGCAGTCTGAAAATAGCGGATTGTCTCGGGGCGATGGTCGGCCGTATGCTGGGTCTGGTTGGCGTGGGTGGCAATTTGCTTGATGTTTGCGTTAGTCGTCGTGGGCAAGAAACGCCACCACACATCTTCTGCCTGCGGTTGTAAGAAATAGTTCCAACCGCGCCTGGCGCGATCGGCATACTCCACCGCTTCATCCGCGCGTTGTTTGGCGCGCTGGATGAAAGCGACGAAATCATTGAACTTACCGTTATAGGAAGGCCAACCTGCCTGAAGCTGCTTGACGACAGCCTCTATTTCTTCTTTGAAAGCTGCGTTTTCGAGTTTGACGGCAGCCGCCTGCAATTCAATCATTTTGGGGGAGAATCTTTGCCACTGCGCGTCGATTTGTTTTTGTAAGTAAGTGATCTGCTGACCCAAAGCGCCGGATTCCCAACTTTTTACCTCTGGTTGGCTGCGGTAAATGGCTTGCCAGCTTGTGAGCGGATCCTCCGGCGCTGACGCTTTGGGCGTTTCTGAGGGCGCGTCGGCGCTGGTCGTTGGCTTCTTTTTCTTCTTTTTTTTCTTTTTCGTGGCAGTCGGCGACTTGCCCTGCGACTCGGCAGGCGTCTTGGCCGCTTCCTGAACTTCCTGATCTTCTTCGTCCAGGTCATCTTCTTCGGGGATGTCGTCAACGGCCGTCAACACGTCTGCTTTCAGGCGAAAAACGGGCCAGGAAAACCAGTCCTGGTCACGGCCGTATTTCGCCTGGGCGCTGCCCGCCATCACCGGCTCGAAGCGGTCGCCGGCTTCTTCGTCATGCCATTCGTATTTTCCCGATGCAGTCAATTCCCAAAACTTGGCTTGAATCACCGGTTGGACCCCGCCGGTTCTGGTAATCGTCGCTTTTTCCGGGCGAAAAAACAGGTCTTGGCCCGGTCGATCTGGTTTGGCCTGGAGGCTGTGCCGGGGCAGCATGGCTCTGATGGCCTGCCGGGTATTGTCCGGATTCTCGGGCACATATTCCTCTGCCGGGGCTTGGGTTGGCAGGCGACTGGGTTCCAGGTTGGTGGTTGGCAAGGTTGGACGGTTGGGGGAAACGGCCGTTACCCGTTTATCCGCCTGCCCTGCCTTTTTACCCTGCTCAACAAACGCTGCGCCGCCCATCGCCCTCTCCTCTTACACCGAACCGAGACGTCCCACCAGGGGGCGGTCGCCATAATCGGCGGATTCATGCTTCTTAGCCTCGCCCCAGAACGTCTGATCTTCATTTGCCGAGAACAGGTGCCGCTTTACCGGCCCAAACATACGCATGTACCAATTCGGGTTCAAATCGCCAATCTGGGCGCGAACCTGCCCGGCCGTCTGGCTGACGTCGTTTTCCAAAGTCACGCTATCGCTGCCGCTTTTGGCCACAACAGGGGCAAAATGGCCCATGCCGCTGCGCCCGCCTGTGCCGCCTTGCATAATCGCCCAGGCCTCGCCCACATCCGGCACGGCCGATTCGTTCACGCCATAACGCCAGCTGATCCAACCTCGCATTGCTTCCCACATCTCGTTGTAGGCTGTCTTGGCTTCGCCGCTGGTATTTTCGCCCGTGACAATTTTGCGCGCCTCAACCAAAGCCGCACCAATATCTTCGCCGACATTGATCTGCTTGTTGGCATGGTCGATAGCCCCTTCCAATTTCAAAATAATGTTGCGCCGCTGCTCCAGGCGATTGGGATCGCCGGGTTCAGAGCGCAGCACGCCCAAGAAATTAGAGGTGTTGGCGCTGCAGGCATTAAACGAATGATCGCCTCTGCCCGTGCGCGCCAGGTCCTGATTGGAAATATCAGCTTTGTACAACGTTTTGTAATTTTTGCGCCACTTGTCCCATTTGCTGTTTGGTTTGGTGCCTACCAATGTGGCGCCTCCCTGAGCAATCGTAAAAGCCGAATTGATCTGTTGAAGCGCATTGGCGCTGTGCTGGAGAATGGCCGGCGTGGCATAAAATTCCTGGTAAGCCGTCGTGTTTGACGGCGCGCCGTCTATGTGTTTAACAGCCATGTTCCCATCGTCGGAAACGCGCAAATCGGCATTTAGGCCTTGCCAGTAATTGACCGCTTGCTCGGCTACCGGAATTTTGGTGTAACGTTGGATGCGGCGCTGGACGGCGCTGCCTTGCTGAATGGTGTGGGTCAGTTCGTGGGCCAGCAATTCCTGGCCGCCCGTGCTGCCCGGGTTATATTCGCCGGACCGAAAGAAAACGTCTTGCCCGCTGGTGAAGGCGCGGGCATTGAGCGATCGGTTCAGGCTGTCGGCCTCGCCGCCGGTGTGGATTTTGACGCCGCTGAAGTCGGCCTGGAAGGCTTGTTCCATGGGAGCGCGAATGGTGTCATCTAACGGCCGTCCCCCAGATTTGGCGCTGGCAACGGCCGTTTCCACCTCGCCGCTCAACACGCCACCGGTCATCATGGAATCGCCTTTGGCCTGCAATTCCTCTTCTTCCTCCTGCCGTTGAAGCAGAGGTTTCATTTGCAGTTCCTCTTCCTCTTCCTGGCGTTGGAGAACGGCCGTGGGCTTCATTTGCAGTTCGTCCTCTTCTTCCTGGCGTTGGAGAACGGCCGTGGGTTTCATTTGCAGTTCGTCCTCTTCTTCCTGGCGTTGGGCGGAAGGTTCCCCGACGGCCGTTTTGGCCGCGGACAAGCTGCCCACCACCTGCCTGGCCACAGCGTCGGCTTCTTGCTCATACTTGTCGCCAACCGGTCCCAGCGTCAGTTTGGCCTGAATCTGGCGGTTGGCAAGCATACGCTGCAAGGACGATTGTGGCGTGGACACGGCCGTCTGCCCCAAAGTAAGGCGTGCTGAGGCGCGCTGTAGGGCTGGGGTGGGTAACGGCCGTTTTCCGGCCTCATCTTTTGCCAATCTTCTCTTCATCGGCGTTAACGTCGCACTCTTTTCCTTATGAGCCAATTCAGCCATCACATCCTCCCTACACAGGGTTACGCCTGGTCGGTTCCAGCCTTCGCCTTACCCGACTCGGCCGGGACATTGCCCGATTTCAAGAAACCCTTCACGTAAAAATAACGATTAATCAGGCCGCCAATAGATTTTGCTTTAGGAACCGGCTGCCCATGCTCGATCACATAATAATTCAACACATAACTTTCGTTGTACCCATGAAAAGCCCGGCGGTTCACCTCGCTCTTCAGCGGCCAGTAATTATTCAACACATCCTGCCCATTAAAACCCAGGTCCATCACATGGTCGCCATCCAGGTTGTAATCATCGCCAATGCGATAACCGGAGTTTTTCAGGTGCGTGTTATAACTCTTCTGATTCCCCCGATCCGATTCATGGGACACCTTTTTGATCGGATTCGCTTTGGTCCAATTGATCGGCCGATTAGCCGGAGCCAGGCCAAAATTTAACCCGTTTATCATCCCACCGCCTGGATAGGCCAGCGTTGGCAGCCCACTCTTTGCCGAAATCGGGGTGATTGGACTGTACGCGTTCTCAGGTTTGTACCAAATAATCGGAATCGGATCGTTCTGGTGGCCAGTATGGTAGGTATTGGCAATATCCGTATTGGGCGGCACCGAATGTGGCTTTTCGGCAAACATATTGTGCATCAGGCTTTTTAGCTGCATAGCCAACGGATCGTTCTGGTTTTGATCATGCCAGGCCTCCAGTTCTTTGAATGTGGGATCGTCCTTCGTCATTTCCTTAATCGACGAGCGAATTTCCGCCTGAATTTCATCGAGCGCCTGATTGATGCCCCGCTTTTCCGGCAAAGCTAGCTTCGCTACCTGAAGCTGCTGGAACAATTTTTCTTGGTTGGCCACCAGATTGTGAATACGGATTACTGACGGCTTGTTTTTATTCTTGGTAAAGATAGGCACCAGATTACGGGCGATGATATCCCGCTTGCGCCCGGTAATTAAATACCCTTTTTTGTATTTGCTGCTTTTTTTGTGGTACTTGATTTTTTTGGAACCCTTCTTTTTGGCTACTTTATTTATATTAACCCGCTGTATCTTTGCGCCCGCTCCTGGCGTGATCGCGGCCGAAAGCGCGCCAACGGCCGTGTTCCCCAACACCGCCTGCAACCTGACAGCATCGGCCGGAGTCAGGGTATGCGGCGCAGCTTCAGCCCGCTGCAACAACGGCAGCAAAGCGGCGCGCGCCAGCGGCTGACGCGCCGCTTTGTCTGCGCCCGCAGCCGCCAGGCTCTTAGACGACCGATAACCAGATGCCTTACTGATTAAGCCTGTCTGCATTTACACCTCTAAATTCCTTTCGTTTACCAGGCGGCCCATTTTTTGCAGCTCTCGGCGGGTGCCGTGCATCAAATGATCCATGCCTACCACCTGCCCATTCGCCGCCGCCAGATAGGCAGCAGTCACCAAGATATTGCGGATATTGCCACCGGCGATATCGAAGCGCTCTGCCATCAATTCCAGGTCCACATCCTCGCCGCGCGGCACGTCCGGCGGGAACAACGCCTGCCAGATACGCAGCCGATCGGCGGCTTTCGGGAAGGGGAAATCCAGGGCAAACTGCAACCGGCGCATGAACGCGTCGTCCAGATTGTTGCGCAAGTTCGTCGCCAAAATCGTGACCCCATCATACGATTCCATGCGCTGGAGCAAATAGCTAATCTCAATGTTGGCGTAGCGGTCGTGAGCGTCTTTCACCTCGGAACGTTTGCCAAAAATGGCGTCGGCTTCATCAAAAAAGAGGATGGCGTTGCTGCTTTCCGCTTCGCTGAAAATGCGCTCCAGGTTCTTTTCCGTTTCGCCGATGTATTTGCTGACCATGCTGGAGAGATCGATTTTGAACAAATCCAACCCCAACTCGCCGGCCAGGACTTCGGCGGCCATGGTTTTGCCGGTACCCGGCTGGCCAAAGAAGAGGCCGGTAACCCCGGCGCTGGCAGCCAATTTTTTGCCGACGCCCCATTTTTCCAGCACCAACGGCCGTTGCCGTACCGTAGCCACCATTTCCCGCAGCAGTTCCACCTGGTCGGGCGGCAAAATCAGATCATCCCATCCATACCGCGGGCTGATTTTCCGCGCCAACGTCGCCAGCCGGGGGTTGGAATGGGCGCGCGCCGCCGCAAACAAATCCACGCTGGACAAGGAACGGCCGTTCTGCACCGCCATGTCTCGCGCCGTACTCACCAAATCCCGCAGTTGGCCGGTCGACAAGGTAAACTGACCGGCAAAAGCCAGCATGTCCAGGTCCGAATCCGCCAGATCGCCCTGCAAAAAGGTGGTCAGCAGCCGCTGGCGCTGCTCGGTATCCGGCAGGGCAAATTCCAGCCAGCGCAGGTGGCGCGTGCGGGCCAACTGCTGCGGCTGCCACCGCTTCTCCCCGGCGATGAGCACCATGCCGGGATGCGCCCACAACGCCGTCAGCAACTCGGGCGCGGGAACGCCATCATCCAGGGTGTCATCCCAGCCGGTGACGTGGGGCACGGCATTCAGCAGCAATGCGTCGCGCAGCAGCAGGCGCACAGCCTCCAGCGCCGGGAGCTCCAAAGCGAGCGCTGTTTTCATATTCAGGGTCAGCAGCGGCCGGCCGCTGCGTTTGGCCAATACCTGGGCGGCCGTTTCTTTCGCCAACTGGTCGCGGCCCCAAAGGACCAGAATTTCATCTCCGGCGGCCAAAGGAGTCAGGGACACGGCCGTTTTCGGCGGCAGCAAGGTCAGGTCTGGCCTAGGCGCGTCGTCAAATTTCAGGTGATCCTTGAGCAGGGTCGGCGGCTGGTAACGCCCCATCAGTACCCAATTGACCAGCGCCTCATCGGGGAACAGCCCCATTTCCACCGGCGGCTGCCGGTGAACGCCCGCCTCGGCCTCCAGGGTGATGAGGCGATGGCGCAGCAGCGGCGCATCATCGCGGAAATAGGCCAGATGCAGCAGGCGGTCCGGGTGTGGGCTGCAAAGTAAATCGAGCACCAGGTTGAGCGACGGCCGTCGGCGGGTTAAATCATCCTGCAAAAAGGCGTAGACCTTGCCATAACGTGCATCCAACTGCGGCGCGAGGCTGATGAGAAAGGCATCCAGGGCAAAACGATTCAGGCCCAGCAGCGTCGCCAGACGATACAAACGCAGCGGCTCGCCGATGTCTTCAGCGTGAGAAACCAGGGCGGCGATTTGCGCCTGCACATCGGCCAGGGCGGCCAGATAGGGCGCGTCGTTTTCGTCGTCCAGTTCAACAGGGCCGTGGCCAAACGGCCGTTCCAACAGCGCATACGCCTGATTCGCCGACAGGTGGTACAGACTCAGCGGCGAGTCTGCTTCCGGCGGCGACTGGGATTTCTGGAAGCGTTGGATTTGCCGGTGCAGCATAATATCCAGGCGCGCCAATTCCAACTGTAAATGCTGAAAACTGAGGTCTATGTCCAATTTTTGCTCGCGTGTTGTCATCGGGCGGCCCCATTTTGGCCAACGGCCGTCGGCGCGGCGGCCGCTGCGCCATTTGGCTCCGGCGAAGTTTCCGGCGGTACCACATGAAAGGTAAAAATCGTCGTTCGTCCGATTTGGATGCGGGAATCGCGGTCGGTGCGCAGGGGAACAGGCTCGCGGGCGGCAATTTTTGTCTCGTTTACAAACGTGCCGTTGCTGCTGCCCAGGTCTTCCAGGAAGTAATCATTGCCTTCAAACGTAAAACGGGCATGCTGCCGGGAAATGTGGCGGTCGTTGGCGATGGTCAGGTCGGCGTTTTCGCGGCCAATGGTGAAGGGAAACCGGGTGATTTCCCATTGGCCCACGTGGGCAACGGCCGTATCCGGCGAACTGATCAGCGTGAGGATAACCGGCTCCGGCACGCCATCAACCAGCGGGTTCACCACCGGCTGACCGGCCATACTATCCATATTCAGCCCAGGAATTAAAATACGCCGTCCCTGCCGCCGCCCAATCCCCAGCCCGCCGCGCCAGCCGCTCGCCAGACCAAAGGCCAGCAAAGCAATCAACAAAAATATGAGCAGCGGATTGCTGCGCAAGGTT
Source organism: Chloroflexota bacterium (assembly GCA_029559155.1). GTDB lineage: Bacteria > Chloroflexota > Anaerolineae > Promineifilales > Promineifilaceae > Leptovillus. The sequence goes on from JAKQCM010000335.1 coordinate 31,540, forward strand.
CTGCCGGTCTGCACCCATTGGCTGTCGGGCTGCGTGTAGCTGAAGTTGTAGCTGGCGGTCGTCAGTGGGGCGTTGTTTGCATCCAGCGCCTCGGCGACGAGGGTGTAATTGCCGCCAGGAATGCGCAGAGGAACCACGGCCGTTCCCGTGCTGTCTACTTCCAACGGAAAATTGTCTACTTCTAGATTGGTGGCCCGGTCGATGAGACGGCCGTTTAGCCCCGTCACCCCGGCCGCATTTTGCAGCTGCACTTGCAGGCGCAGCGTGGCGGCGTCATCCTCCAGCCGCAGCGAGCGCAAATTGATGCGGGCCGGTTCGTCGGCAACCTGCACGCCGGTAAGGTTCAGGCGCAGCGGCAATGGTGGATCGTACTGGAAGTGATATTCGGCCGTCAGCGGCGCGCCCGATTCCAGACGCACGACCTCGCCCGTTTTTTGCCGCGGCGTCACTTTCACCACATACCGCTCGCCTGGCTGCAATGTATCGGTTTGCAGGGTAATCCCCTGCACAGAACTGGGCGACTGGATGTTGCGCAGGTCCACCTGCACATTGTCCTGTTCATCCAGCGTTTCAATTTGCAAACTGCCCACATTGGGCAAGTTTGTCAGAGCCACGTCAAATTGGAAGTGATCGGCCTGCGCATCGTAGCGGAAATTGCCAATGTCTACGGCCGTTGCCCCCAGCCGCTCGCGGTAATCCTGACCGGCATAAAAGCCAAACGAGCCGCCAAGCGGCTTTTGGCCATCGGCCAGCGTCAGCAGCAGCGTTGCGCGTTGGAATCCGGGGCCGGGTTTTAATTCGGCCTGCGCCAGCCATTGGCTGCTCACAGTCGCCACCACTGTTTTGATCAACTCGTTCAATTCGTCTGGATTGCCCGTGGCTGCAATGCCGCCGGTGCTGGCCGACAGTTTGTCCAGCGCGGTCGTGTTGACCAGGTCCGGTCTGGCGGCGACGCCGATGGTGTGGATGGGAATGTCTACAGTCCGACCGGCGGCGTAGGCGACGAGTTGATCGTAGGTGTACGCGCTGCAAGGGCTGTCCTGGCCGCGCTGCACTTCGTCACGGCCGTCGGTAAAGATAACCATCGCGCCGCGCGGCGAATTGCCGGAAACATCTTCCAGGGCTTGCATGGCGGTATAGGCCACGTTATAGAGGCAGGTGCCATTGTCGGCAACGGTGATGGCGTTGATGGCCGCCAGCAGCTGCGCTTTGTCGCTGGTGAAGGGCTGGACGAGGCTGATGGTTTCGTCGAAGCGGATGACGGCAAAGTTGGTGTCTGGCGGGGCGGCGTTGACCAGGTTGACGGCCGTTTCCTGCACATTGGGCAGCACGGCGCTCATACTGCCGCTGGCATCGATGACCAGGGCGACGTAGTAGGGCGGTTTTTCGATGGCGGCCGGAAACTGACGGCCGTCTTCCAATAAAACCGCCGCCGATTGGATTGCGGCATCGGGGAACGGCCGTCCGGCCTCATCTTGCAGGGTAAAAAACACATTGGCCAGCACACGGCCGCGTCCTTCGCTGGTCTCCGAATCCAGGACAACGGTTTGCGGCGCGGCATCTTGCGCCAACGTGCGCGGCGCGTGGGCAATCGCTCCGGTCATAACAGCCAATATGAAGCTAAAAATGAGGAATGGTTTTCGCATGAGCACCAATTTGGGCAGTTTTAGATTGGGTCAATTTTCCCAAGTTGAAAACATAGGAAGCCTAGTCGTCGTTTAGCACGTCAACCTGCACCGGCGAGCCGCTAAGACCCCGGTATTCAACCGGCTGATTGTTCGTCGCCACCGGTCCCAGGCTGATGGTGCATGGCTGATTGGGATCGGCGGAATTGTTGACGGTGGCCGTAATCGTCACCAGAACGCCGGTTTGCCAGTTGGTCGTGGTGATGTCTACCGCATTCCCGCCCTGGGCATTGCCGGCAACGCTGCACACGTTGTTGGCGCTGGAGGCAGAGATGGGAATGCGCACGGTGCCGGTTGGCTGGCTGTTAAGCGTTACCGTGAAGGTGGCGGTGTGGTTAGGGGCAGTCAGCGTCTCGCTGATGACCGTGGGGACCGGATTGGTACGCAAAATACCGGCCGTGTCATCGTCGATAACGCTGACGGAAACGGCCGTAGGCGTTACCGCTGCATACACTTCATCCGTCGTCGAAACGGAAGCCGTCAGCGCACACGTCTGGCTGCTGCCATCCACAAAATTGGCCGGCGTCGAAACCGTGACCACTTCTCCAGCCACCCAGTTCGCGGCCGTAAACGCCGGAACCGGGCTAACGGTGCAGATTGGATTGCTGCTGACATAGGTCACGGTTGTGGTCACAGGCGGCTGCGAGGTCAGACGCACGGTAAAGGTGGCCGAGTTGAGACCTACCGTGTCGGTAATGGTCAGGCTGGTTGGCGTAACCACAAAACCGGCCGTATCGTCGTTGACGACATCCACGCGGATGCCGGGGACATTGCCGGGACCAAGGGCCGCGTAGTTGGGGTCCGGGCTGCTGGGATCGCCGCCGGTGATATTGCACACCCGGTTAGCGCCCTGGTCGATGTTGTCGGGAACGGCCGTGACCGTCACCGTGACGCCGGTTTGCCAGCTTGCCGCCGGAATAACCTGGGGCGATGGCACACTGCACACAGCGGAATCGCTGAGCAGCGGGATCGTCACCGGGCCTGTGGGCTGGCTGCCCAGACGGATGGTAAACGTGGCGGTATTCGCGCCGGCCGTGTCGATGACGGAAAGAATGTCGGTGCTCATGGTGATAGACACCCGGTCGTCGTTGGCGACGGTGACTGTGACTTGGGGCACGGCCGTCTGGGGCAGAGCGGCGTAAATTAGATCACCGGCAATGGAATCCGCCTGGATGACGCAAGTGCGATTCAAGTTCTCGATGTCGTCCGGCGCGCCGGTCACCGTAACGCTGACGCCGGTTTGCCAATTGCTGCTCGTCAGAGCCGCCGGAGTAGACACAGTGCAAGACAAATCTGTGCTGGTAAAGGTGACGTTGACGTTGCTTACCGGCTGGCTGGTCAGGCGCAGGTTAAAGGTGGCGGTATTGACGCCCAGCGTATCGGTGACGCGCAGCGTGGCCGGCGAGGTCAGGAACCCGGCCACATCATCGTTGCCCACGGTCACGCTGACCGGACTGGGCGACAGGCCGTTGTAGGCAGAATCGGCGGAAGTAGCAACGGCCGTGATGCTGCACGGCGGTTGGCTCGTTACACCTTCATCAACATTATTAATCGACGTGGTAATGGTCACCGGTTTACCGGTTTGCCAGGAGGCCGCGTTCAGAACCACGCTGGCGGGCGGCGTCTGGCACGAGGCGCTGCTGCTGGAAAATGCCAGCGTAACATCCGCTGTCGGCGCGCTTGTCAGCGTAACCAGGAAGGTACTGCTGTTAAGGCCGGTGGTATCGGTGATGCGCAGAGCGGCTGGCGCGACAGCATAGCCCGCCACGTCATCGTTGAGCACCGCCACGGACAGAGTGCCGGGGTTCAGCGTGGCGTAGTTGGGATCGGCGGTGGCGACGGTGGGAACCAGATTGCAGGTCACATTTCCGTCGGCAATGTCATCGGGGGCAGCGGTGATGGTGGCCCACACGCCGGTGGTCCAATTAGACGCATCCAGAGCCGTTATGGCGCTGACCGAGCATTTGCTGTTGGCGGCGTAGGTAATCGTGACCGGGCTTACCGGCTCGCTGGTTAACCCGATTGAGAAGGAAAGCGAATTGAAACCCACGGTATCCGTTAGCGCCAGGTTCTGCGCCGTGACCACGTAGCCGGACTGATCGTCATCGGCGACGGTGAAGGTGTAGTCGGGTGGATCAATCTGGTAGGGGGTGTCGTTGGTGGTCACCGTGATTTGCGCCGTGCAGGGCAGGTCTCCATCGTCGATGGCATCGTTAACGGCCGTTACCGTCACCTCCCGTTCCACCCCCCAATCTGTGGCCGAGGCCGCGTCAAACAACTCGCTGGCCGGGCTGACACTGCACTGTCCATTGCTGGCGGCAAAATTCAAAGTGACATTGCTCACCGGCCGACTGCCCAACGCCACAGTAAAAGTTGTCGATTGGCTTATCCCAACCGTTTCGCTAAGGACCATCTGCCCCGGCGCGCCAATCAAAATTTGGGCCACATCATCGTTAACGATATTGATGTTGTCGGTAACGGTCAGGCCGTTGTAATCGGATGTGCCGCTGGAGGTATGAACGATGGCCCCAATGTGCGGATCCTGTGGTTCATCCACATTGTCGTTTACCGCCTGGACAAAAACAGTCTGCGAAATGACGGCGCTCGCCGTGGGGAAGGTTAACGTAAACGGCACGCCTGGCGCGCCCAACGTCGTTTGTGACCGCCCAACTTGCAGCTCGTTGTTGGGATCCACCCGCACAGACACCGTGGCCGTGGGTATTGAAGACAAACGAACGGTGTAGGTCAGGCTGGTGGTGCCGGAAATGGGCGATTCGTACAGCAACCCGCCGGTTGGACCGAGCAATATTTGGGGATCATCGTCGTTGATGACGGTAACGGCCGTGCCCACCACATCCGGGAACAGCGTGTAAAGCGCGTCGGCTGTGTTCGGTGACAAGACAATCTTGCACGTCCCGCCCTGATCATTATAAGACTCATCCACCGCCCGCACGCTGACGGTCTGGTTCACGTTCCAGGTGGCCGGCGTAAAGACCAAAGGAGTGGCATTGACCACACTGCACTGAGCATGGAACGGAGAAGGCGGCGGCACGGTGGAAGTGATGCCAAACGTAAAGGAAACGTCACTCAGCGGGCGGCTCGTCAGGCGAACGGAATAGACGGCCGTGCGGCTGGCCGTGGGAGCAGCCGGGTCTTCCTGAATAGAGGCCGGCGTCGGCCCGGTGAGTGTAATTCCGGCCTGATCATTGTCGGTGATCCTGACGGTGGTTTCTGTGCCTGCGCCCAAGGTAGCGGCCGTCGGCGCATTTAAGCGCACCAGGAAAGATTCTTGCGCTTCGGTCGGCGGCGGCGGGCCGATGGTCGTATTTTCATCCACTCGATCATCGACAATGGTGAAGGGAATCGCCTTAATGCCGGTTTCATACGCAGCCCAGGAGACCTGCTGCGCGCCGGAAAAGGTGAAATCTTCTCCCTGAGTGGCCGTGCCCTCCACAATGGAGAAATTAACCGTGACGGCGCGGCTGCTCTGACCGGTCATTTCCACATTCAAATTGATAACGCCGGCGCTCTCGTCCACAGTTGTCGGATTCGCGGCGGTCAGGTTTACAACCGGCGGCGCGTCATCATCGAAAATTTGCACCGTCGCGGCATTGTCTTGCACCACAACGCTGGGCGCATTGGAGAAAATGACCACGCCAAAAATTTCCGGCTGCGTCGCGTCGTCGCCTTCGTCCACCAGATCATCCAGAATATCGACGGTGATCTTTTTGCCGCCGGATGTGCCCGGCTCCCAGGCGACGCTGGCCGTCACATGGTTAAAGTCGCGCAAATTGCCATCACCAACGGCCGCATTGGTTTCCAGAGTGCCGTTTTGCGTGGTCACATCGACCCAGGCTTCCGCGCTGGTGGCGCCGGTCATGGTGATGGGAATGGTGACCGATTTTTCGCCTTCGTTGACGGTGGCGTCGCCGATCACAATTTTGGGCTGAGCGTCATCGTCGGAGATGGTCAGCACGGCTTTTTCGACGGCCAGCACCGCGCCCTGCACGTTGCTGAGCGCAATGGTCAATGCTTCGTCCGGCTCGTCGATCACATCCTGGAGAATGGCGATCTCGAAGGAACGCGCCCCGGTCTGCCCGGCGGTCCAGGAGAGCGCGCCGCTGGCGGCTGTGTAATCTTGTCCGGCCACGGCCGTATCATTGGCCGTGGCGTAATTCACCGTCACCGTCTCGCTGCTGCTGCCCTTCATCACCACAGACACAGTGGCCTTTCCGCCCACAATCGACTCCAACACGCTGAGGTCAGAAATAGTCAGCGTAGGCGGCGCGTCATCGTCGGTGATGGTGATGATAGCCGTGCCGGTTCCCAGCGTCGCCTTCTTGGGATCGGACAAGACCAGCGAGAACGTGCGGTTCGGCTCGTCCATTTCGTTGTTCAGGATGGGGATTTCGATAACCTGCGGATCGGTGTCACCTTTGGCCCAGGTGAGCGTGCCGGAAACGGCCGTATAATCCACGCCATCCTTCGCCGTGCCCGCCACCAGCGCATACTTCACCGTCGCTTCATCTCCATTTTCATTCACCACCGTCACCGAAACGGCCGCTTTCCCCGCCGATTCGGCCACGCTTGTATTGGCTACGGACAAAGCCGGCACATCCTTGATGTCCGTGACGCTGAGGGTGAAGCTTTTTTGCAGCGTCCCGCCCTGGCCATCGTCTACCTGCACGCGAATACTGAGCTGGCTCTTGGTTTCAAAGTCGATTTCGGCGGCCGTTTTTAAATCGCTGCCGTCGATGACAAACATGCCGTTGTCCGTGCTGCCGGTTCCCGAAACCAGGCTGTAGGTAAACCCCGCGCTCTGCTGCTGCACGCGGAAAAGGGCGCGCGGCTTTTGCGTGGGCTGAGAATTCAAGGCGACGTCGGGGTCAACGGCCGTAAACGACCCCACCACCGAGCCAATACTCACATTCTCGTCAAGTTTAGACGCGCTAAAGGTGATGTTGGTGGGCGGGCTGTTGGGAACGGCCGTGGGCGCAGGCGTGGCCGTAGGCGCAGGCGTGGCTGATGGCGTCATGGCCGCAATAGCCTCCAGCGGCACGTCGGCGGTGGCGGCGGCTTCGGCCACCTGGCTGCTGGCCGACTGCGCCGCCTGATCCAGGGCGGCGGCTTCTTGCGCGGCGGCATCGGCCTGGGCCTGCAAGGCCGCCAATTCTTCGGCGCTGGCTCCGGCGGCGCGGGCATCGTCCAGACGCTGCTGCGCCTCAGCGGCGCGCGCCTGAGCGGCGGCGGCGTCTTCATTGGCTTTGTCGGCGATGGATTGCAGCTCTTGCAGCCGCTCGGCCTGGGCTTGTTCGATCTGCAAGAAAGCGAGATAACCCGCCCCGCCAACCAGCAGCAGGAAGAGCAAAAAGAACAACAGCACGCGGCGCGAAATACGCGGCCGAATTTCGACCTGACCGGTTAAGGACTGCCAGTCTGATCTTTCGGTGCGGATGCGAATTTTGAAGGGCAGCACTTTGTTTTGGGCAAACCACGGCCGTTTGCGCGGCCGCAGCGAAAAGCCCACATACGCTTCCTGGCCGGGCAGCACCTTCAACTTTTGTTCGCCTTCGCTAAAATCGGCCAAAATGGCGTTTTGCGGCTCTTCAAAATGGAAGAGAAGCGCGTCGCTGTCGTCCAGGCCCATCACGGTGTACTGGTTGGGGAAATTGCCACGGTCGCTGATGGTTACCCGGCAGGTGACTTTTTCTTGCAGGTTGCTGGGATGCATGTCCAGGGCAAAATTTTCCCGTTCGGCTACAAGCAGCTGCGAATAGGCCACTTCAACCTCGCCCTTGTCGGTGGCGGCGATGATCTTCAGGGTGTGGGTTCCGGCCAACAAGTCATTGTCCGTCGAAAAACTGACCAAGGCTTCTACCGCTTTGGTCTCTTCCGGCAGCAGCTTGAAATCGGTCTGAGACAATCTGATCCATGAGGGCTGACGGCCGTCTACCTCCAGGCGCAGACCGATGTCCTTCACCGTCACGTCCCGGTTGGTCACAGAAATTTCCAGCGGCAGCTCCGCTCCCGGCTCCAATTCCAGCTTGTTGGGCACAATGGCAATGCCCAAAATCTCGCCGGTGGTAAATTCCGGCTCGTCATCCGGGGGTCGGATGGCGGCGGCGGCCGCGGCGGCCGGCGAACCGGGCGGCGGTGGTCCAGGAGTGAACGCGTCAGCGGCAACCCCGCCGGCGACGGCCGTCGCCGCAGCCGTTCCGCCAACCGCCAACGCCATCGCAGCCAGCGTGGCCGAGGCTTCACGCTCTTTGCGCTGTTCGCTAAACGGCTGCCAGCGCAAAAAATAAGGGCCAAGACGCGCCGTTTCGTAGGAAGCCCAATCGAGCGGGGTGTTGTATTCCAACGGCCGTCCGGCCAAAATGGAGCCATTGGTGCTGCCCAAATCTTCAATTTGCCAGCCGGTTGGCGTGCGCAGCATTCGGGCGTGCTGGCCGGAAATGCTGCGGTCGGCCAAAACCACGTCGTTTTCGCTGTTGCGCCCCAGGGTAATGACGTCTTTGTCCAGATCATGCACCTGCGATTCTTCCCACTGATGCACGATGAACAGGCGAAAGCCGCCGCTGGATGTCCAGGTCTGGTGAATGTCTACGCGGTCTTCGACGGTGACGCCGGCCACCCATTTGCTATCCAGCCATTGGGTGACAACGCCGCTGCCGTCGCCGGGAACGGCCGTTAACATGGCGTCTTCGGTCAGGCTCTGGCGCAGGGCATAGGCCATCTCGGCGGCTGTTTGGAAGCGCTCGCTGGCCTTTTTGGCCATCGCTTTCAGGATGATGCTGTCGATGAGTTCTGGCAGTTCGGGGTTGAGCAGGCGCGGCGGCAGAGGCGGCTCCTGAACATGCTTGATAATATCCACCGGGGCGTTGATCTGGAAGGGAAGCTGACCGGTGGTGAGCTGGTAAAGCATGATGCCCAGGGAATAGATGTCGGAACGGCCGTCCAGGGGCAAATTTTCGCATTGTTCCGGCGACATATAGGCCAGCGAACCCATAAACGGATTCGTCGCCGCCTCATCGCCCTCTTTAAGCGGCACCGCCAGGCCAAAATCAATTATGACGGCCTGGCGCGGCTGACCGCCGACGGCCTCTCGCAAGCGCAGCAAGATGTTGCCCGGCTTAATGTCGCGATGGATTAACCCGCGTTGGTGGGCATAGGCCAATCCTTCGGCGATTTGCGAACCCAGGGCGATGGTTTCCGCCAGCGGCATTTTTCGTCCTGACCATTGCAGCTGCTTCAAATAATCAATCAGGCTGCCGCCCTCGATATACTCCATGACAATAAACGGCGAGCCTTCGTAATCGCCTGTGTCATAAATTTTGACAATGGACGGGGAATTAAACTGCTGAATGGCCGCCGCTTCCAGAGCGAAGCGCTGGCGGAACTGCGGCTTGTTGACAAGGGTGTCCAGCATGATTTTGATGGCTACGGGCCGATCATTTTTGAGATCGTAAGCGCGGTAGACCACCCCCATGCCGCCTTCGCCGAGCAGGGCTTCTATCTGGTATTGTTTTATTTGGACGCCAATAAATTGTTTCATGATAAAAAGTGTGTCTGTCCAGGTTTCTCAGACAAGACCCCAAGGGTTTGATACCCAAGAGGAAATCTTTGGGGTCTGAATCGTTACAAAGAAGTTTACCCTGTCATTGTGTCACTCATCCTTAATGATAAACCATTTAGGGTAAAACATAATCGATGATGAGCTGTGGTTTCACGGCCGTTTCAGAATTATCGCCGCTGTAGAAGCGTATCCAATCCTCTGTCCCATCTTGATTGTTGGGCAGCGTGAAATAAAGTCTGAATTGAGTATTTCCTTGCAAATTTAAGGCTCGCAAAGCAGCGTCGTTTAGCAGCATATCGGCCCACTGTTCGCTGCCGCCGACGGAGCTTAACACACCGGCGTTCACAACGGCCGCATTCGCCAGGAAATCTTCATTTTCCAGGGTCCAACGGCCGTTAAACCCATTTTCCGGGGCGACATCCGCATAAATCACGCCCAATTTATAAGGCGCGCCGCTGATTTCGCTGGAAAACAGACGCAGCCGCACCGAACGGATAACGGCCGTGTCCGGCAAACCCGCCGTGTCAAAACTTAAAAATCCCTTGTACTGCTGCACGCCGGAGCTGCCTTCGCCCACCTGAATCTGCAGGCCGGTGTTCACAGCCGCCCAGCCCAGGCCCGTATCTTGCACCACATGACCATCCTCCGCCGATAGGCTGAACAACGTCTCGGTAAATGCGGATGGCGTGCTGGTGGGCGGCGGCGTGGGAGAACTGGTTGGGCGCGGGGTAAAGGTTGGCGTGGGCGCAGGTGTGGGCGTGCAGCTTAATGGCGCGTCGAACTGCAAAGGATCAGAACAAAAACGGTTCACTTCCAGGCCATCAGACACCCGATCATTATCGGTGTCGGCGCTGAGCGGGTCTGTGCCAACGGCCAGTTCTTTAGCGTCGGTCAAGCCATCGCCGTCGGTATCGGCCAGATTGGGGTTGGTCCCAAGTTCAAGTTCACGGCCGTCTGGCAGCCCATCATGGTCGGTATCGGCTTCGCGGGGATTGGTCCCCTGAACGTACAACTCGTCGAAATTGCTCAACCCATCGCCGTCTAAATCGCCGGGGGCGGTGATGGCGGCGGCCAGGGCGCGGTTGACCAGCGTGAGATAGGCGACCATGCCGCCCAGGCAGGCGATTAGCAGCAACAGCAGCAGAATAATCGGCCACACCCGCGAACGGATGCGCGGTTTTACTTCCAACTGCCCGGTAACTGTCTGGCTTTTTTGGCCGGGCGTGCTGATTTGGAAGGTGAACGGCCGTGTCTGATTTTGTTGCGCCCAGAACGGCCGTTTGCGAGGCCGCACCTGCACGCGCACAGCTTCTTCCGCGCCCGAAGGCGCAGCTACCTGGACAACCAGTTCATCGGGGAACTTCACTTTTTCATAATTGGCGGGCGGCGGAGAAACAGCCGTTTTCGCCAAACTGCCGGAAGGCGACATCTGGCTCGCTTTCTGGCTCAGCCCCATCTGGGGCACGGCGCTGCCCAGACCCGGACTCACCTGGCTCAACATCTGCCGGGGAGCATTGTCCAGGCGCAGCAACATCCGGCGCGGCGCATTCAGAACCCGGCTGACAGCAGGCAGCCGCCGGAAAAACCGGGAGCCTTGCCGCGCGGCCTTCTTGTGAGATGGCTGGGTTGCGACGGCCGTTTTGCCCTTCTCCATCGGCCGCCACAAGGCAAATTCAAACAAATTCGCCTCGTTGGCGCCGTTAACCGTAAAAACTTTTTCCTTAAACCCATCGTTGCGAATGGCGATTTCGCAGTCGCCGTGGCCCAACAGCCGTGTGGGTGTGAGGGAAACGGCAAAACTCTCCTCCGGGGGCAGCACTTCGATGGTCCCCGGAATGGTCAGGCGGTCTTCCGGGCGATTTTTAGAGCGGATGATCAGCAAATAGCGGCTGCGCCCGATGGGCAGGTCGGCTTTGAAAGGCGGCTGCACGCTCAAGATCACGGTGGCGCGATCGTTGGGACGCAGGCGCAGCGGATCGGGCGGCATGGTGACCCACGCTTCGGGCAGCCGCTCCACTTCAAAAATAAATTCGTCAACGGCCGTGCCCTGATTCAGCACGGTCACCTGCAATTCCGTGCGCTTCCCCGGAACCACGTCAATGTCGCTGGGCGTTACCGACGCGGCGAACGGCAGCGGCTGAAAACCGGATGCCTTACCCGGCTGCAAATGCAAAAAGAAGGGGCCGATGCGCAGCGTCTGGCGGCTGTCCCACGGTTCGGGAATGTCCGGCAGCAAGGGCTTGCCATCCAGGTAAGTGCCATTTTGGCTGCCCAAATCGCGCACCTGCCAGCCGTCAGCAGTCCGTTCGAGCTGGGCGTGTTTCCGTGTGATGGAGGTGGCCGGCAGGATGATGTCGTTGCTGTCCCCGCGCCCGATGGTGATGATCTGCCGGTTCAGGTTGTGGGGATTATCTTTGGTAATCGTGACGCGGTCCTCGTCGATGGACCAACTGACTTCGCGGAGGGCAAGTTGTTCGGCCAGTTCCAGTTCGGTGCGGGACTCGCGAATATCCATTTCCATCTGGGCGGCGGCGAGTCGCTCCGGCAGTTTGGCGACAATCTGGCGCAGGGCTTCAGCCATTTCCGCGCCGCTCTGATACCGGTTTTCCGGCTTTTTGGCCATCGCTTTCATGATGGCCGCGCTGACCACCGGCAGCACGTCGGGGCGCACGTCATGGGGTGACGGCGGGTCCTGATAGGGATGCTGGCGCGCCGCTTCGGCGAAGGTGTTCACCTCGAATGGCAGGCGGCCGGTGGTTAATTGGTAAAGCAAAACGCCCAACGAATAGACGTCGGAACGGCCGTCGCGCGGCTTGCCCAAGAAAAATTCCGGCGAGGAATAAGGCAGTGAAGGAGCAAATGGCTCGGTTTCTACTTCTAGAATCGTCTTCAGGGCAAAATCGCCAATGATGGCTCGCCCGGGCAGATTGCCGGATTCTTCAGGCTTGTTTTGCGGATCGAATAAGACAACGCTGGGGCGAATATCCTGGTGAAGCAGCCCTTTTTGGTGAGCATACCCCAACGCCTCGGCTAGCTGCGCCCCGATAATCAGCGCCTCGTCGATGCCTAACGTCTGATCTTTGAAAGCCAACTGCCGCAAATAGGCGCTGAGGTTGCGTCCGGGAATATACTCCATCGCCAGATACAAAATATCTCGCTGCGTATCCACGCCTGCTTCGTAGACCTTGGCAATGGATGGGTGGTCCAATCGCGGCACAGCTTTAATTTCCTGCAAAAAGCGGCGGCGCAAATCTGGCTCTTGCGTCAGGTGCAGGTAGATGATTTTGAGAGCCACCAGGGACAAATTATCCAGGTCGATAGCCTGGTAAACTGTGCCAATTCGGCCCTGGCCTAAAAAGGCTTTGATTTGATAGTGGGAGACCTGTTGGCCGACCAAATCACTCATAACTCACCGGCGTTTTCCTCATTCGTAACAGCTTAGACCCAAAGGGTTTTGCCTGTGTACCTGCAATTTGCTCAGCATCAAACCCTTTGGGTCTTTTTTATTCTATAAATTGCAGCGTGTAGCTGGTATGGGCAGGTTTGTTGGCGTTGATGAGCCGCTCAACGGCCGTGCGATTCACTTCGCGTTCGGCAATGGCAATGCGGACGGCAAAAGTAAAGTCGTCCAAATTTTCGTTCTGGTCGTCGATTTCCACCTGACGGCCGGTGTACAGTTCCAGCACCCGGCGTAAGGCCCAGGCTGTGCCGCGCCGCCGGTAGATCAGATGGGCTTCCATCAGCAGGGCGCGCTGCGCCGCCTCGCTCCAGGTGGCGTCGAAGCTCAGATCGTACCAGTTTGCCAACCAGGGCAAAAATCCGGCGGGTGCGGTCTGGGGGTCCAGAAAAAGATCAAAATTGTCGATGGTCCATTCCAGCGGGGCCAAAATCGACTCCAACATGGCTAAAAAGCGGGGGAGAAAGCTTTTTTCGCCGCCGCGATAAATGTCCGGCAGATAATCCAGATAGCGGCTGTGGGTAAGGGAGAGACCGGGCGGCAGGCTGAAGGAGAATGGCTCTTCGGGTGGCTGCGCTGGGCCGTCGCCACGGCCGTTGCGCCCACCGCCGCCTGTCGGGGCCAGCGGCACATACGAGGCGGAGACCCATTCCTGGGCCGGTGGCGGCGCAGGCGGCGGTTGAGGGGTAGGCTGTGTTGGCTGGGCGGCGGATTCCGTGGCGGGGGAAACGGCCGTGTCCGCTTCTTCCTCTACCTTAGTCGGCGGCTCGCTGGTGGGTTCTGCGCCGCCAACCCCCACCTTTTCATACGCCAGGTGAAACGCGCCAATCACAATTTCATCGCCGGAATTGAGGCCAAGGGGTTGATTCGCGGCCAAAGTCTGACCATTGACCTGCGTGCCATGCGTGCTGCCCAGGTCGATCAGCCGACAGATGTCACCCTGACAATCGAATTCGGCGTGATGGCGTGAAACCAGTGGATGCACCAACACCAGATCGCTGCCAGCCTGCCGCCCAATCGTCGTCCTGCCCGGTGGTATGAGGTAGGTTTGATTGACCTGTGGGCCGCTGATTTGTACCTGATGGACGACTTCCTCGAACATCAACAACTCCTAACTAAATACGACTTCATGAATTCCAGAGGCGATGACGCCATGGCCGACAATATCAACCGTCTCTACCGGATCGCCGCGAGGCCCCTCCCCGGCATTGGTGATGAACATTTCCACGTTACGAATGAACTGCACGCCCGGCACGGCTTGCAAACATTGGTGCAGATCAGAAATCACCAAATCGCGGCCAAAAGGCCAGCCCTTGCTGTCGCGTCCGCCAATCAGCGGGTTGAGAAAGCGATACAGGCGCTCCATAATCAGGGCTTCTACTTCGGCATGATTGGAGCCGGAGATGGCGCGCACCGACACTCGCGCCGATACCCAATAATAAACAGGGGCGCGAATGTCCAAGCGGACGGTGAGCAGGCGGCGTTCGTTGAGATAATTTTCCAGGTAGGCAAAGATGTCATCCTGACGCAGTTCTAACTGGGCGGCAGACGGCCGTAACCGCTGCGCCGGGTCTTGAATGTGCGGAATAATCAACACATAAACCTGGCCGGGAATAATGCGGCTTTCTCTGGACGGCAGCGGCTGCAAACAATGAACGCGATAATCGCCCCAACCGGTGTTGCGCAGCGCCTCATGGGCCAAAAACTCAAAATCCGCTTCCGTTACCGCCCGGTCACGCGAGCGCAGCAAAGCCGGAGCGCGCATCTTGGCCGCCTCTAATGTTTCGGCGTCCAGGCCGCCGGTGGCCGGCTGGCGATTCATGACGCGGGCAATAAACGGAATGGCCGTTTTCAGGGTATTGATGATATTGGCCTGAACATTGCCATCCAGGCCGCCGCCATAGCGATAACGTTGAAAAATGAGGTTTGATCCGCGCGGCGGAATCGCGCCAAAGCGTTTCATTGTACCGTCCGGTTGGCGGATGGCCGGGCCAAAGCGCAGTTCGCCGGTGACGCTGTCCAGGGTGTAGTGCGTGTCTGTTTCGGTGGAATTGGCAAAATTAGGCACCTCTTTCCAGACTTGCGTGGCGCTGCCGTCCTGGATCAGGAGCATTTCTTCCGGCCGGCGGGCCAAAATGGGGGTCACCTGGAGCTGAAAACTTTGCCCAGGCGAACCATCGCTCTGGCCGAGGATTTCTTTGCGGATGACCTGCGAGTGTGTGGCAAATGTCGCGCCGCCCCAGGCGGAAACGGCCGTTTGCCGCAGTCGCGGCGTGTTGCGATAAGGCCGCATTCGCGCCGAGTATTCATCCTTATGCAGCAGGCGCACCCGAACCCAATACAAATTCTGCTTATTCACGCTAAACCGCCCCATTTGCGGCAAATGCAGGCGAATACGGCCGGTCAGATTCAGGCCTTTGGTGGTGTCCTCGCCATCGTCAAGAACACAAGGCGCCCACGGTTCATCTTGCGAGCCGGTGGAAGCTTCCCACACGTAAGGCGGCTGCGCAGGCACAATCCCCGCCCCGCCCGCCGGATCACAATCCAGGGCAAATCCTAAAATATGGCGGCTGAGATCGTTCCGAAAGCCAAAATAGAAGGCATCGCCTTCTTGTGGCGTGGCGGAAAAAGTGTTCACGTTTTCCAGGCCTTTGCCCAAACGGCCGACATCGTGGACCTGGTACTGACGCTCGTTGTCTTCGTTCACCACATAGGCAATGGCTGCCTGCCATTCCGGCGGCCGAATCACAAAGGATTCGTCGGTGGTAAAAATAATGGACGGCTGGGTCTCCGTTTGCGTGCTGGCGATCTCGGTTCCGGCGGGGATGGGCACCTGCGTTTCCTGGGGCGCGGACAGCCAAAAGGTGATGAGCGCTTTGGCGGGCACCGGCTCCTTCAGGCTCATGCCCAGCATCTCCATGAATTTAACGTAATGGAGATCAGGAACCTGATTCAGCCGGTAAATAATGTTGTCGGTCATCCAGGCGAACAGCTCGATGAGGGTAACGCCAGGGTCGCTGACATTGTGATCGGTCCATTCTTCGATGTAGTACGGGATGCGTTTTTTAGCGCCATCCACAATATCCTGGAAATGGCGGTCATCGAGTTTTGGGGCGGCTAAGGACATAGGTAACTCCGCTAATCAATCGTCGTTATTCTTCAGGTATCAAATAGAAAGGAAAGACCAGGCTGCGCGGGTCGTTGGTTGATTTGATCTGGTATTCGATATGGATGAGCATACGGCCGTCCAACTTCGGGTCCACCGTGGCCACAACCTGCGTCACCACAATGCGCGGCTCCCACATCGCCAGCGCCTCTTCCACATACCGGATGGCTTGCGCGGCCGTGGTGGAATTATTCGGCGCAAACACCAGCTCATGAATGCGGCAGCCAAACGTAGGGCGCATCACCCGCTGGCCCAAAGGCGTCAGCAAAATGATGCGGATAGCCTGTTCAATTTCATTGGTCGAGCGCGTCAGGGCTACGCCGCCTTGTGGATCAATCACCGGCGGAAAAGCCCAACCGCTGCCGATGAGGTCTGTTGTTGCTTTCATCGCATCTCCTTAAGCGGTATTCACCGTGGCTTGCCCAGCGTTCACCACCGAGATTACGCCGCCCCAATTACACATTAGTTTGCATGTGTTGTTGAGCGCCGGTTTATTTTTGATCATGACAGTTGGTGAACCGGGCGCCCAGGGGGCGGAAGTGACCGGAATGCAGGGTTGAGGCGTCAGCACGCCCAGGGCCGCGGACGTTGCGGCGGCCACCTGCGGGTTGCTGAGGGTGGTGCACATGCCGAAAGGCATGATATTTTTCATCGGTACATTATCCATAATTGTGGCTGCCGGAACTTTGTTGGCGTTGGTCACATTTTCCGGCGTGACCACCAAGGCGCTGGGCGCGACCCCAAAACTACACATCAACTGCGCCCCCATGACAACTTGTTGAGCCATAACGCTCCTCCGTTTCTAGTAGTCCATCAAATACGTTTTTCAGTCGTTTTGTGGCCGCGATTCCTTATCGCGCCAGGCAGAGCGGGGTAACGATACCCCGGCTAAATTTGTTACCAGAAGTTGGCAGACTTCTAGTTTAAGTTCACCATAGCGCCCTTGATATTAACAGGGCCGCTGGCTTTGATGTCCAACATCGCGCCGGCTTCTAATTTTAAATTGGCGGCCGATTTGATCTGGATGTCGCCGCTGCTGTCGATGGAGATTTTACGGCCGTTATCATCCAACGTGATCTTGTGCCCGCCGCTGCTGCTTACTTCCGCTTTCTTGCCCTGATCGTCCAGCAAAATATTGTGCCCGCCGGTGGTGACGATTTCTACCTTCTTGTTGGCGTCATCGAAAAGCACCGAATGGCCGCCGGCCGTCGTGAGAAAAATTTTGTTATCGGCGTTATCGTACATAGCCAGGTAATGCCCGGTGCGGGATTGCCAGGTACGAACCAATGGTTTTTCGCCAGAGCCTGCGCCGGAAACTTCCGGCGGGATGGCGTGCTGGCCGTTCCACAAACCGCCCAACACAAACGGCCGATTAAAATCGCCATGCTCAAAAGCCACAGCTACCTCGTCGCCTACGTCCTGCGTGGCCGCCAGACCGGCCGTTGGGCCGCCGCCAATGCTGATCACACGCGCCCAATCGCTTTCGGCGTCGTCGGTCATCCAGGGGAATTTGACCTTTACCCGCCCCCAGTCTTTGGGGTCGTCGGTGTTGGTGACAACGGCCGTTACCAACCCA
>JAKQCM010000340.1 GCA_029559155.1 Chloroflexota bacterium
GCGCCAGAAAGCGATTTTTGTGCCATCGTTTGAAATAACTTGTTCCATCACATTTTCCTCCAATTAAAAAGAGCGTTAAGCTGCTTCAATATAAGTCAGGATTCGGATTCATACTGCTTGCCTGTTCTGGCGGCCAGCGGCCAGCGGCCAGCGGAAAGTCATCTATTTCTTATGGATTTGCCATTTGTTCGCTCTTTTTAAATTTCTCTATCACATTGTTTATCTGACCCACTCAAGAAAAATAACAACTTTAGACTTAACTATATTGAAATACTGTCACTATTTCGATATGTCACAGATATAAATGGCAGATACAAGTTTTTATACCTTGATATATATCTTAGGACTTACGCAATTCTGTGGGAATTTGTGATAATGGGTGAATAAGCAAGTTAACCCACTTGGATTACTGTCAATTCTTATTGGTCAGCCAGGAACGAAGTTCGATCCGAAATCCACCCCTCTGTAGACGTCCTTGTACAACGTGGATCGCAACGTATGTTAGAAGCCGCCTTAGACGCCGAGGTAGAACACCACCCGCAGCGTCATCGCCAGCAGCGAGACGAAAATGGACACGCCCTGGTGGGGCGTAACGGCCGTGCGCAAGAACAAACCGTGCATTGCAGGGCTGGGCAGCTCAAGTTACGCTCGCCCCCCCCGCGTCCACGACAAGCGAGAGTTGTACCTGCGCGGCTTGTCCACCGGCGATTTTCAGCAAGCCCTAAGCGCCTGGCTGGGCGAAGAAGCCATTGCCGGCTTCTCGGCCACCACCATCACCCGCCTGCTCTTTGTCTGGCAGGATGAGTACAAAGCGTGGCGCAAACAGCACTGGCCATTGCCGATGGCGCCTTAGGTTTTGGGGCCGCCTTATCGCCAACGTTCTAGACAAGCTGCCGCAGCGACTCCAGCCCCGCGCCAAATCCTATCTCCATGAAATCATGCGTGCCCCTGATAAGCAAACCGCACTGGCTGAACTGGCCCTCTTTCAGGAAGAGTACGCCGCAAAATTTGCCAAAGCGGTCGATTGTCTATCCAAAAACAAAGAAACCCTCTTCACCTTCATGGACTATCCCGCCGCCCACTGGCTGCATTGGCGCACTTCCAACACTATCGAATCCATGGTTGCTACTTATAGACAGCAATCAGTCTTTTCTTCATGTCCATAAAATTTGGGGAGAATTAGGCGTTAATCAACACGCGCTCTCATGGCCCAAGCCCGCGCCTTGAGCGTTATCGAACCATCTTCCGCACCGGCAAGTTCGTGCCGTAGCTTTTCCCGTAAGCGTTCCCTTGAGTTCGGATCGAGACTGGCGCAGTAACCTGGCGCGGGACCCGCTCCCAGGGTAAACGGCTGCCAATAATCCTCGAAGTCGCGGAAGGCTGTGTTTATTTCAATTTGTGTGATTTCAATTTCCCGCAGCCCGGCGTTCTGGGTAATTTTCATCAGACCTTCGCGCGTGCAAAATGGAAACCGCACATCTTCTGCAAGATCCACAGCGCTGGGATTGAGAGAAATGGCAGCTTGCCAAAACTTATGCATGAACCCGACGCCGCCACCTGGATAATCCCATACGAAGAAGGCAATAACTCCACCCCGGCGACAGATCCGGCGCATTTCCAACAGAGCTTTGTGACGGTCAGGAATAAAATTTAAGACCAATGCTGAGACAACCACATCGTGACTGGAAGCTTCAAATGGTAGATCTTGCGCATCTGCAACACAAAAATTAATACGAGGGTCCTTTTCCTTCTGCATGGCGAGATTGATGAACCCTTCAGATGGGTCAATACCAACTTGACTTCGAGGTTGGCATCGAGCGAGTATCTCTCCGGACAAGGCGCCTGTGCCACATCCCACTTCTAACCAATCACGCCCTGCCTGAACCCCAAGCCATGCTAGAAATCGGGGCGCGAGATAACGACTCCAGCGGCCCATATACCTGTCATAGCTTTCTCCGGTACTCCAAGCATCATGTCGGGAATTTATGCTCATCGTCCTTATCTCCGTTAGTGCATCAAGCACTCATCGCCTAAATCTCCGATAAGCTACGCTAACCGGCCACGGTCGTTTCCCTTCCCACTCATGCGCGTTTCATCGGTTGTTAGACGGCCGTTCCCTCCAGCGCAAAACCCATAACGGTAATTCGGGTAAGCAGAGGATAGGTCGCTCCCCTGTATGTATATCCACCGTTTCCAAAATGCTGAAGGTATCTCGTTCGGCAGGTAATTTTCTGAGCGTGTCAATATCCATCGGGAAGGAAAGCCTGCTCGGTGCAGCTTTTTCGGGCACTTCATCATCCACAGAAATTTGGGGGATGGTTGCAATCAGGAGGAGTGAAATCGTCATCGCCACCGCTCCCATCAGAAAGACAAGTTGCAAACCGCTTTCCAGGTCCGGGGCGCTGCTTTGTACCAGACCGAGGATAGCCGGCGCAACGGCGATCCCGACCATCTGGAAAAAGAAGATCGCGCCCACCGCCACGCCAAGCAGGCGTCTGGGCACGGCAAATTGCGCCACCAGGGTATTAACCGTGGGAATGACGCCCAAGCCAAATCCGGCCACGCCGGTAACGAGGACATAGAACCAGATCGGCGTGCTGGCGGTAAAGCGCCACATGGCAAACAGCGACAACGCCACAATAGGGTAGCTGATCAGGTACATCCACTTGTATCGTTTGGTTTTGGCGATTAGAAAACCGGCCGGGATGCCCATAAAGGCGGACAGCACCGTGTAAGGCGTCAACATCGAACCGCTGACGGCCGGACTGACCTGCATCACACCCTGCACGAAGATAGGCGAATAGGCCACAATGCCCACTATCCCAAAGAACGACAGCAAACCGGCACTGGCGGCTGTGATAAACGTGCGGTTGAAGAGGACCTGTGGGTCCAGGATGGGCGCTTCCGCTCGTTTTTCGATCTGGACGAAGCCGACCCAGGCGACAACAGACAAAATTAACAGCATGACGCCAACCAGAGCCTGACCCGGCGCTCCCACGCGTGAGAATCCGATGATAAGCATGGTTGTGGCGATGGCCATCACCAAAGCGCCGAGCCAATCAATTTTAGGTTTTATGTGTTGGGTATTTTTGGGCAGGGTCACAGCAACCAGAATGCCCGCTACACCGATGAGCGGGATCGTGCCCCAATAGAGACCGCGCCAGCCGAACACGCTTTGGGCCATGATCCCGCCCAGCACAGGGCCGATCAGGGCCGCCACGCCGCCGGGCAAATTGAGCAGCCCTGTCCATTTGGCGCGCTCGGATGGTGCAAAGAGATCGCCAATGGCGGCGAAGCAGAAGGGCACGATGGGAAAATGGCCGATGCTCATGAAAGTTGCTGCGGCTACCAGGAAGACCATCGACGTGCTTTGGGTTGTCAGACCTAATCCCAATAGAAAAATCCCGATGCAGAGCAAGAGAATGGCGCGACGGCCGTAAATGTCCGAGAGCTTGCCAAACAGCAGCGTCGCAATCGAACCGGCCAGGGCAGGCAGGGCAATCAGCCAGGCGAACAGCGCCATGCCGTCAAATTCGGCAATCATTTGCGGTTGGGCAATGTTACGGCCGTTGATAAATAGAAAACTAACGAACTGGGTGATGAAAACGGCCGTTACACCCAATGCTACCTTCCGTTTCGCCTCTACACTCTGTGCAATGGGGGGTACATGCATGTAGGTCATCCCAATTCCCTCATGTTTCGAATGGTAATTTTGACGCGCTCACTCACTGACCACCGTACGGAATCAAGCCCACGATGGGATGTGGCACATAAGGCTCTTCTAGATAAGCCACATCTTCGGCCGTCAACCGGACCGATAAAGCGCCAACGGCGCTTTCTAAATGCGCAAGTTTCGTCGCGCCGATGACCGGCGCGACCACCGGGTTCTTCTGTAACAGCCACGCCAGCGCCACCTGCGCCATGCTCACCCCATGCTGCCCGGCCATCTCGCCGACGCGCTCGACAACCCATCTATCGGCGTCTGCGGTTGCGTCGTACTTGCGCTTGGCAATCGGGTCGGCTTCAAGGCGCGTCGTCGTGGCGCTCCACGGCCGTGCCACCCGGCCAGACGCCAGCGGGCTGTATGGGGTCACAGCGATTCCTTCTTCAAGGCAGAGCGGCAGCATCTCCCGCTCCTCTTCGCGGTAGAGCAGATTCATGTGGTTCTGCATAGAGACGAAGCGGGTCCAGCCGTGCTTTTCGGCCGCATACAGCGCCTTCTGAAACTGGAACGCATACATCGCCGACGCGCCGATGTAGCGCGCCTTGCCCGCCGTGACCACATCGTGCAGCGCCGCCAGCGTTTCCTCGATTGGGGTGTCGTAATCCCAGCGGTGGATGATGTAGAGATCGACGTAGTCGGCGCCCAGCCGCCGCAGGCTGGCGTCGATTTGCTGCATGATGTGCTTGCGCGACAGGCCGCCACCGTTGGGACCATCGTGCATGCGCCCGTGGACTTTGGTGGCGATGACGACTTCATCGCGGTTGGCGAAATCGTTCAGGGCACGGCCCAGAATTTCCTCGCTGACGCCGTAGGCATAAACGTTGGCCGTGTCAAAAAAGTTGACGCCCAGTTCCAGCGCCCGTTTGATGATGGTGCGGCTCTCTTCCTCGTTCAGCGCCCAGGGGTTATGAACCCAGTTTTCGGCCGTGCCAAAGCTCATGGCGCCCAGACAAATCGGCGAAACATCCAATCCTGTGTTGCCAAGTTTGACATAGTTCATTGCAAATTTCCTCTTTACACGCTGATTGACTGACAAATCTCAGAATTTTACCGCGGAGAGCGCAGGGAACGCGGAGGTTTTCTCTGGTACAAACTCCGCGTTCTCCGTGTTCTCCGCGGTTAGATAAGTTTTGTCAGCCAATCAGCATTCCCTGTTTGATTGGTCCAATCTCGTAAATTCTCAAGCGACCGGCTGTCGCGTTGCACGTTCAAGCAGTTCGGCCACAATATCTTCCGGATGTTTGTCAAAGGTGTCCGCCTGCCACAGCATGACACTGACCAGCGGCATATCATTGAAGCCCAACATGAGATCCATGTCGTCGTTCTCCGCCGGCCCCTCGCCGGCAGCGACGATACCGGCAAACATGGCGATTACGTTGGCGCGAATCTGCTCCAGGACAGGCTCCGCCAGCGCCCTGCCGCGCGGGTCGGCGAGCCATTCGCGGATGGTCGATTCTTTGTCGAGAAGGCAGGGCAGGTCGAGCGTCGAGCGCAAGGTGACGGTGAGAGAGTGGCGAATATCGGCCGCACTTGCCCCAATCAGCAGGTCGAACGCGCCGTCTTCTGTAATCCACTGCTTGTATTTGGGATGGTAAAAAGCAAAGGCGCGGAAATCGAGTCCAATGTTGACCGTTTTGGTTTCGCCGGGCGCCAATGCTACCTTGGCAAATCCCTTTAGTTCTTTGTCCGGGCGCACCAGGCCGGCCTCGTGGTCGTGGACGTACAGCTGCACAATCTCCTTGCCGGCGACCGCGCCGGTGTTGGTGATGTCGACGGAGACGGTCACGCCGTCGGTATCGTCGAACGATTCGGCCGAGACCCGCGCATTGCTGTAGGCGAACGTCGTGTAGCTCAGCCCGTGCCCAAACGGGAACTGGATGGGCAGCTTGCGGGCGTCATAGTAGCGATAGCCAATAAATAACCCTTCTCCGTAGCGAACTGTGCCTGCCCCACCCGGCCAGTTGAGATAGGCCGGCGTGTCCTCCAGGCGCAGCGGGAAGGTTTCGGCCAGCTTGCCGCTGGGGTTGACTGCGCCGAAGAGAATGTCGGAGATGGCGCCGCCGCCCGCCTGGCCCATCATGTACGCTTCCAGCACGGCGGCTACGCCATCGATCCAGTCGCCCATCACCACCGGCGCGCCATTGTTGAGGATAACGGCCGTATTGGGCTGCACCGCAGCGACCGCCTGAATCAGGGCGATTTGCTGCGCGGTCAGGTCGAGGTCGGTGCGATCATACCCTTCCGACTCCTTATAGGTGGGCAGGGCGATGAAGAGCAGGGCAACTTCGGCCGCACGCGCGGCGGCTACCGCCTCGTCGATCAAATCCTGGCGAATACGGTTGTCGGCCGGGTAGCCATCGGCGTAGGTCAGCTTAGCGTCACCGGCGTGTGCCTGTAACGCCTCAAACGGGACGGTCACCTGGGTTGGGTTGATGTGCGAGCTGCCGCCGCCCTGGAAGTGGGGCTGGCGAGCCGATCGGCCGATGACAGCGATCACCTGCTGTCCCTGAAGCGGCAAGATACCGTCATTCTTGAGCAGCACCATCCCATCCGCCGCCACGCGCCGCGCCAATTGGTGATGCGCTTCGGCGTCGAACTCACCCCCTTTTGGTGTCTGCTGGGTCTTGGTTACGATGCCCAAAATGCGCCGCACCGACTCATCCAGTACCGCTTCGTCCAGCACGCCGGCGTTGACGGCATCGATGACTTCCTGCACGCGCCGCGCTTGCGGGCCGGGCATCTCCCAATCGAGGCCGCCTTTGAGCGCCGCCACCCGGTCGCGCACCGCACCCCAATCGGAAACCACCAGTCCCTCTAAGCCCCACTCGTCCTTAAGAATACGGTTCAGCAAGTAGTCGTGCTCTGAGGCAAACGTGCCGTTGACTTTGTTGTAGGCGCACATCACTGTCCATGGCTGTGCCTGCCGGACTGCTTTCTCGAAGGCGGGCAGATAAATCTCGCGCAATGTGCGTTCGTCGATTTCCGCGCTGATGGTGAAGCGCTGAAATTCCTGGTTGTTGGCGGCAAAATGCTTGAGCGACGTACCGACGCCCTTGCTCTGCACGCCGTTGATGTAGGCGGCGGCCAGTTCACCGGCCAGATACGGGTCTTCGGAGAAATACTCGAAGTTACGGCCGTTCAGCGGTGACCGCTTCATATTCGCCCCCGGGCCGAGTACGACGTCGACATGCTGGGCGATGCATTCTTCCGCCAACGCCGCACCCAACTCATGGATCAGCTCGCCATCCCATGTCGCGGCCAGCGCAGACGCGGTAGGAAAGCACGTGGCAGGCAAACTCTCCGCACCCATCTGGTGGACATCAGGCTGGCGGCGCACGCCATGCGGTCCATCAGAGACGACCATCGCTGGTAAGCCAAGTCGTTTGATAGGTGTCGTCGTCCACGCGCTGTCGCCGGTGCAGAGGGCGGCTTTTTCTGCTAAGGTCATCTGTTCAATAATCGCTTTGACATCAGTCATGGTTTGGAACTCCTTACACTAAAATTATTTGTCGCTCTTTGGTAATTCGTCAACTATCCTAATCAGTTATGCCGCAAAGCAGGCACACGGGCAGAAATAAGGTGTGCTCGGGCAGGATTTAGGCTCATAAACATCCCACTGAGTCACTTTTGCGTCGATAAAAGTTTGGCCCATTGTCCGCGCTACAGAGATACGATGATGACCATCACGAACAAAATAGAGATCATTGACCTGAACAACTTGCACAGGCGGCAAGGAAACATCGGTCAGCCAGGCCCTGGCAACAGTCATCCAACGCTGTTTAGTGTGTTCCTGGAGCGGGTGGAATTGGCTGTCAAAATCCTGGGCCCGACCTTCACTGCCACGAATTTGAGCCAACGGGATGGCCTGCGTCCCCTCGTCATGGCTGGCGACGACTACTTTACGGGTCTTCACGCCGGCCAGGTCGAGTAAATAGGGTGAACGCCCGGTCAGTTTAGCCCACACTTTTCTTCGCTTCCCTTTTAGAGCAGCGTGCCGAAAAAGCGCCTGGGCTTTCGCCAATAATTCGATGTTGTCGTCGCGGTTGGCCTCGCTCAACATGTCCAGTTGTAAGCGGGAAACTTGAAAAGTAAACATGGTTTAATTCCTATAATCTTTAGTTTAGGGGCAAATTCTTCGTGTGAATATCGCCTGTAGGGAGGGTTCCGGGGTAGTAACGACACCCCAAAACGAGGTTTGTTTGCGAAAGTGGTTGACAAGTTACCCAACAGGAAGTAACAATATCCCCATTGGGTAACTTTTTTGCTAATAACTCCTCTATCAACTTGCGAGTAAACGATGGGAAGAAAGAAACCGATAGTAGACAAAGGGCATTTAACTGCCTACGACACGGAGACCGGCCTGTCCTATTCGGTGCAATTGGGGTCGAGGCGATGGTATGAGTGGCTGACTGACCACAAGCAGTTTTTTTACGAAGGTGAATCAGGCCAATTTTCAGCTCGGTGTGAAACGCGGCGGGGGTTGCCGTATTGGTATGCCTATCGCCGGCGAGAGGGCAAGTTGCACAAGGCATATCTGGGCAGAGCCGAAGAGCTGACTGTAGACCGACTTGAACAGATAGGCGCTCACCTGGCGGGAAAAGCCAGCGCCCGTCGCTTGCCAGACAAACCCAACTCGCAGGCGTTGATCGCCTCGCTGGAAAAGGCCCAGCCCTCGGCATCTCGCCTGGATGAATCCGCCTGGCCGACAGCGCCCTTTTTACTGGCGACAAAAGTTAATCCGCCTGCATTAACGCAACACCTGGTTACTCGTCCTCGCCTTATACAGCGGATTACCTTGCCGTTGACCTTGATTCACGCTCCCGGTGGGTTTGGCAAAAGCACGTTGCTAAATGAATGGCAGTCGCAATTCGAACCCCAAAACCGGAAAGCGGCCTGGGTTTCTTTGGATGCTGATGATAATGAGGCAGGTCGTTTTTGGATGCTGGTGTTATCAGCCATGCGAAAAGCACATCCCCGTATCGGCCGAAAACTGCCCACATACCTGCCTGATCCCACGCCGATTGCAATACGGCAATTGGTTATCAGCCTGATCAACGACATCACCCAGGATACAGCTGAGTCTGGTGGGCCCCAACTCAACGCCCTCATTCTTGATGATTATCATCACATTCAAACTGAAGCTATTCACCAATCCATTTCCTTTTGGGCAGACAATTTACCCCAGGGGCTGCAACTCATCATTGCCAGTCGCACCAAACCCCCATTTCCGTTGGGACGGCTTAGGGCAAAAGGCATGGTTAGCGAACTGAATACTGAAGATTTGCGCTTTACAGAAGCGGAAGGGATCGTCCTGTTACAGCGGCAAATTCCGGATAATCCGTTAGGGATCAGCGAGATGCGCGTGTTGGTCAATCGCACTGAAGGCTGGGCAGCCGGTCTTAATCTGGTTGCTCTGGCCTTGAATCAACAGGCCGATAAACATCGCTTTATAGCAACTTTTACGGGAGAACATACCTATCTGCACGAATACTTTATGGAAGATGTGTTACAACAGCAGCCGCCATTAATCCAAACCTTTCTGCTAAAAACCTCCATCCTTGAGCATCTAACCGGCGACCTGTGTGATGCCGTTACCGGCCAAACTGGCGGGCAACAGGTATTGCAGCGCTTGTGGCAGGACAACCTGTTTCTGACCCAACTGGGGGATGGGCAGAGCTGGTACCGGTATCATGACTTGTTTGCCCAGGCTTTGCGCAGCCAGTTGCAAACCCACTTCCCGGCAGAAATTCACCCATTACACCGGCGGGCAGCACGCTGGTATCAGGCTCAGGATGCGCCGGCGGACTCAGTGCGCCATTTGCTGGCAATTGAAGCGTGGGAAGAGGCGGCGACGCTGATTGAAGCCGTTGCACTGCGGGAGTTGCAGCAGTATGGCGAGGATTCTCGATTATTGCGCTGGCTAAAACAACTGCCGGCCCCAGTGGTGCAACAACACAAAACCTTGCTGGCGGTTTATATCCGGTTGGCCAAGGCAGCTTTGTCGCCAGGGGAGTTGGCGCAGTTCTTGCAACATGTTGAGCAGAATATCAGGGGTAAACCCATCGCGGAACAAACACCAAATGAGCAAGAGGTGCTGGCTGAGATCAACCGGTTCCGCCAACTCCAGGCCGCGGGTGAGCCGTTTCTTTTGCAGAGTGAAGCTGCCGGGGGTAACGATGAGGTATGGCAAATGATGGATCTGCTGGTGCAAAGCGACACATTTTTTCACCAGCAAACTTACGACAAAGCTGAAGCAGTAGCCTTCCGCAATCTTGACCTGGCAAAAGCCCGGGGCAATCTATTCGTCGCAGTGATGGCGGGAGGGGTATGCGCCCTTTGTCTGTTTCTACAGGGAGAATTGGGTCGCAGTGAGCAACTTGCGCATCACGTACTCCAGTGGATTCTGGCGCAGCGAGACACGTTACCAGAAACGGCCAGCGTTTTGTTGACGGTTCTGAGCGAGATCCATTTTGCGCGAGATGAGGTTGCCCAGGCTCGTCGCCTCTTGACCCAGGCCAGGGAAGTCGACCCAAATCCAACCAGTTCAAACATACCGGTGATGACTTCCCTTCTACTGGCGCGCATACAAGTTGCCCAGGGGGAATTTGACGCAGCCCGGGCAACCATAGAGTCCACCCTGCGTTTGAATCAAGAAAGACCTTCGAGGATGTGGACAAGCCAGGATTTAACCGCGTATCAAGCCTTGTCTTATATTCGACAAGGTGATTTGTTCGAGGCTGAGCGTGTGCTGAATGCGTTGGGCGAAACAGAGGCCCATGATGTTGCCATGCTGACCCAGGCAGAAGTTTTTCTGGCGCAAAAGCAGTATGGTTCGGCCGAAAATATTCTGGCCATACTCATCGAGCGGTATCCTTACGGATTAAAGAACGAGCCGCTGCTGGGAGCGCGTTTGATGATGGCTATATCGCTGCTAGGCACAGGGAAGGTAAACCAGGCACGCCAGTTGATGGCCAAAGTGATCCGGTTGGCTGAGCCGGAAGAATTTACCCGCCCTTTCCTGGATCGGGGGCCTCAGATTGTGCCTTTGCTCACACTCGTCTTGGAGACGGAAAGGTTAACAGCTAAAGCGCAGCAATTTATCAAAAACATCCAGCAAAAAATGAGGGACAGTTATGGGGCCGAGGTTGCGGTTTCCAAAAAAGCGATTTCCGTGCTGTCTGCCGCCGCTTCTATTAGCGAACGAGAGCAAGAGGTGTTGCGGTGTTTGGAGGCGGGGTTGTCAAATAGGGAAATTGCAACCAAGATGTGGGTGGCTGATAGTACGGTAAAAACGCATTTGAAAAACATTTACCGCAAGCTAAATGTCAATAGCAGAGTGCAGGCTGTGATGCGCGCTCAGACGTTGGGGCTGCTGTAGTTTTACCTTGGATTGAGGTTTCAGGATGGGTATAGAATGACCCAGCCGTGGCAGTATTCTCGTCCCAAGTGGACACGGCCGTTACAATCTACTCATGTTTATCTTTGGCGTGAAGCGTATTCAATTTCTAATTTTTTTGCGTCCATCTTTTTGGGGAGCCCCAGTTAACGATTTACCCGATTGCCCTAAACACCGGAGACGGCCGTTGCCCAGGCGTTTACAATTGTGGTAGGCTTGGGAGATACGGCTATAATTTCAAGCATCAATCCCTCATCATCTACCGATGAGATTGTCAGCGCAAAGAAGCAAAAAGGAGCGGAAACTTACATGACTGTACACCTGTACCTGTCCCTCATACCAGAAGCCCTCATCGCCTCGATGTATCCACCAGAAGAGTTTGGCGTCTACTACACCGTCGGCTACAGCAAGAAACAACGCGGGCAAGCCATGTTTATCGAGCTAGACCCGGATTTCCGCCACGATTTTTTCCGTATCGACGAAGGGATTGCCCGCTGCGTGCCACACGAAGACGGCCGCCCCAAAAAATCCGTCTATATCGCCACTTACCGCGTTCTGGAACACATCCCCCTCACCAACATCGACACCCTCTACCTCGTCACCAAATTTGGCGAAACCCTGCCCCTAAAACGCAGCAATGCGTTTCCCAAAGATGACGCCGGTTTATACATGTACCAGGAAATCGCCCCCGTTTCGCCGTTGGTCGTCAGCACGCTGGACCCCTTATCGTTATACGAATTCCTGACCCAAGACCCCGACAGCATGATCCACCTGCCGGCCGTCTGCTTCGTCGATTTACGCCTGGGCGAACTGGCTAAAAACCCAGAATATGGCTCCATCGGCGACCTGCCCTACGACTATATTCACCAGCTGCGCGAAGGCCTGGTCGAACTACAAACCAAACCGGTACACACCAAAATGATCGACCGCACACACACCGTCGAATACCCCTACCGCATGATCAGCAACGGCGTCTACCTGGGCAACACCAGTGAATTGGCCTATTTCCCCTTGCCCTCGCGTGACGACCTGCGTAAAAATCACCCTCGTTGGTGGCGTTCTGCTAACCAATAATAAAAAAAGAGCCTGGCATTTCAACAATCGCCAGGCTCTTTTTTGTTCAGCTTAACAAATCCGCTGCTGTTTCAGTGGCTGATGGTGGAAACGGCCGTTAATCGGCCAGCGTCGACAAATCCCCCACATCCTGACCCATCACCCGGGCCTTCAAAATGCGCCGCATAATTTTACCCGATCGCGTCTTAGGCAAATTATCCACAAACTCAATCGTCGATGGTTTGGCGATTGGTCCCATCTCGTGCGCCACATGATCTTTGAGCATGTGCTCCAGCTTTTCGCTGCCTTCCCAACCCTGCCGCAAAATGCAATACGCCTTGATGATATTGCCGCGCAGCTCATCCGGCACGCCAATCACCGCCGCTTCGGCCACCGCCGAATGGCTCACCAACGCACTCTCAATTTCGGCCGTGCCCAATCGATAGCCCGACACCTTAATCACGTCGTCGATACGGCCGATGACCCAGATATAGCCATCCTCGTCCTTCTTGGCGCTGTCACCCGGTAAATACCAGCCCTGTTCGGCAAAACGGCTCCAATACTGCTGCACATACCGGTCAGGATCGCCAAAAATCGTCCGCAGCATCCCCGGCCAGGGCGATTTGATCACCAGGAACCCTTCCTCATTGGCCGCCACCGGATGACCATCCTCATCCACTACATCAATATCCACTCCAGGAAAAGCGCGTGTCGCTGAGCCTGGTTTGAGGGGCACGCAGGGCAGCGGGGTAATCATAAACCCGCCGGTTTCCGTCTGCCACCAGGTGTCCATGATGGGGCATTTTTCTTTGCCGATAACTCGATGGTACCAACGCCAGGCTTCCGGATTAATCGGCTCGCCGACAGAGCCGAGCAGGCGCAGCGTCGATAAATCATGCTTGTTGGGCCAGCTTTCGCCAAAGCGCATCAGGCCGCGAATAGCCGTGGGAGCCGTGTACAAAATAGTGACGCCATATTTGGCAATGAGCGACCACCAGCGGTCCGGATAGGGATAGGTAGGCGCGCCTTCATACATGACGCTGGTCGCCCCCAAAATCAGGGGCGCATAAACAATGTAACTGTGGCCGGTAATCCAACCAGGATCGGCCGCGCACCACCACACATCTTCCGGTTTGATGTCGAACACCCACTTCAGCGTGGTTGATGTCCAGACCATGTAGCCGCCATGTGTGTGCAAAATAGCCTTAGGTTTGCCGGTGGTGCCAGAGGTATACAAAATAAACAGCGGGTCTTCGGCATCCATTACCTGCGTCGGTGCAGTCGGATCGGCGATGGGCAAGGCCATCAGGTCGTGGTACCAATAATCACGCCCCTGCACCATTTCTACATCCATACCGGTGCGCTTAACACAAATCACCGATTGGATGGTTCCGGAGCGATCAACCGCTTCGTTGGCGATTTTTTTCAGTTCGATGATCGTGCCGCGCAGCCAGGCGCCGTCACAGGTGATGAGGACTTTGGATTGGCTGTCGTCGATGCGCTCATGGAGCGCTTCGGTGGAAAAGCCGCCATAAACCACGGAGTGTATGGCTCCAATTTTGGCACACGCCAGCATGGCGATGATTAATTCGGGAATTCGTCCCATGTAGATGGTAACGCGGTCCCCTTTTTGCACGCCCATAGCCCGCAGGACGCTGGCAAATTTGCTAACCTGGTAATGAAGTTGTTGATAGGTGTAGACTTTGGTGTCGCCCGGTTCCCCTTCAAAAATGAGGGCGGCTTTGTTGCGCACGGCCGTGCGCATGTGCCTGTCCAACGCGTTATGGACGATATTGACCTTCGCCCCCTTAAACCATTTATAAAATGGGGCATTGTCATCATCCAGCGTTTGTTCCCACGGCTGGAACCATTCGTAATTTTCTGCGGCTACCTTGCCCCAGAATTTTGCCAGGTCCGCCGATGCATCCGCGTGAACCTTCTCATAATCGCGAATGTGCGCGTGGGCAACTACCTCGGGCGCGGGGTAATAGACTTCGCCTACCATCTTTTTCTCGTCTGCCATTGCGTCGTCCTCCTACTATAAATTTAGTTTGGCTGTTTTGGGTGAAAATCCTGAATCGGGTTTCGGGAAAGAAACCTGCTCAAACATTGGGCATTTTTAAGTATATTGGCAAATCCCCAAAGTGTAAAACGAATTCATTTTTTCATTAGGCGCAACTTTACGTGTTATCATACGCATTCACACCCATGCATATATTTTTGCTTGCAAACCAACGGAGAAAACGTATGTCTTTAAAACCCAAAATTGTCATTATCGGCGCGGGCAGCGCCAGTTTTGGCCCGTCCACATTGGCAACAATTGTCCGTGACGGCCGTTTACGTGGCAGCGAGTTAGCCCTGGTAGATTTTAATGAGTCCGGCCTGGAAATTGTCGCCAAAGTGGCGCAACGGATGAGCGACGCCTGGGACGCCGACATGCGCATCAGCGCCAGCACAAACCGGCGCGATGTGTTGCCTGGGGCAGATTTTGTCATTGTGTCGATTGAAGTGCCGCCGCGCGAGAAATTGTGGCGGCTGGACTGGGAGGTTCCGCTGAAACATGGCCTGCGCCAGGCCTATGCTGAAAACGGCGGTCCCGGAGGCCTGATGCACGCCTGCCGCCAGATTCCGCCCTTTTTAGACATTGTGCGGGATATGGAAACGCTTTGCCCAACGGCCGTTCTCATCAATTTCAGCAACCCGCTGCCGCGCATTACCCGCGCTGTCACAAAATACAGCCACATCAACATCGTCGGCAAATGCCATCAGATTCAGATTGGGTATGCGCTTACGGCCGTTCTGCTGCGCAACCGCTACCACATCCCCGTGCCTGAATCTATTTCGCTGCGTTCTGACCCGGCCAATACGCCCATTGCCCATCAGTTGGCGGCATACGGCCGTCAACACATCGACATCAAATCGGCCGGCCTCAACCACTTTATCTGGCTGGTAGACGTACGCGACAAACTCACCGGCGAAGACCTCTACCCCGCCCTCCGCGACGCGCTGGCCGACGCGCCGCCCACGCTGGAGCCATTGTCGCTGGACCTATTCCGCACATTCGATCTGCTGCCCATTCCCGGCGACACGCATCTGGTGGAATATCTGCCTTATGGCCACAACGCCCAAACCAGGCCGTGGGAAACCTACGACCTGCGCCTGTATGATTGGGACGGCAACGAAGCCAGCCGCGACTTTATGAACCACATGCTGGCGGAAATGGCCGCCGGCAACCTGTCGGTGGATGGGATGCGCGACGCTGAAAGCGAAGGCGCGGCCGAACTCATCGCGGCCATCACCCACAACGAAAATTATTTCGACGAAACGGTGAATATCCCCAACCACGGCTCCATCGCCGGCCTGCCCGACGAGACAATTGTGGAAGTTCCGGCGGTGATCAGTCGGCTGGGCGTGCGCGGCATCCAAATTGGCGAGCTGCCGGCCGGTATTACGGCGCTGCTGCGGCGAGAAGCGGAGTTGGTGGAAATGGTGGTGGAAACGGCCGTTACCGGCAATCGTCGCCTGGCCCTGCAAACCCTGCTGCTCGACCCGATGATCAATGACATTGGTCAGGCGCGGGCTATTCTGGACGATTACCTGACAACGTTTGCGCCATATTTACCCCAGTTCTGATAGCCTTGGAAGATGGGATGGGGAGACTGGAGACTGGGAGACTAAAAGTGTAATATCTCCACCAATCTCCAGTCTCCAATCTCCCGCCCTCATTCCTTGGCGCCCTGCCAGGTGAGCAAATTAACCAGGTATCGGCTCCACGCGCCGACGATCACGGCCGTTAACAACAAAATTACCGTGTAAAAAGGCGCGTTAAACGTAAGATGGGATAATGTGGCCGGGTCGTAGGCCGCATACCACCCGGCATACGTTGCCCAGGCAATGGCCCACACGGCCGTTGCACACACCACGGCCACCGCCATTCCCCACCCAAAACCCAAACAACAGGCTGCCAGCACAACCGGCAGCACAAACGCCGCCGCCCCAGGCGCGGCCAGGCCATAACTGGCCGAATCCAGGGCAATAAGCAGTGTCAACAGACCCACCATCAACCCGGCGGCTAGCCGCACACGGCCGCTGCGAGCCAGCGCGCCCAGCCCCAACACGACGCCACTAAATACCAGGCCGGCCATCACCGTCGCTCCTTCCAAATCGCCGCTGATCAGCCAGGTGAAAATGAGGAGCCACACGGCCGTTACCAACCCCACACTCACCGCCAGCAGCAGGGCGGCCTGCCCACGGGCGACCGGCTCCGCGATGGGTACAGCAGTTATTTTGCGCAGCGGGCTTGTCATACGGCCGTCAGCGCCTCGCGTTGTTTGGCGGCCAGCATCTGAATGCCGCCCGTCGCCAAATCCAGCAGTTGGTCGAGGTGCGCGCGGGGAAATGGGGCTTTTTCGGCCGTGCCCTGCACTTCTATCAATTCGCCGGCGGCGGTCATCACCACGTTAAAATCCACTTCGGCGGCCACATCTTCCGCGTAAGGCAAATCGAGCAGCGCCACGCCATCGACGATGCCCACGCTGATGGCCGCCACTTGCTGACGCAGCACACTCTCCGGTAGTTCGCCGCTGATGATGAACGGCCGTAACGCCAGATTCACCGCCACCCAGCCGCCGCAAACGGCCGCCGTGCGCGTGCCGCCATCCGCCTGCAGCACGTCGCAGTCGATGGTTAGTGTGCGTTCGCCCAGGGCAGCCAAATCAACGGCCATGCGCAGGCTGCGGCCGATCAGCCGCGAAATTTCCTGGGTGCGCCCTTTCGGCCAGCGCTGTTCGCGGGCAGTGCGGCTGTGGGTGCTGCGCGGCAGCATGGCATATTCGGCCGTCAGCCAGCCTTGCGGAGTTTCACGGCCGCGCAGCCAGTTGGGCACGGAATTCTCCAGAGTCACGTTGCACAATACATGGGTATCGCCAAATTGAACTAGCACGGAGCCTTCAGCCCATTTGGTGAAATTGGTTTCGAAGTGAATAGGCCGCAGTTGGTTGGGGGAACGGCCGTCTTGCCTGATCATACATTTTCTCCTCTGAAAAGAATTTAACGCAAAGGCGCAGAGGTGCAAAGGTGCAGAGAAAAATCTGCGTCATCTGCGAAATCTGCGGATTTTCATTCATGGTGTTGAGCTTGCGCTCATGTCGTCTCCTCCTCTGAAAAGAATTTAACGCAAAGGCGCAAAGGCGCAGAGGTGCAGAGAAAAATCTGCGTCATCGGCGAAATCTGCGGATTTTCATTCATGGTGTTGAGCTTGCGCTCATGTCGTCTCCTCTGAAAATGGGACACGGATTAACGCGGATGAACACGGATAACAATTCGTGAAAATCCGTGTTCATCCGTGTCCCTTTCGTTCATGGTGTAGAGCCTGCGCTCATGTCGTCTCCCTCGAAAATAATCCACAGATGACACAGATGACGCAGATTAGAAATAAATCTGTGTCATCGGCGAAATCTGCGGATTTTCATTCATGGTGTTGAGCCTGCGCTCATGTTGTTTCCTCCGAAAATAAATTTGTCAAACCTTTGAGATTTGACAAATCTTAACCCAAACCGCCTTGCAGCCAAATTGTTTGGTACGGCCGTATCGTCACCGGCTCCGAAGCTGAAAACGGCCGTTGTCCCAACAAATCCGTAAAATGTCCAGGCGGCAGGGTGACAACCACCGGCTCGCGGCTGACATTGTGCAGGCACAGCGCCTGCGCCGCGCCGTCCGGGGCCGTGCGCCGCACGACAAACAGCGCCGGATGCCAAAACAAAATTTCCTGCTCGCCGTTGGGATGGAACGCCGCGCTGCGGCTGCGGGCCTGCAGCAGCCCGCGATACCCGGCGAACACCTGCTGGCGCAGCGAACCGGCGCGGCCTAATTCGGCCGTCAGGTGGGCGGCGTCCAGCTTTTGCCGGTTGATGGTCCGGGCGCGGCCGGTCGTTTGCACGCCATCCGGCCAGCCGCGCGAGCCGAACAGGCTGTGAAAGTAAATGCCCGGCACGCCGCGCAGGGCCAACATGATGGCTTGCGCCGTTAAAAAGCGGCGGGCAATTAGATTGATGGATTCCTCGGGCACATCCGGATCGGCGAGAGCGTCGAGGTAGTTGATGTTTAGTTCATAGGCTGTCTGGCTGCCGTCGGGGTTGGCGCGATAGGACACCTGCCCGCCGAGGCGCAGCACGCGGGCCGCCATGTCGGAAACGGCCGTTTCCGACAGCAGCCCGCGCGCCGGAGTCAGCCCAATGCCATCATGCGAAGCAAGAAAGTTGAAAAAGGTCGTCCGGTCGGAGGGCAAGGTCAGGGTTTGCGCCCAATTCGAGAGAATGTCGGCACGGCCGTTGTGGAAAGCGTGCAGGGTCAGGGGCGGCAGCGAAAAGTTATACACCAGCTGGGCTTCGTTACGGCCGTTGCCAAAATAGGCGATATTGTCCTGATGGGGCACATTCGTCTCGGTGATCAGCGCCACCTGCGGCGCAACCAGGTCCAAAATGCTGCGCCATAGTTGAATGATGCGATGCGTTTGCGGCAAGTGCAGGCAGCTCGTGCCGACCTCCTTCCACATAAAGGCGATGGCATCCAGACGGATCAGGCGCGCGCCTTGCGCCACATAAAACAGCAGCAGCTCGCTGATTTTTAGCAGCACGTCCGGATTGGCAAAATTCAAGTCAATCTGGTCGGCGCTGAACGTGGTCCAGACGCGGCGCAGTCCGGCGGCGGTTTGCACATCGGTCAGCAGCGGCAGGGCGCGCGGGCGAAAAACGGCCGTCACATCCGCTCCCGGCTCCGGCACGACAAAATAATCGGTAAAGGGCGGCTCGCCGCGCAAAAACCCCTGGAACCAATCACTCTGCGCCGAAATGTGGTTAATCACGGCGTCAAACATCAGGCGAAAATCGTGGCCGATTTCGGCCACATCGGCCCAGGTTCCCAGCGCCGGGTCCACCGCCCAATAATCAATCACCGAAAAGCCATCGTCCGAGGAGTAGGGATAAAAGGGCAGCAGGTGGATGGTGTTGACCACGCCGGACACCTGCCGGCGCAAAAACGAGGCCAGGGTGTGCAACGGCCGTTCCCCCGCCGCCTGCACCATATCCCCATACGTAATCAGAACCGCGTCCCGTTCATCAAAAAAATCGGTCGCGCCGCCGGTTAACAGGAGTTGATACCGCTCTATCAGTTCGTCCAGGCGCGGCAAAATCTCCTTCGCCGCCTCTGGCCCGTACAAAAAGTTTAGATGCTCTATGATGGTCAAATTCATGAGTCTGTCGCATAGGTTAGCGCCACCAACAAATCGTTGACGTTGGTGCCGGTGGGCGCAGACAGATGCCCCGCGCCCAGCCGCTGGAAAAAGTGATAGCTGTCGTTGTTGGCCAGATAAGCGGCCGGGTCCAGGCCCGATTGGGCCGCCTGCACGGCCGTTTCCCCCGAAACCACCGCCCCGGCCACCGGCGTCGGCCCATCCTCGCCATCGGTGGCGAAGCTGGCCACCACGCAGCCGGGCGCGCCGGACAGAGCCACAGCGGCGGCCAGCGCCGCTTCTTGATTGCGCCCGCCCAAACCAGCGCCTGTGACCGTGACCGTGCTTTCGCCGCCCCAGATCAGGCAGCGGCCGGGCGGCGTTTGGCGCGCCACGTCGGCGGCCATGCGGCCAATGTCCCGCGCCTCTCCGGTGAGCGTGGTAGAGACGACGGCCGTTTGGAACCCAAGCTGTTCGGCCCGCCGCGCCGCCGCCTCAGCCGCCAGACTCACATCGCCGATGATGTGGTTGCGGATAAAGTTGCCGGCGGCTGGTTGATGGGGAATGGCGGCGGCGAGGTGACGGGTAACGGCCGTAGCCGTGGCCTCATCCAGCCGCGCCCACACCTGGTAGGCATCCAAAATCGCCTGCGCTCGCTGCGGGTCCGGCGGTGTAGGCACCGTGGGGCCGCTGCCGATATGCGCCAGCCGGTTGCCGATCACATCACTGAGAATAAGACTGACGCAGGCCGCCGGAGCCGCCCACTGCGCCAATCCGCCTCCTTTCACCGTGTCGAACTGCTGGCGGATGGTGTTGATGTCGTTGATGGCGCAGCCGCTGCGCAGCAGAGCGTCGTTGAGCGCCTGCCACTGGGCCAGCGGCAGCACAGGCCGCGTTAGCAGCGCCGACGCGCCGCCGGAGACCAGACACAAAACCAGGTCATCGGGCTGCGTTTCGGCCAACAGTTCGTAGACGGCCTGGGTGGCCTGGAGGCTGAGCTGGCTGGGCAGCGGGTGGCTGCCCGGAAAATATCGCAGGGGCGGCGGCAAATCGGGCACGGCCGTTGCTTTGCTGATGACAACACCGGCGGTCAGTGTATCGCCAAGAATGCTGGCCGCGGCCGCAGCCATGGCCACCGCCGCTTTGCCCACACTCACAACAAAAATCCGCGCCGGGGCATACGACTCTCCGGCAACCGTGACCGCACCGGGCGATGCGGCAATTTGGCTGCTGACGCGCGCGGCGGGGTTGGCGGCCGTCACCGCAGCCAGCGCCAGGGCGGCGACATCTTGTTCAAACGTAGCAAAAGACATGCTGAGCTTCCTGGTAAGGCTAATTCTGCGGTAATTGTTCCGGTTTCTTTGGCAAGACCCCAAGGGTTTTATACCCAAATAATCCAAATTCTCACGAGCAAACCCTTGGGGTCTGTACAGTCACTCGAGTTTTACTTAAAGCACGGTCACAATGTAGTCGTAGATGCGCCGCTTGATGCGCAGGCGGTTGAGCGCCGCGCCAATGGCGGCGATTTCGGCATCTGGTTCATACAGGTAAGCGTAACGCAGCCCGCCCTGTTGCGCCAGTTTGCGCGAATTAAGCAGATGAGCAAGCTGGTACTCCAGCTTTTCGCGCTCCAGAATGTAGCAGCGATGCTGCTGGCGCAGGCGGTCGGTTCCGTGGCTTTGAGTAACGGCCGTTTCCGCCGCCGCCAACTGCTCCGTCAGCTCGTCAATTTGCGCCTGGAGACGAGACAACACGGCCGTATCCGGCAGGCTGGCGCTTTCACCCACGCGCCACGCAGGACGATTGCGCCAGGTAACCGGCTGGCCGCCGCCAGCGACGACAGGCGGCAGGGTATGCGGCAGCTGCAAGGTGACGATATGTTTGGGGGCCACGGCCATGCGCCAACCCACCGGGCTGCCCCAGACATCGGTTTGCCGGTAACTGTGCGCGAGCGGCTGAACGGCCGTTGTCGGATTGTACAGGCGGGCCAGGATACGGCCGTCGCGGACAGAAAGGCTGCTTAACGGCAGCGATTCTTGCAGCAGCGGCCAGGCGCGCCGGTTGCCCGCGCTCTGCTTGCGCGCGATGAGCGGCGGCGTTTGATAGGCGGCGTTTAGCTGCTGCAAGGCCATGCTGTCCGGGGTAAACGCGCCGACGGCGACGGCGACTTCGTGGCGCACAGGGCGCTCGCAGCGGGCGTCGGGCACGTAAAAGAAGGGGCCGGCGTCGCCTATTCTGTCGGGCAAATCGGCTTTGGTGAGCCATTCCACCGACCGGCGCACAATCAGAGACAGATCGCCGGAGCTTGTGGCGGCGTAGGCGTGCAGACCTTTGGCGAGAACGGCCGTGCTGCGCTCACCATTGGTCACGGCAATAAAATCGTGAAACGGGAAATCGGTCACGCAGCCCAATTCGCGCTGCCCGATCAGGACCTTTTGCAAGTCGGCGGGAAGCTGCCGGGGCAGTAAATCGTCGTCTACCGGCGCGCGCGACACCACATCGAAAGGCATTCCCGCCGCGATGTCGCCGGGCAGGCCAGTGGCAAAGGCCATCTCCACCCGCAAATCCGTGCCGCGAGAGTCCAGATCAACCTGCCAGCGTAACAGTGGGGAATGGTCGAAAATCAGTCGAATGTCAGCTTTGACATTTGCCGATTCGTTTTGCCAGGCAGCCGAGAAGGTGATTTCGCAGTGCTGGGCGGATTTTTGGGCGATGATGGGAGGCGCAGACGGCCGTAATTCGCCCAACAATTCCCCTTTTTGCGCGGAGTATGTATCGCCGGCTTCGGCCCAAACCAGCAGCCGACCCATGCTTTGCCCGTCGAGCAGCAGCTGCCCATCAGGCGAGAGAACGGCCGTGTAATGCGCGTTTTGCCAGACAAAGGGCGTCGTGACGGCTTCGTTTACCAGAGTAATGGGCAGTCGTTTTTGCACCGGCCAGACGCCGATGCCCTCGGTTTCGGCCCAAAGCAATTCGCCATTCACGGCCTGCCAAACGGCCGTGGCAAACGGCTGCGTGCTGATGGCGTAATCGCCCGGGGCGAAATCTTGCAAGATCGCCGCCAGCGACGATTGGGCATCGTCGGCGATGGCGTCGAACGCCAGCCGGTAGCTGTATTCCATCTTTTCATGCACCTGATCGATGCTGACGCCGCAAATGCAGTCGTGGACTGCGTTTTGCAGCAGCAGGCGCTCCCAACGCTCAATGTCGGCGGCGGGAAAGGCGCGCCCGCGCAGCCGGGCCATTGCGGCCAGCGGCTCGGCTACCCGAAACAACATCCGCTGGCAATCGTGGGCCATCACCTTCAGATAGGTGCGTGTGGAATACACGCCGGGGAACGTGGCCCCAAATTTGCCGGAGTTGAGTTCGCCACTGATGACCGGCATGGGCACATGTTGCTGCGCGATGTGGCGGACAAAGGAGGTGGGCGTGGCCTGCTGAAGCGTGATGTCTGGGTTGATTGGACCGGCTTGCCGGAAGAACGTCAGGGGATCTTCGGGGTTGTCTTCCAGGTCGTAGCCGTCGAAGAGGGGGATGTCGGGTGTGGGGTAGAACGGCCGTAACTTATCTACCTCTCCTTCTAACCGCTGCACCGCTATCTCCGGCGCATGGGTCACGCCATACAGGTTGCGATAGCCGCCAAACAAATCCACGGCCAACAATTTGCTGCCGTCTGCGCCCTGCCACTGAAAATAGGGCGCCAACTGCGGCACGCCGCGCCAGACGAAGACGGCATCCAGACCAAACATGCGGTGAAGCTGTGGTGATTGGCTGATGTGACCGAAGGTGTCCACCAGCCAGCCCGTTTCCATTGCTGCGCCAAGACGCTGGAGGTCGAGACGGCCGTTCATCAAATTACGAACCAACAACTCCCCACTGCTGATCTGCCAGTCCGGCTGGCAGTAATAAGGGCCAATCAACAGTTGGTTCTGTTTAACCAACGCCGCCACCCGTGCCGCATATTCCGGCGCCACAGCCAACAAATCCTCAATTACCAGCGTCTGCCCATCCAGCAAATAACAAAAATCAGGGTTTTGCGCTACCAGTTTCTCCAGCTTATCAATCAGGCCAGGAATCCAGCGGCTGGTATACACCGACGTTAAAAACCACTCGCGGTCCCAATGAGTATGATTGATGACATGAGCAAGGGTCTCAGGCATATAAAACCTTTCCGCTTTCACGGTCTACCCACCGTATCTTATCGGCCGGAAAACGCAGCCAAATATCTTCATCCGGCGCAGTGCGAAATGTTGGGTGTGTGGCTACTTTCACCGTATCCTGACCAATCTTCACCGTGAGCAAATTCTGCGAACCTAACGGTTCTACCACCAACACACGCACCTTCAAGGCCTCGTCCTGCGGCGCATTAAATGCCTCCATATTTTCCGCGCGAATACCTATCGCCACCTGTCGGCCATCATACGGCTTAAGCATCGGCAGCATCGCGCTGCTCGGCTGCAACGAAAACTCGCCAATCTGCACAGACAGATCCCCATTCTCGCGCTGCACCTGCCCCACCATAAAATTCATCGGCGGATTGCCAATAAAACCACCCACAAACTGGTTAGACGGCAAATCATACACCTTTGTCGGTTCATCAATCTGCTGGATAACGCCATCCTTCATAACGGCAATCCGGTCGCCCATGCTCAAGGCTTCAATTTGGTCATGGGTCACATAAATCGTTGTGGCGTTTAGCTCGTGGAGCAGGCGTTTCAGTTCGGCGCGCATCTCCAGCCGCAGCAGCGCATCCAGATTACTAAGCGGCTCGTCCATCAACAACACCTCAGCGTCCATGGCGATGGCTCTGGCCACGGCCACGCGCTGCCGCTGCCCACCGCTCATCTTGCTCGGAAAACGATCCAACATTTTCTCTATATGCATCAT
The DNA here is from genome assembly GCA_029559155.1 of Chloroflexota bacterium. Lineage (GTDB taxonomy): Bacteria > Chloroflexota > Anaerolineae > Promineifilales > Promineifilaceae > Leptovillus. The sequence goes on from JAKQCM010000340.1 coordinate 24,289, forward strand.
TTCCGCCGCCCGATTGACCCGCCTTTTAATTTCCTGGTCCTCAGCTTTGCGCATTTTCAGGCCAAAAGCGATGTTATCGTAAACCTTCATGTGCGGAAAAATGGCGTAACTTTGGAAAACCATTGAGATATTGCGGTCGCGGGGCGGCAAATAGGTCACGTCACGGCCGCCAATGCTGATGCGCCCTTCGTCGGCCATGCCTAAGCCGGCGACCGCGCGCAGGAGCGTGGTCTTGCCGCAGCCGCTTGGCCCCAACAGCACCACAAATTCTCGTTCGGCAATCGTCAGGTTTGCTTTATCCACAGCGACAAAATCACCAAAACGTTTGACTACATTTTCAATCTTGATCTCAGCCATTTTAATCCTCTTAACCCGATCGTACGTGTATCAATGGGTGTTTACTTGGTGATCTGACCCCACATATTGAACAAATAGCGGCGAATGATAAAGATGAAGATCATCGAAGGGATCAGCATAAAAAACGCGCCGGCAAACTGGTAAGCCTGGGATGATTGTCCCAGGGTATTAAAGACTTGCGCCGGTAACGTGCGGTGCTGGATAGTTAACACACTGGCCGCAAATACCTCATTCCACGACATGACAAAGGTAAAGATGGCCGACGCCGCAATACCCGGCAGCACCAGTGGAAAAACCACCTGGCGGAACGCCTGAAAGGGCGTGCAGCCAAACACTTTGGCCGCTTCTTCCAGTTCATAAGGCACGCTGGCGAAAACGCTGCCGATAATCAGGATGGTTGTCGGCAGGGTTAAGGCAGTGTGCATCAACGCCAAACTGTAGATGCTGTCGAAAATGTTGAAATTGATGAAAACCACGACCAGCGGAATCGCCAACACGACGATGGGAAAGGCGCGGACCATTAAAATTGCCAACCGGTAAGTATCACGGCCGCGAAAAATGTAGCGAGAGGTGGCGTAACCGGCCGGGGCGGCAATCAAAGTAGAAAGTACCAGGGTAATCAAGGCGACCAGGACACTATTGATGATCCCGGGCACAATGCCTTCCGAAGCCAGGAAAAATTTCAGGGTGGTCAGAGAAAATTCAATGAACGGCAGCACGCCTTTGGGGTAGGCGCGCACATTTTCCGGCGTGGTCAGAGCCATGGAGGCAATGAACCAGATGGGAATGAGAATCCACAGAACAATGAGGATGGCGACGAGGTAAGTGAAGCCGCGCCGTATTTTTTGCTGCCGCAGCATTTTGCGATGGATCGCCCGCACTTCCGGGGACACCTGAACAGGATTATTTTCAGTTAAGGCGCTCATCCTACTGCCTCCTCCTGGGTACGAATGGTGCGCAGGTAGAAAATGGCGCTGACCATGGATATGAGCAAAATTAATCCGGCATACGAGGCAGCCACATTGAGATTACGAAAATCGTAGTATTGGCGGTAGGTTTCGTTTGCCAGCACCGTGACCACGTCGCCGCCACTCAGGGCGACGACGACGGCGAAGACTTGCAGGGCGAGGATGGTGCGTAAAATTAAGGCCACCTGCAAACTGGGCCGCAGGAGGGGCAAGATGATGTACCGCAGCCGTTGCCAGAGGCCGGCGCCGAACAGTTCGGCCGCTTCCAACACTTCGGTGGAGATGGCTTGCAGGCCGGAAACGACAATGACCATCACAATGGATGTGGCGCGCCACACTTCAGCCAGGACAATGGCGATGATGATCCAATAACGGGTTTCGGCCGAAAGATAGGTGACCGGCGCGTCGATGAGTCCCAGGCCTTGCAAGATGGTGTTGAGATAGCCGTTGGTGGTGAAAATGGAAAACCAGACGATGCCGATAGCCAGGTCGGAGGCGGCGAGGGGAATGGCAAATATATAGAGGAAAAGGCTGCTCAGTTTCAGATTAGCCTGGATAACCAGGGCCATGATAATGGCCAGGACAAACTGAATGGGGATGATGATGACGATGAGTAACAAGGTGGTGCGCACGGCCGGCCAGAAGAAGCGGTCGTTGACCATGCGGGAGAGGTATTTGGAGGTGAGTTCGCCGGTGTTGCCGCGATCGACACGGCCGTTTTCCCCCTCACCAAACACCTGAATATACCGCGACTGCGCCCAGCCTTCGATCATCTCCCCGTTGGCCGTTTCACCGGCCACCCGGTACCACACTTCCAGAACCACTTGCTCGGAAATGTCTACCTCTGCTCGCGCTTCGAGTTGACCGATGATGGGGCTGTCTTCATTGGCGTCGGCGTAAACGGCCGTTAACGGGTCCGACTCCGCCCCTAATTTCGACCTCACCGTGCCCAGAACCGGTGTGCCATCCACGGCCGTCTCGCGAATACGAATCCGGCTCTCCGCCACCCATCCGGCCACCGCCTGACCATCCGGGCCAACCCCGCTGATCTTAAACCAGGTGTCCGTCAGCAGATTTTGCTCCGCCAAATCTTCCGGCGGCACAAAATTGCCCTGCCTATCAGAAATTGTCACCGACGCGCCTTGCGGCAATAAGCCCACCAACGCGCTGTCCTGGGATGCCTCGGCGTTCAACGACAGCGACGCTTCATCATCCCACACCGCCAGCGCTAACCCACGTACCATCGGCCAGGCAAAAAACAAAACCAGATAGATCAACGATGGCAGGATAAGCAGATACGGGGCCCAAACAAACTTCTTCCGATTCACAGTCTGTTGTGCTGCGCTCATGGCAAACCCCTTCACAAATCTCTTGTACTGCGGATAAACATGGCGGGGCGTGTTTTGGCACGCCCCGCCGTTTCTAAAACTAATCGTTCACCTGGCAAGGCCCGGCGCTGGCCGGATCAGGCGCCCAGCAAGGCGCGCCTGTTTCGTCCATCAGGGCTTGCAAGTTTGCGGCTTCCTCATCCAAAACAGTCTGGATGTCTTCACCGTTCAAAACGACACGATCGAACGCATTGCGGAAGATCTGGTTAATCTCCCCGCCGCGCTCGCCCAAACCAACCGGCAGCAGAGCCGGTAAGGCGTCGGCGGCGTTGGCCTGCGCCGAAACCGCGCCCGCTTCGATGCCGATACCTACCGGCAAGTTACTGGTATCCACACCGCCAACCACCGGGAAAAAGCCCAGTTCGTTCAGGACCAATGCCTGGACATACGGCCGTGTCAGATACTCTATCACCGCTGCGCCTGCTGCCGGGTCTGGCGCGTCAGCCGGAATGCCCAGCCCAACGACCACCGGCATAAAGCCGCGCCCGGCCGGACCGGCCGGGGCCGGAAACGCCACAAACTGCTCAGGCTGCGTGTTAAACGCGTCCAACAAACGCGCCGTATGGTCAAACGCCACCCAAACCTCGCCCGCCAACAGCGGCTCCTGCATAAACTCATAATTGATCGATTCCGGATGAATCGTCGGCCACAGGCTGTCACGCGCCCAGGCCAGCATCGCCGCCGCGTCGGCGCTCTTGAAGTTCGTCACCATGCCGCCGGTAAACGAAGGCCACATGTACCCTTCCAGGAAGCGATGGAACAAACCCGCCTGCGGCAAACCGCACTTTGGCTCGCCCGTTTCATCCAACAAGTTTTGGCACCACTGGCCGAATTGTTCCCAGGTCAGCGCATTGACATCCGCGCCGTCGGGCAGGTAAGCCAGCGCATCCACGTTAGCGGCCATAATGTAAGTCGCCTGCATCCAGGGAACGTAATTCAAAAAGTCATCGGTTCCCAACAGCCCGGTTTCCAAGAAGGCAGGAGCCAAATCCCGATCGGCCATCAGGTCATCGGCCACGTCAATAACGTTCATCAGCGCATTTTCGCGGGCCAGAGGTGGGAATGTGCCGTGCAGCGCCCCAATCACGTCGATTTCGCCTTTGCCCGACTGGGCGCCGGCCAAAACCAGATCGATCAGTGGGCCTTCTTCGGAGCCGGTGAAATCAAAGCCGCCCTGTTGCAAAATGGCGCGGAACTTCTCCTGCTCTTCAATCGGCACAAACTGCGTGGAGAAGAATACGGCCGTGCTTGTTCCCGCCGGAGCCATAGCCGCTTCCGACACTTCGCCCAAAGGCGCTACCTGGCACGGGCCATCACTCGGCGCATCAGGCGCCCAGCAGGGCGCGCCAGTTTCATTCATCAACGCTTGCAGATTGCCGCCTTCTTCGGCCAGAACAGCCTGGACATCTTCACCATTCAGAACCACACGGTCGAAGGCATTGCGGTAAATCTGGTTGATTTCGCCGCCGCGATCGCCCAAGCCAACCGGCAGCAGGGCCGGTAAGGCGTCGGGGGAATTGGCCTGCGCGGCAACTGCGCCAGCCTCAATATCCACGCCAGCCGGTAAATCCGACGTGTCCACGCCATCGACCACCGGGAAGAAACCCAAATCGCGCAAGACCGCGCCTTGTACGTCTGGCCGAGTCAGGAATTCAATGACCGCTGCGCCAGCTTCAGGATCGGGCGCATCGGCCGGAATGCCTAAACCAACCACAACCGGCATAAAGCCGCGTCCGGCCGGGCCGGCGGGCGCGGGGAAAGCAATAAATTGGTCTGGCTGGGCGTTAAAGGCGTCCAATAACCGGGCCGTATGGTCAAACGCTACCCAAACTTCGCCGGCCATCAAAGGTTCTTGCATGAATTCATAGTTGATGGATTCGGGGTGGATGGTGGGCCACAAGGTATCGCGCGCCCACACCAGCATATCCATGGCCGCTGTACTCTGGAAATTGGAGACCATGCCGCCGGTAAAGGAGGGCCACATGTACCCTTCCAGGAAGCGGTGGAACAGACCGGCTTGCGGCAAGCCGCACTTCGGTTCGCCGGTTTCGCTCAGGATGTTTTGGCACCATTGGCCAAATTGTTCCCAGGTGAGCGCGTTGATGTCTGCGCCGTCTGGCAAGTAAGGCAAGGCCTCTGTATTGGCGGCCATGATGTAGGTGGCCTGCATCCAGGGGATGTAATAAAGGAAGTCTTCGGTGCCGAGCAGGCCGGTTTTGAGGTAAGCCGGGGCAAGGGTGCGGTCGGCGGATAAATCGTCGGCGATGTCGATCATGTTCATCAGGGCGTTTTCACGCGCCAGGGGTGGAAAAGAGCCGTGCAGCGCGCCAATCACGTCGATTTCGCCTTTGCCAGACTGCGCGCCGGCGAGAACCAGATCGAGCATGGGGCCTTCTTCGGAGCCGGTAACGTCAAAGCCGCCTTCCTGAAGAATGGCGCGGAATTTCTCCTGCTCTTCTACCGGCACAAACTGAGTCGAAAAGAAGACAGCGCTGGTGGAAGTTGGGCTGGTCGTATCGGCGGGGGGTTCTACGGCCGTTTCTGCTGCCACAACCGCTTCTGTGGCCGCTGGCGGCACGGCCGTTGCCGGTTCCTGTGTGGTTGTGCTGCCGCCGCAAGCAGCCAGCAGCATAACCATGACAATCAGGAACGCAAAAACTTTTAGAGATTTGGACATTTTCTCCTCCTATCAGAGATATTCACAAGTGGTTGAAATACGAGGTTGGTTAGACTTTAATGGGGGTACAGTTGGTTTGTTGTCTCGATTGCCACCTCCTTTAGCGGGGTGCGCCTGTTGATTGTCGGACGATGATCGAAGGGGTCAAAATGACCTGATTTTGTTCGATTGGTTGGCCATTGATGATTTTGGTCAGCATTTGGGCGACCATACCACCCATTTGTTGGGCGGGTTGATGGACGGTGGTCAGGGGCGGGTTGGCGTACTCGGCAAGCAAAATGTCATCGAAACCGGTAATGCTGACATCCTGACCCACAACCAGCCCGCGTTCTTGCACAGCGCTGATCGCGCCCAACGCCAGGAGGTCGTTGCAGGCGACAATCGCAGTCGGCGGCGTCGGTCTATCCAGTAATTGCAAGGCGCTCTGGCGGCCGGACCGTTGACGGAAATTGGATTCGACGATGAGGTCGGGAGTGTAGGGCAGGTTGTGGGCTTGCAGCCCGTCGATAAACCCCTGGACGCGGTGAAAAGATTTAGTGAGGTCAGTCGGTTCGGCGATGCAGGCCAGGCGGGTGTGCCCCAGGGCAATAAGATGATCGACAATCTGCCGGACGCCGGAACGGCCGTCTTCATCCACCAGATGAAAATCATTGCCTTGCTCTGTCCGGCCAAAAGCCACAAAAGGCACGCCATGCTTTTGCAGCAGGTTGATCCGGTTATCTTCGCGGTGAGTACGCACCAGGATAAACCCATCAAACTGGCGGCTGCGAATATGCTTCAGATAAATGTCTTCTTCATCGCCGGCGTCGGCCGTGGAAATGTTCAGGTTATAGCCGCGTTCACCTAGGTACTCCACCACTCCGGAGAGGAACTCGCTAAAAAACGGATCGGAAAAACGCAGGGTGTTGGCTGAAGGGAGAATAAGGGCGATGCTGTCGGTGCGCTGTTTTTGCAGATTGCGGGCGGTGATATTTGGCTCGTACCCCATTTCTTCCGCGACTCGCTGAACTTCCCGGCGCGTTTGCGGGCTGATGTCGTCAAAGTCGGCCAGAGCGCGGGACACGGTCGGAATCGATTTCCCGACCCGTTCGGCGATGTCCTTGAGCGTTACCGGCATTTTCAGCTCCTCTGGGAATATCTTTGTAAAAAGTGTACAAAGTCAGTTAAAACGTTTTAGATATTGTGACCATCATAATCTAAAACGTTTTAGCTGTCAAGATTCTCAAGATGTCGCTATTGGGCGGTAATGAGTGCGTGCTTTGGGCGAGCGCACGGCCGTATCGTTGCAGCAAGTATCAGGGGCCAGGCGCACACCGGCGATAACCTGCGGCGCGCCTGCCGCGCAAAACAAGAGGCAATGAAAACCGGAAAGCGAAAGCGCGGGATGGTCTGGCGGGCACAAAACGCCAGAGCGGAGCTGCTACGTTGTGGGAACGGTTCTTTTTAGACTCGCTAAATTGATGGCGCTTCGTCGGCCACTCTGCTTATGATGCGCCACGCCATCAACGTCAGCCAACGCGAGGGCTGTTTCTTTTGCCCAAACTCCCATTCGTTCCAGGCTGTCCAGATGGACTCGAGGGTAAATTTTCCCTGCGGACCGGCCTTCCCCTGCACAATTTGCAGCATATCCCGCAAGCGCGGATCTTGCCTGAGCCAGGGAAAGCGGGTCAGCACATCGAGAACGTGCAGGATGTCGTACCAGACAAAGGGGACTTTAAGCTTACGAAAATCGGTTCCCATAAAAAACATGTACGGATGCCGCGCCGCGCTTTCGCTCCATAACGCGAGGAGCGTCTCGGCTCCAATGTGGGCGGCAGGGCTGTCGCGCCATGTGTCCAACTCGGACAATGCCTTGAGCATCGCCAGATTGGCAAATGGGCAGGGATCGTCTTTACGCCCCGGGCCACGAAATTTGCCCAGTTCTTTGGAGACAACACAGGGCCAGCCGTTTTCGCGCACCAAATCGGCCAGGTGGGTAACGGCCGTTTGCACTTCCGGCTCATCACCCAAGCCAAATTTTGCCAGGGCATAAAGGATGAGCGGCGCATCACACAACGCCCAGGCCCATTGCTCCTGGCCGGTTCCCCCGTAGGCGGGCGCGATGTTCATGGGCAGTTGAAACGGCCCTTCTTCAGACTGGCGGGCCAAAATGCGGGCGACGATTGTTTCCACCCCGGCATCCTGAATGGTAAGCCCTAAATCGGCGAGGAAGGTCAATTTGTGAAAGGGCTGGCCGGCGCTCTTGTGGCTGGCAATGACCACGCCCGGCCACGCCGCAAGCCCAGAGACGAGAGATTGCACGCCCGCATCGGCCAGCATGGCGTCCCGGGCCACGCCGACCAGGGGATCGGTTTCAGGCGCGCCCAACAGATCGCGCCAGGTGCGGTATTGAATCCATGGTTCACCTTCAAGCAGCCAATCGATTGGCGCATTCATAATCTTCACCTTGCCTCAGTCGGCCGTACCGGCCAGCAATAAATCTACGGATTCAACGATTCTACAGCCAGCGGATAGGCGTCAAAGATAACCGCTCCTTGCAGATCGTCGGGCAGTACGGTCCCGGTCGGAATGGTCAGGGTGATGGTGGCGATGCTGCCATCAACCGATGTGCTGAGTAAGTCCAGATAATTTAAGTACACCGCCTCCGTTGCTGCGCCATCCAACAACAAAATCGCCGGGCGGTGGCTTGCCAGGTCAAAATTGGCGGGCAGTTGCAAGGTGGCCGTCACCTGCCCGTCGCTCGCCTCGCCCGGCGGCGTAAACGCAAAGGCGCTGACCGAAACGCCAGACGGCCGTTTGTCTGC
>JAKQCM010000361.1 GCA_029559155.1 Chloroflexota bacterium
CTGACAGGTTTAAGAAAACCTGTCAGGTCTCCCTCCCCAGACTAGAGGAGACTGCATGACAGAAAAAATCGGATTTATTGGTTTAGGCATTATGGGCGGCGGCATGGCCCACAATTTGTTAAAGGCGGGGTTCGACGTGACCGTGTGGAATCGCACGGCCGTGCGCATGGTACCATTGATCGCCGCCGGCGCGAAGGCGGGCAGCAGCCCGGCCGATGTGGCCGCGCAGAGCGACGTGATCCTGGTGTGCGTGAGTGATACGCCGGACGTGGAGGCTGTGATTTTGGGCGCGGATGGCGTGATTGCAGGCGCGAAGGCCGGTTCGCTGGTGGTAGACCACAGCACGATCAGCCCGACGGCCACCAAAGCCATCGCCGCAACATTAGCGGCCAAAGGCGTTCAGATGCTGGACGCGCCCATCAGCGGCGGCAGCGAAGGGGCGGCCAAAGGCACGCTCAGCATCATGGTTGGCGGCGATGCGGCGCAGTTTGCGCGCGCCCTGCCCGTTTTCCAGGCGATGGGCAAGACCATCACCCATGTCGGCGGCACAGGGGCAGGCCAGACCGTCAAGCTGGTCAATCAAATCCTGGTGGTGGTGACGATGTTGGGGGTGGCCGAGGCGTTGTTGTTTGCCGAAGCTGGTGGGTTGGATTTGGCGAAGACGTTGACGGCCGTTTCCGGCGGCGCGGCCGGCAGTTGGTCACTCAGCAATCGCGGCCCGCAAATGGTCCAGCGCGACTGGCGGCCCGGCTTCACCATCGACCTGCAGCAAAAAGATTTGCGCCTGGTATTGGAAGCAGCCGATCAGTTTGGCGTGCCCACCTTAGGCACAGGCATGGTCTTCCAGCTCTACCGCACCCTCCAGCAGCAAGGCCTGGGCGGCGACGGCAACCACGCCCTGGTGAAGGCGCTGGAGAATCTGGCGGGAATGGAGATTGGGGAGTAGAGATTGGAGATTGGAGATTGGAGGGTCACAGTCTCCAGTCTCCCAGTCTCTAGTCTCCCAGTCTCCGACCACCTACTCCGCCAAAATTCCCTCAATCGCGGCCAGTTCATCGTCGCTGAAGGCGAGATTGTGCGTGGCGGCGACGGCCTCCTCGACATGGCGCACTTTGCTCGCGCCGATCAACGCGGAAGTCATCGTGGGCAGGCGCAGGGTCCAGGAGATGGCCATCTGGGCCATAGATTGGCCGCGCGCCTGAGCGATCTCGTTCAGTTTGGCCACCTTCGCCAGACGAGTTTGTGTCACTTTATCGCCCCAGTGGAGCTGATTTTCGTATTTGGCTGCGCGAGACCCATCGGGCACATCTTGCAGGTATTTGTTGGTCAGAATCCCCTGAGCCAGCGGCGAAAAGCCAATGCAGCCGATACCTTCATCCTCTAAAACATCCAGCAGCCCATCCTCAATCCAGCGGTCGAACATGTTGTAACGCGGCTGGTGAATGAGGCAGGGCGTGCCCAGCTGGCGCAAAATTTTGGCCGCGGCGCGCGTCTGTTCCGGGCTGTAGGTGGAAATGCCCGCATACAACGCCCGCCCGCTGCGCACGATGAAATCCAACGCGCCCATGGTTTCTTCCAGGGGTGTGTGGGGATCTGGCCGGTGGTGGTAGAAGATGTCTACATATTCCAGGCCCATGCGCTTGAGGCTTTGGTCGCAGCTGGCGACGAGGTATTTGCGCGATCCCCATTCGCCATAGGGGCCGGGCCACATGTCGTACCCCGCTTTGCTGGAGATGATCAGTTCGTCGCGGTAAGGCTTCAGGTCTTTGGCCATGATACGGCCGAAGGTTTCCTCGGCGGAACCGTAGGGCGGGCCGTAGTTGTTGGCCAGATCAAAATGGGTAATGCCCAGGTCGAAAGCGCGGTGGATGACGGCACGGCCGTTTTCAAACACATCCACGCCGCCAAAGTTGTACCACAACCCCAGCGACACGGGCGGCAGTTGCAAGCCGCTGCGGCCGCTGCGGCGGTAGGTCAGGTTATCGTAACGCGAATCAGCAGGTAAATAAGTCATTGCAGGCTCCTTTTGTAAGATGGGTTTATTTTACACGAGTATTGGCAATTGGAGATTGGAGATTGGAGATTGGGGGGGCAAGGTTACAGGCGGCGGGAGATGAACAGGAGAAGGGCAACGGCCGTAACCAACCACACAGCCACGATAACGGCCGTTGCGCCCCAACCCGCCGGCACGCCTTCGTCCAGGGCTCCTTTCGCCCGGATGCGCGCCTCGGCTAGCGCCTCGGCGGGAATCATTTTTAACGCCAGCCAGATGCCCAACGGTACCAAAATCAGGTCGTCGAGGTATCCCAGCACCGGAATGGGGTCAGGAATCAGGTCAATGGGACTGACGGCATAAGCCACCACGCCGCAGGCGGCGAAAATCCGCGCCGGCCAGGAGACGCGGGGGTCCTGGTAAGCCAGGTACAGCGCGTACACTTCAACCTTCAGGGCGGCAACGCGCCGCCGCCAACCGGATGTTTCTTGTTTATTTTCGCTCATGGTCTACTGGTCAGAATCGAGCCTGGCTTTTTCATCGGCTTTAAGGGCTTGGAGCCAGTCGGCTTCGTTGGATGGGCGGGAAACGGCCGTTTCCCCACTCGTCCGCCCTTTCTGCATTCCCCGCCGCGCTTCAAAAGCGTACAAAAACAAGGCAATCAGGGCTAAAAATGCGCCCGGCCCCAGGCACATGCCCACCGCAAAACCCAAATTCGGTAAAAACTCGGCCGGTTCGTCATACAACAAAGCAGCCATCAGGCCAAACGCAAATATCGCCGAACCAATAAACCAGATCACCACAGCCACAAGCAAAATCGGCCCGGCCATGTGAAAACGACGGCGCAGACCGACCATGACCGCCCCACCCACGCTGGCCAACGCCAAACCCAGGAAAAACGGCGCCAGTTCATAAAACGTTTCCCCGGTCCCCGGAGACGACAGCGCCAGCACCGACGCGGCGCACACACAGCCCACCACGGTCAAAAAGCCAAAAAACGCGACAATCAGCGTTTCGCCGGTGAATTTTGTTCCAGATGAACCCATATCGCAGCTTCTCCTTCGAAAATAATTTAACGCAAAGGCGCAGAGGTGCAGAGAAAAATCTGCGTCATCGGCGAAATCTGCGGATTTTCATTGATGGTGTTGAGCCTGCGCTCATGTCGTCTCCTCTGAAAAGAATTTAACGCAAAGGCGCAGAGGCGCAGAGAAAAATCTGCGTCATCGGCGGAATCTGCGGATTTTCATTCATGGTGTTGAGCCTGCGCTCATGTCGTCTCCTCTGAAAAGAATTTAACGCAAAGGCGCAGAGGTGCAAAGGTGCAGAGAAAAATCTGCGTCATCGGCGGAATCTGCGGATTTTCATTGATGGTGTTGAGCCTGCGCTCATGTCGTCTCCTTCGAAAATAATTTAACGCAAAGGCGCAGAGGTGCAGAGAAAAATCTGCGTCATCGGCGAAATCTGCGGATTTTCATTGATGGTGTTGAGCCTGCGCTCATGTCGTCTCTTCTGAAAATGGGACACGGATTAACGCGGATGAACACGGATACAATCTGTGAAAATCCGTGTTCCTCCGTGTCCCTTTCATTCATGGCGTTGCGCTTGCGCTCATGCCGTCTCCTCTGTGTAAATTGGCTGAATCTTACCCCCGCTTCCTCCAATCCTCAAACCAACCGCTTAAGCTTCTCATAAGGTAGCCAGAAGATGCTTTTAAAGGCAAACGGCCGTTCCCCAGCTATTCTATACCCATGTGTGGACGTTATCTACGGAAGACAGATAACGCCACCGGAGAAGAGAAGAGGAGTTGATGGGTGTTCAGCCGGAAAGCGCATTCCTGACAATTCACCGCCCAAGGCTGAACACCTATCCAAAAATTACCCAAGAGACCCTAAGGGTTTGAACAACCGCAACGTTAAATTTCTCGAAAGCAAACCCTTAGGGTCTATACATGCATCATTTCAATCAACCCCAAACGTACCCATAAGGAGATCACCCATGGACATCTCAACCGTTCGTCAAATGAATCAGCGCGTCGAAGTAGAGGCGCGTTTTTTGCAAGAATTACTCAGCGAAGTCAACAAAGTCATGGTCGGGCAAGAAGCGTTGGTCCAACGTGTCCTCATCGCCCTGCTGGCCGATGGCCACATCTTGCTTGAAGGCGTGCCCGGTCTGGCCAAAACCTTGCTTGTCAAAACAACCGCTCAGGCCATCCAGGCCGATTTTTCGCGCATCCAGTTCACGCCCGATTTGCTGCCCGCCGACCTCGTCGGCACACAAATCTACAATCCCAAAACCGGCGAATTCAGCGTCCACCAGGGACCGTTGTTCGCCAACCTGGTTTTGGCCGACGAAATTAACCGCGCCCCGGCCAAGGTGCAAAGCGCCTTGCTGGAAGCAATGCAAGAACGGCAGATCACCATTGGCGATGTGACCTACAAAATGGATGATTTGTTCCTGGTGCTGGCCACGCAAAACCCCATCGAACAAGAAGGCACCTACCCGTTGCCCGAAGCGCAGGTGGATCGCTTTATGCTCAAGGTGCGCGTCGATTACCCGACCCGCGCCGAAGAGCGGCTGATTATCGAGCGCATGACCGGCGCGCCTTTGCCGCCCGTCCGCCCGGTGATTGCCCCGCAAGATATTTTGCGCGCCCGCGAAACGGTGCGCCAGGTGTATGTGGACGATAAGATCAAGGAATACGTGCTGGATCTGGTCCTCACAACGCGCAACCCCGGCTCCAACGGCCTGAGCGATCTGAAGAATTTAATCGAGTTTGGCGCGTCTCCGCGCGCGTCCATCAGCCTGATTACGGCCGCGCGCGCTCATGCCTTCTTAAACGGCCGTGGCTTTGTCACCCCTGAAGACATCAAACAAATGGCCCCCGACGTGCTGCGTCACCGCATCATCACTACCTACGAAGCCGAAGCGGAAAATGTGACCAGCGACCACATTGTGCAGCGGATTTTGAATTACACGAACGTACCATAATCTGAAGCGTGATGCGTGATGCGTGATCAAGAACGCATCACGCATGACGCATCACGGAGTTTCCCATGCTGACATCTGAACTGATGAGCAAAATCCGCCGCATTGAGATTCGCACGCGGCGGTTGGTGAACGATAGTTTCGCCGGTGATTACCACTCGGTCTTTAAGGGGCGGGGGATGGCGTTTGACGAAGTACGGCCGTATTCCCCCGGCGACGAAATCCGCACCATCGACTGGAATGTCACCGCCCGCACTGGCGAAGCGTATGTAAAGCAGTTCACCGAAGAGCGCGAACTGACGGTAATGCTGGTGGTAGACATGAGCGGGTCGGGCGATTTTGGCTCGGTGAACCGCTTTAAGCGCGAGTTGGCGGCGGAGTTAACGGCCGTTCTCGCCTTCGCCGCCACCACCAACAACGACAAAGTCGGCCTGCTTATTTTTACCGACCAGGTCGAACTGTACATCCCGCCGCGCAAAGGCCGCCGCCACGTCCTGCGCCTCATCCGCGAACTGCTGGCCTTCCAGCCGCAAAATCGCGGCACAGACATCAAATTAGCCCTGGACACCGTCAACCAGATGCTGCAGCGGCGCGGCATCATCTTCCTTGTTTCTGACTTTTTGGACGACCCGGCGCGCTACCGGCAGGCGCTCTCCATGACCAACCGCCACCACGACATCATCGCCGTAGACCTGAGCGACCCGCTGGAATCGGACATCGCCAATGTGGGCCTGCTGACGCTGGAAGACGCGGAAACCGGCGCGCTGATCTGGGTGGACACCAGTGATAAACGCTGGCAGGCCGCGTTTAAGCAGCGGTCGCAGCAGCTGGCCGCCGAAAAACATCAGGCGTTCATCCGCGCCAGTGTGGATCGGATCGCGGTGGGCACAGACCAGGATTACATCAACCCGCTGACCGGCTTTTTTCAGCAGCGCGCCAGGCGGGTAAGGCATTAAGAGGTGATGCGTGATGCGAGAAATCACGCATCACGCATCACACATCACGCCGACTCCACCCTTCTTGAGTTCCTCTTAAGGCAGCCAATAGCTGCCTTTAAAGCCCCCTGCCACCCCTCCTGATATTCTAAAGTCATCACAAATGAACCGCTTGCGTTCCTTCGGCAATCAAACTGGGGAAACGTCTATTGAATCAGGAGAACATATCATGAACAAGTGGATTTTGGGCATCATTTTAGCGATTGGTTTCTTAGCCATTGGCGCCGCCGCGCCGACCTACGCCGCCGGAACGGCCGTCTCCCGCCCCTTCACCGGCACATTCGCCGGCACCGTTTACGGCGATTTTGGCAGCAGCGCGCCGCTGACCCTCACCTTAACCCAACGCGGCAACACGGTAGAAGGCACGGCCGTTATCGGCGACGGATTGGAAGTTAACGCGGGTGGCTTTTGCGGCACGGCCGTTGTCCCCGCCACCAGCGCCACCGCCAACGGGACCACCACCAACCGCCAGCCGCGCCATCTCAGCGCCAACATCCCCTTCCAGGTAAGCGGCATGGACATCACCGCCCGAGCCACCGGCGATTTAACCGCCGACGGCCAGGAATTGAACTTTGAAGTCAAAATCGACACGCCTTTCCTCTGCGGCCGCGACCCGATCATCAGTGGCACACTGCTGCCGGTTATAGATTGAGGTTTCATAAGGTTGGCTTAAGCTACCGATACGCAGCCTTTAAAGTACAAACACGGCGCGACTGGTAAGCTATTAAAGAATCGTTTTCCTCCTTGTACGGGGGTAGAGAGCGCCTAAGCCAGCCCTCTACCCCCAATTTTTTACCAAACATCACCCATGCGAGCCGTGATTGATTAGGAACACGGCGAACCGACGACCCAGGAGGCCATTACCTATGAAAAAATTTCTGCCCATTGTCGCCTTGCTCATTGCCTTATTCGCTGTAGGCTCTGTGGCGGCCCAGACCCAAACCCAGGCAACCATCACGGCCAGCCCGGACAACGTGACCGTTGGTGATCCGATTCAATTGACGGTTGCTGCGACGCACCCGGCCGGCACGCAGGCCATCATGCCGCAGTTGGAACCGACCTGGGGTGATTTCATCGTGCGCGGGCAGTCGCCCGTGACCACCACGGATAACGGCGACGGCACAGTCACCAGCACGCAAATCATCGACGCGCGGCTGTTTGCTCCCGGCGCTTTCCAAACGCCGCCCTTGACCATTACCATCGCCGACAACAGCGGCCAGACCAGCAGCCTGACGGCCGTTTCCATTCCCATCACGGTGCAATCTGTTTTAGTCGATGGCGACACGCAGCTCCGCGACATCAAGCCGCAATCCAGCCTGCCGCTGCCCGCCAGTTGGCCCTGGATAGCCGCCGGATTAGCCGCTCTGGCCGCCGCCATCCTTTGGTTGGCCTACCGGCGCGGGCAAGCGGCCAGCGACAACCGCCTGCCGCATGAAGTAGCTCTGGACACATTAACGGCCGTTGAAAAACAGCAGTTAGCCGAAAACGGCCGTTTCAAAGAACATTACAGCCTGGTCACCAACACCCTACGCGCCTATGTCGAACAAACCCAGGCCATCCAGGCCACCGACCGCACCACAACTGAATTAAAAAGCGAACTGCAAAAAACAACCTTAACAACCCACCAAGCCCTTCAATTTATCGACCTGCTGCAAGCCGGCGACCTGGTGAAATTTGCCCGCTTCACGCCGGACGTTACCAGCGCCCACGCCCTTGTCGGCGATGCGCGCGCGTTCATCGAAGCAACCAAACCCCTGCCGGAAGAAAAAGAGCAGCAACCGAAGAAAAAGGATAGAGGGTTGGCAGTTCAATTGCCAATCTCCACTCTCCAAAATTCCCAAACGGAGGCCACCCCATGACAACGACCTTTCGCTTTGCAACTCCCTGGCTGCTGGCCCTGCTGGCCATCGTGCCGCTGCTGGCTTATCTGCGCTGGCAAATGGGGCGGAACGGCCGTCCCGCCAGCGTGCGCTACGCGGCCGTCCATCTGGTTAGCGGCCTGAAACCCACCTGGCGCATGACCTGGCGGCCGGCTTTAACGGCCGTGCGCCTGCTGGCCATCACCCTCATCATCATTGCCCTGGCCCGGCCGCAGCTTGGCCACGCTCAAGAAATCATTCACGGGCAGGGCGTAGAAATTGCCCTGGCATTGGACATCAGCGGCAGCATGGCCTCGCTAGACTTTCAGCCCAGCAACCGGCTGGAAGCGGCCAAGGGTGTGATTGATGCGTTTGTGGCGGAACGGCCGTACGACAAAATCGGGCTCGTCATCTTCAGCAGCGAAGCCTTCGCCCAAAGCCCGCTCACCCTCGACCAAAACATGCTGCGCCGCTCGCTGGATCAGGTCGAATTAGCCACCGACTTGGGCCTGGACGATGGCACGGCCATCGGCATGGGCCTGGCCAACGCCGCCAACATGCTCAGCGGCAGCGACGCCCAAAGCAAAGTCATCATTCTACTCACCGATGGCGTCAACAACGCCGGGCAAATCGACCCACTCACGGCCGCCGAAGCCGCCCAGGCATTGGGCATCAAAATCTATACCATCGGCGCGGCCAAACCCGGGCAAGTGCCCGTGCCGGTCGATTCCATCTTTGGCGGGCAGCAAATTGTCATGCAAGAGAGCCAGCTCGATGAAGCCACCTTGCAGCAAGTCGCCCAGCTTACCGGCGGCCAATACTTCCGCGCCGAAGACACCGACGGCCTGAAGCAAATCTACGAGGAAATCAACCAGCTCGAGCAATCCGACGTCGAGGTGCAGGTTTTTAACAATTACGACGAACTGGCTATCTGGCTCCTCTTGCCCGCTTTCTTGCTGCTGATAGCCGAAATGGCACTGCGCAAGACGATATTCCGGACGATTCCCTAAAAAAGAAATTTACGATTTACGATTTGCGATTGGGGTTAATCGCAAATCGCAAATCGCAAATCGTAAATCAAAAAGTGCAATTATGACATTCGCTAAACCAACTTTCTTATACTTTCTCACTCTTGTCCCGCTCTTTGCCATTTTTTTGGTCTGGGCCAACAACCGGCGTAAGGCAGATTTATCCCGGCTGGGCGACCGGACCTTGATCGACCGTTTGAGCGCCGGCATCAACTGGCAAGGCCGCCGCTGGCGGTCGGTGCTGTGGCTGGTGGCGCTGACTCTGATTATCGTCGCCCTGGCACGGCCGCAGTGGGGATCCGAAGTGCAAACCATCAACCAGGAAGGCTTGCAGGTAATGGTCGCGCTGGATGTTTCGCAGTCCATGTTGACCGAAGATATCAAGCCCAACCGCCTGGAACGCGCCAAACTGGAGATTTCTGACCTGATGGACCGGCTGAACGGCGACGAAATTGGCCTGGTGCTGTTTTCCGGAGCCAGTTTCATCCAGTTCCCGCTGACGTCGGATTACAACACGGCGCGGATGTACCTGGATGGGGCGAATCCCTCTGTGATTTCTCGGCCGGGCACGGCAATTGGGGAGGCGATTCGCACGGCCGTTTCCGGTTTTGATGAATCGCTCGACAGCCAAAAAGTCCTCGTCGTTATCTCTGACGGCGAAGACCGCGAAACCGACCCCCTGGCCGCCGCTCAAGAAGCCGCCGATCAGGGCATCCTCATCTACACCATCGGCTTCGGCACGCCCGAAGGCGAGCCGGTCCCCGAAACCGACGCCTTCGGCAATGTCACCGGCTACAAACGCAACGCCCAGGGCGAAGTGGTCATATCCAAACTCGACGAAAGCACTTTACAAGAGGTCGCCCAAATTGGCGGCGGGCAATACTTCCGCGCCGGGGCCAACGCCAGCGAACTCGACAACCTGCTGAATGAATTGGACACCCTGCAAAGGGCACAGCTGGAAACCCGCTTCAACACCCGCATGATCGAACGCTACCAGGGTTTCCTGCTGGTGGCCCTGCTGGTCCTGGTCATTGCGGAACTGATACCCGACCGGGTCAGCGAAAAAAGAGCAAAACGCGCCACGCAAAAACTGAGCGCTTCTGAAGCATCCATCTTAAATCTTTAGCGTGTAGACCTGACAGGTTTTTGAAACCTGTCAGGTCGGCGCGAACCCATCTTTTTCTGGAGAAAAACATGAACTCATCCCGAAAAACCATCGCCAAAACCGCCGCTGTCATGACCCTTGTGTTTGGCTTGCTGGCCGGTGGGCTTTACTTCGTCAGCCGCAGCAGCTCGCCGGCGGCGCGGCTGCTGCGCCAGGGCAACCAGGCCTTCGCCGACAACAACTTTATGGATGCGCTG
>JAKQCM010000373.1 GCA_029559155.1 Chloroflexota bacterium
CGTTGCTTGATGCTCCTGAACCGTTGCTTGATGCTCCTGAACCGTTTTTCTATGGCGCGGAGCCTTTTTGGCGGCAGCTACGAAGGCGGCGACCAGCCAGAACGTCAGCAGGGGGTCGGTGAAGGCGGTGGCGCTGAACTGGATGGCGAAGGGGGAGAGGGCGAGAAGGAGGGCGGCGAGAACGGCCGTTACCCCATCGCCATACAGCCGCCACGCCCACACCCCCACCAGCGGAACCAGCAAAATCGAGGCGATGAAATTGGGCAGGCGGGCGGCGATTTCCGTAGGGCCAAGCACCGGGTAGAGGTAAAACAGGGCTTGTAGATAAAACAGCAGCGGGGGTTTGTCGACAGCCTGCGACAGCAGAAGCGGGTCGCGCCAGGCGGCGATGAAGCGCGTCTAGGTGGCAAAGAGGGCTTCGTCGGCGTGGAAGGTATTGGCGAAGAGGGCGTGGAAGCGGAAAACGGCCGTGATGCCCACCGCACCCCATAAGCCAATCCTAACCCGCCAGGTCATTGCTCTGGTAACTTCCCGGAGGTTTCCGAACCTCCGGGAAGTTGGTTAATCCACAAAGCGGTACTTGATGAGGTAATAGAGCGCCTTCGGCCCTTCGCGCCAGGGATTTAGCTTTTTGCCTTCTTCGAATTCACGGCCGTTGTAGGAAATCGGCACTTCATAGATGCGATGGCCGCGCTTCAACACCTTAGACGTAATCTCCGGCTCAAACTCAAAACCGCGCGAACGCAGCGGAATATCGCGCACCACATCGGCGCGGAACACCTTGTAGCAGGTCTCCATATCGGTCATGATGGTGTTGTAGAGGATGTTGGTCACCAGGGTTAAGATTTTATTGCCGACCATATGCGTGAAAAACATCGTCTTGGTGGGTCCGCCGCGAAAGCGCGACCCATATACCACCGCCACCTTACCCTCGCGGATAGGCCGGAGCAGCGCTTCATAATCACGCGGATCATACTCCAGGTCGGCGTCCTGAATGAGAAAAATATCGCCGGTCGCCTCTTGAAATCCGGTGCGCACGGCCGCGCCCTTGCCCATGTTGCGTGCGTGCAGGTGAATGTGGATGATGTCGTCCAGAGCGGCCAATTCCGGGTATAAATCGCGCGTGCCGTCGGTGGAGCCATCATCGACGACGACGATTTCATCCGCCTGTTGGACGGCTAATACGGCCTTCACGGCCGGAATAAGCGTTTCACGCTCATTGTAAACAGGTATAATCACAGAAACTTTCATAAGGTATTTTCCCTTGTCGACTGCGTTGTCGCTTGTGTTGACGGTTACAAAGTCGGGGGATTTTATAACAAACTGCCGGGTTGGTAAACGATTATCAGGCTACGGAAAGACCACTATGATGACATTAGCACCTATAAAAAACTTAATTTTAGACATGGACGGGGTATTGTGGCGCGGCGATACGCCGATGCCTGGCCTGGCAGACTTCTTTGCCACGCTGCGCCGCCGCGAGATGGGTTTTGCCCTGGCGACGAATAATGCGACAAAAACGGCCGTCATGTACACCGAAAAACTGGCCCGCTTTGGCGTGGACGTGGCTCCGGAACACATCGTCACCTCGGCGGAGGCGACGGCCGCGTATTTGCGGCAAGAATATGGCAATGGAGCGGCGGGCGGCACGGCCGTCTACGTGGTCGGCGACAAAGGGCTGCACGATGCCATGACAGCCCAGGGGTTCACCATTATCACCCCGGAACAGGCCAAAGCCGGGGCGCAGGCCGCCGTGGTTGTGGCCGGTTTCTCGCGTACGGCCACTTACGAGATCATGGCGATGGGCGCGCACCTCATCAACCAGGGCGCGCGCTTCATCGGCACCAACCCAGACCCCTCCTTCCCCAGCGAAATCGGGCCGCTGCCCGGCGCGGGCGCGCTGCTGGCCTTCATCGAGACGGGAACCGGCGTCAAACCGACCATCATCGGCAAGCCCGGCCCGATCATGTTCCAGCAGGCGATGCGCCGCATGGGCGGCACGCCGGAAAACACCGCTATGGTCGGCGACCGGTTGAGTACGGACATCCTGGGGGCCAAAAACGCCGGGTTGCAAACGATTCTGGTGCTGTCGGGCATCAGCACGCGCGATGACGTGGCCGCGCAAGGCATTGAACCGGACTTTATATTTGCGGATATTGGGGAGATAACGGCCGTTCTCCTGAAAAACAATTAACGCAAAGGCGCGGAGGCGCAGAGAAATCATCTGCGCCATCTGCGAAATCTGCGGCTTTTTATACGGCGTGGACAGCCTTCTCAAGAAAAACCATGACTGACAAAATAAACCTGTATGATCTCAATTTTGCGGAGCTGACCGCTTTTGTAACCGGCCTCGGGCAGCCCAAATTCCGCGCCCAGCAGGTGTGGGATTGGCTCTACAAGCAATTTGCCCTGGATTTCGAGGTCATGAGCAACCTCTCCAAGCCGCTGCGCGCCCAACTGGCGGAACAGGCCACGCTGCACATCGGGCAAATTGTGGATGAGCTGTATTCGAGCGACGGCCGTACCAAAAAAGTGCTTTTCCAACTCCCCGACGGCCAGTACATCGAAACGGTGCTGATGACCTACGACAAGCGGCGTACTCTGTGCATCAGCACGCAGGCTGGTTGCGCCATGGGCTGCGTTTTCTGCGCCACCGGCCAGATGGGCTTCTTCCGCCACCTCAGCGTGGCGGAAATTGTGGCGCAGGTGCTGCACTTCGCCCACGAGCTGGCCCAATCTGGCGAGCATGTGACCAATATTGTGATGATGGGCATGGGGGAACCGCTGCACAACTACGAGAGGACGTTAACGGCCGTGGACCGCCTCACCGACCCCGACGGCTTCAACCTGGGCGCGCGTAAAATCACCATCTCCACCGTCGGCCTGGTGCCCGCCATGCGCCGCTACGCCGACGAACAACGCCAGACCCCGCTGGCCGTCTCCCTGCACGCCGCCACCGACGCAGAACGCGACAAACTCATTCCCGTCAACCGCCGCTGGCCCATCGCCGAAGTGCTGGACGCCTGCCGCTACGTCGTGGAAAAAACAGGGCGGCGCATCACCTTTGAATGGGCGCTCATCAACGGCGAAAACGACACCATCGAGCAAGCGCAGGCTTTGGGCAAGCTGATCCAGGGGATGTTGTGCCACGTCAACCTCATCCCGCTCAATCCCACGGCAGGGTATGGCGGCGCGCCCTCATCGGTGGAGAATGTAGATAAATTCCAGGAAGTGCTGGCCGCTTACGGTGTCAGCAGCACCGTGCGCGTGCGCCGGGGAATTGACATCCAGGCGGGATGCGGGCAATTAAGAGACCGCCACGTGGAAAGCAAGAACTGAGATTGGAGACTGGAGATTAGAGACTGGGTAATTGCCTGACAAAACTTATCTAACCACGGAGAGCGTGGAGTTCGTACCAGAGAAAACTTCCGCGTTCTCTGCGCTCTCCGCGGTAAAATTCTGAGATTTGTCAGTCTATCAAGAGACTGGGACAATTTGCAGTCTCTAATCTCCAGTCTCCCTTTTACTTAACCGCATCCCAGATACCAGCAGGGATTATCCTGCACCCCATTCACGCGAATCTCAAAGTGAATATGCGGACCGGACGAGTTGCCGGTGTTACCGCTCAGACCAATCACGTTGCCTTTGTACACAATCTGCCCCGGCGTAACGCTGATGGCGCTGAGATGGCCATAGAAGGTTTCAAAGCCATTACCGTGATTGATAACAACCAGATTGCCGTAGCCGTACACATTCCAACCGGCGTATGTCACCGTGCCGGTATCGGCCGCCACCACAGATGAGCCTTCCCCTAATGCAATGTCAATCGCCGGGTGGCCATACCAATAAAATTGGCTGAAATTTCGACCGCCAACCGGATATTGGAAGGTGCCGGTTCCGACGATCAGCGGCTTGATACCGCTGCCTTCTCGGGATGTGCCACCCACGGAGGCCAGGTCCGGCGGGGTCCAGACAAACACCTCGCGCACTGCGCCCGGCACCATAATCTGCGTTTCCGGGTAGAGGCGGTAAGGAAATTCCAGGTGATTGTCTGCGTAGGCAATGATGTCCTCCACAGGTACGTCGTATTCTTCGGCGATGCCTTCCAGCGTATCACCCGGCTGCACGTCATGAAGTACGCCGTCGATGGGTAGAATCACCAGTTCCATGTCGGTTTGCAGCAAACTGGCTTCCTGACTCAGGTGAGGATTGCCGCCCAGCAACGTCTCGGTTTTAATGCCAAAGCGCTCGGCGATGCCGTTGGGTGTGTCGCCACGCTTGACGACGTATGTCTGGAATGCGTGTGAGGGTCTTTCTCCCTGAAAGGTGTGGGGGTTGGGGTTGGGGTCCAGACTGCCATCGCTGATCACCGGCAGATCGCCGGTGGCAAAATCAAAGGCTGGCTGTTGGTCGGCGGCATTGGCGGCGGTGAGTGTATCTGTGGCAAGTGATGAGGGGGTGGTAACGGCCGTTTGCCCCTCAGTTTCGCCCAACCCACCTACCAGACCAGTGCGCCAACCAAAAAAGAGAACGGCCGTGACAATCAACAAAACCACGTACCCGCCGCCTCTTTCTACAAGATTTCTTTCTTCATCCATAATTTTCTTCCCTTAAGCGACCGGATGCTATCATAAAGCCATACAAGCGCAAAAGCGGGTCAGGGAGACCTGACCCGCTTTCTCAACATCCGTTCACAAATAAGAACGGGAATTTTTGCTAGAAAACCAACCGACTACATCATATCTTTAGTCAGCGATTCCAGGAATTCATAATTCGTCTTCGTGCCGCGCATCCGCTGGAAAACGGCCGATGTGGCGCTGCTAATGTCATAACCAGGCGTATCCATCAGATGGCCCAACATCCGGCGCATCGTGTAAACACGCGCCAATTCATCGCCAGACAATAGCAAATCTTCGCGGCGGGTGCTGGAGCGCTCAATGTCGTAAGCCGGGAAAATTCGGCGTTCTTGCAGCCGGCGGCTGAGCAACAGTTCCATATTACCGGTACCCTTGAATTCCTCGTAAATCACGTCATCCATGCGGCTGCCGGTATCGACCAGACAGGTAGCAATAATGGTCAGGCTGCCACCTTCTTCTAAATTACGCGCCGCGCCAAAGAAACGTTTGGGCGGGTACAGCGCCGATGGATCCAAACCGCCAGACAACGTGCGCCCGCTGGGCTGCACTGTCAGGTTATACGCGCGTGCCAGACGGGTGATGGAGTCCAGCAAAACAACCACGTCACGGCCGCCTTCGACCAGGCGTTTAGCCCGCTCCAGAGCCATTTCCGCCACCCGGCAGTGCTGCCGCACCGGTTCGTCGAAGGTAGAGCTAACCACTTCACCCTCAATCGAACGCTGCATATCGGTCACTTCTTCCGGCCGTTCGCCAATCAGCACCACCATCAGATGAAGATCGGAGTAATTCTCCAGCAGCCCATTAGCCATATCTTTCAAAACCGTGGTTTTACCAGCTTTAGGCGGCGATACAATCAACCCACGCTGCCCTCGCCCAATCGGAGAAACCAGATCGATCAGCCGGGTAGAGAGGATATTGGGATTTGTTTCTAATTTTAATTTTTGATCGGGGAATATAGGGGTGAGGTGTTCGTAACGAGGCCGCTTTTTGGCTAAATCCGGGCTCATCCCATTCACCGATTCAACGCGCAGCAAGCTGTAATATTTTTCGTTTTCTTTGGGAACGCGCACCTGCCCTAACACCATGTCGCCGTTACGCAATCCTAACCGGCGAATCTGGGAACTGGAGACGTAAATATCGTCTGTTCCTGGCAGGTAATTCTGGGAGCGTAAAAACCCCATGTTTTGTTTATCGTCTTCGACAATTTCCAGCACGCCGCCACGAAAATCAAAACCCTCAGCTTCAGCATTCACTCGCATAATGTGATAAACGAGGTCTTGCTTTTTCATGGTGCTAAAGCCGCTTACATTTTTTTCACGAGCGATGTCCCGCAGCTCGCCTATTTTCATTGCTTCAAGCTCTGCAATATCCATCCTGTAATCTCCAATTCACGTTATCGGCGATTGGTGGCAGCACGCCACCTTCATTGAATGTGGGCATCACTTCATTGAATTCGCCAGATTTTGGGGAACCTAATTCTTGAGGTAAGAAGAGCAAACTATTTGCTCCACAAAACCATCTTGTGGTAGTTAGTATTTTAAGTAGTAAGATACTCCGAATGTATAATGAAGTCGCTCATCCACCCTATTTACGCGCACTTTTTCGCCGTTATTAATCATGATGGGGGTTTAAAAAATTAAATACCCTGATGAGGTTGGTTAACCTGTTTTCTTGAAAATCTTCAGTGGTGAGGATTTTACACGGAAACCACTCTGGTGGTGAAAAAAAGTATAACATGCCCCCTAAAGCGCGTCAATGAATTTATTCTTTTCTTAGGAACCCGGTGTACATAGGTTGTCTGGTGAAAAGCAGCGCCATTGGGCTAAATCAAGAGCGATATTCCAGAATCAAATGAATCCTTATGGTTTGGGGTTGTTTCCTGTTGGTCAGGAACTGAAGCTTGGGTCTAATTCCATTTTTTCTTCGGCAATAAATTGTTCCACTTTTCTGACCAGTGAGCGATTCCCGGCAAAAAAAGGTGTCCGTTGGTGGGTGTGTATTGGCTGAATGTCCAGAATTGCCTGTTGGCCATCGGAGGCGCAGCCGCCCGCCTGTTCCATCAGAAAAGCCAGTGGCGCGGCTTCGTACAACAGGCGGATTTTGCCATTGGGTTTACCCGCTTCAGCCGGATAACAGAAGATGCCTCCGCGCAGTAAATTGCGGTGGAAATCGGCTACGAGTGAGCCGATATAGCGGGATGAAAGGGGCGGCGGCGGGTCTGCTTCTTGCCCTTGCAGCCAGCGCAAGAATTTTTGCATGCCGGGGGACCAACGGCCGTAATAAGACGTATTCATGCTAAAATAACCTGGCGACTCCGAAATGGTCATGTTTTCATGTGATAACAAAAACTCCCCAATCTCTGGGTCTAAGGTAAATCCATGCACGCCCCGCCCCGTGCTGTAAACCATCATCGTGCTGGAACCAAATAAAATATAACCGGCGCCTATCAGCTTACGCCCCGCTTGCAAAACATCTTCTTCGCGCCCACGCTTTTCCATATCCACACAGCGGTAAATACCAAATACTGTGCCGATACTGACGTTAACGTCAATATTCGAAGAACCATCAAGCGGATCGAACACCAAAACATATGAGCCTTTGGGATATTGCTCCGGAATATGCAGCAATTCCTCGTGCTCCTCAGAAGCCATAATACACAAACGGCCGGTATGATCACACAGGCGATAAATGACTTCGTCGGCATACACATCCAACTTCTGTTGGTCTTCGCCCTGAACATTTGTCGCGCCCGCTTCGCCTAATATCTCTGCCAGCCCGGCACGATTTACTTTGTGAGCAATGACTTTTGCCGCCAGAGCCAGATCATATAACAGTCCGGTAAAGTCGCCCTTCGCATATTGTGGTTGATTATCAAGAATAAAACGCTCAATTGTGGTGATTTTTGTCATGACTTGCACTCCTGAAAATGAGTGGGTGTGGGGTGTTTGTGGGAAAACAGTCGATCCGCTATTCGCTTGAAAAATGTCATCAGGCGGGCGGCAACATCAAGCTAACAAAATAACCAGATAATAAGCCATCGTCACAGACCAAAGCACGGAATCAATACGATCTAATGCGCCGCCATGGACGCCAAAAATGTTGCCGGAATCTTTGATTTTTGCTTCGCGCTTGAGCAGCGAGATACCTAAATCGCCCAGTGGGCTGACGATCGAGGCCAACAAACCTAAGACAACGGCCGTCAAGAATGGAAGTTGCAAAAAATAAGCAAAAACAAGGGTGATGATCGTCCCTAAAACGATACCTCCAACATACCCTTCCACAGTTTTGTTGGGGCTTAAGCGGGGAGATAGTTGATGGCGGCCCAAGACTTTGCCGGCCATAAATTTGCCAACGAGGTAAGCGCCAGAATCGGCAGCCCAGGTGCTAACCAGAGCCAGGATAGTCCACTGCCAGGGGTTTGTTTCGACGCCGCGCAGCCGGAGAAAATGGCCGCCAATCCAGCCCAGCAGCACAACTCCGCCCAACATGGCCATCCAGTCCATGGGCACTGTATCACTCAGGCGTCGTTCGTAAAGCCAAAGAACATAAGCAAGAATGGCCAGCAGACTGACAATGATTGCCGGCCCAACCAGTTGCAGTTGAGGCCACTGCCCTTGGAGTAACTGCGCAAGCACGGCCGGAATGAGCAGCCACAACGAAACATGAAGCCCCATATGGCGCATCATCTGACCAAATTCGTAGGTGGCCAGGAGCAGGATGGCCGCAATTGGCAGGAAATAAAACCAGCCGCCAAGATAGACCAGATATAAGGCGAGGGGACCAAGGGTAAGAGCAATGAGGGCACGCTGCCACAACATAGGTCTTTAGACTCCGGGTTTACGTTTCTTCCGGCACCAGTCCAAACCGGCGCTCACGTTGGTTGTAAGCCACAATGGCTTTGTAGAGTTCTTCTCGGCCAAAATCGGGCCAAAAGGCTGCCGCGGGATAGTATTCGGCGTAGGCGGCTTGCCAGATGAGGAAATTACTGATTCGCAATTCGCCACTGGTACGGATTACCAGATCCGGGTCTGGCAGACCGGCGGTAAACAAATAAGAACTAAACAGGTCTTCGGTCAGATCGTCGGGAGAAACGCCATCGTCTAGAATTTGTTTGATGGCGTGTAGAATTTCGGCGCGGCCGCCGTAGTTAAAGGCCACATTGAGGATGAGGGTGTTGTTATCTTTGGTTAGCTCGATGGCGCGGCGAACTTTGTCCTGAAATTTCGGATCGATGCCGGTGAGATCGCCCAAATGATGCAGGCAAACCCCCTGAGCGGACAGGTCGTTTATTTCTTGATCCAGAACGCGGGCAAAAATGCGCATGAGGCCGCGCACTTCTTTTTCGGGGCGGCCCCAGTTTTCGGTGGAGAAGGCATAGATGGTGAGTATTTTAACGCCAAATTCAACACAGGCATTGATGATTCGGCGGAGGTTTTCTGCGCCCTGTCTGTGTCCGGCTTGTCGGGGAAGGCCACGCTGGCGCGCCCAACGGCCGTTTCCATCCATGATAATGGCCACATGAGTTGGCACAACATAGCCAGTGAGATCAAGAGTTTGCTGCGACCTGGCTGCCATACGTTACACTTCCATTATCTCCGCTTCTTTTTTCTCGCCTATCACATCGATTTCTTTGGTGTATTTGTCGGTGAGTTCCTGCAAGCTGTCTTGCCCACGAAAAAACTCATCTTCCGACACCATCTTCTCTTTTTCCATCTCGCGTAGATCGTTTAAGGCATCGCGGCGCACATTACGCACGGCTACTTTACCTTCTTCTACACGTTTGCCGACCAAACGGCTCAGATCACGGCGGCGTTCTTCAGACAGGCGGGGCAAATTTAAGCGGATGATTTTGCCATCGTTGTTGGGCATAATGCCCAAATCTGATTTAAGCAGGGCGCGTTCTATGGAGGAAATGGCTTTGCCATCATACGGCCGTATCGCCAACTGCTGCGGCTCCGGTACGGAAATCACGGCCATCTGGTTTAGCGGCATTTCCACGCCATACATTTCCACAATAATTTTATCGAGTAAATGGGGGGACGCCCGTCCTGTGCGAAAAGCCGCCAAATCAGCTTCCAAAGACGTTATCGCACCACGCATACGGCTCTCAGCATCTTGCAGTACTTCACGAATCATCTAAACCTCCCTGAGCTTCTGTTTAGGTGTAAATAGAGTCAGGCAACCGCCGTCTATTCAATAATACCACGACATCCGTCGTCTTCATACTTCCCAGGAGCTAGATGTTGCAAATGGTTGTACCGACTGTTTCACCCTTCAGCAGCTTAATGACATTGTCGTCTTGCCACAGGTTCATGACCACGATGGGCAGGTTATTATCCATGCACAGGGAAACGGCCGTGCTGTCCATGACTCGCAGCCGCAAATTCAAGAAGTCGATATACGAAATCTTGTCAAATCGATGCGCGTTCGGGTTCTTGTGCGGATCATCATCATAAATAGCGTCCACTTTCGTCGCCTTAATCAACACATCCGCGCCAATTTCCATCGCCCGCAAAGCGCCGGCCGAATCCGTCGTAAAATAAGGATTGCCCGTTCCACCGCCAAAAATGACCACGCGCCCCTTTTCCAGATGGCGCATAGCCCGCAGGCGAATATACGGCTCGGCCACAGTACGCATTTCAATCGCCGTCTGTACACGCGTCACGACTCCCAATCGTTCCAGCGCATCTTGCAGCGCCAGGGCATTCATCACCGTGGCAATCATGCCCATGTGGTCGGCCGTGGAACGTTCCATGCCATGTTCCATGCCCGCGGAACCCCGCCATAAATTGCCAGCGCCAATCACCACCGCCACTTCCACGCCTAAATCCTGGACGTTTTTAACGATTTGCGCCACCTCAGCTGCCCGCTGAGGGTCAATTCCAAATCCATCCTGGCCGCTTAATGACTCGCCGCCCATTTTCAATAAAACTCGCTTGTATTTAGGTTCATTCATGGAATTTTTACTCGCGTAGGCAAGAATAGAAAAAAGGGCGTTCCGTTGGACGCCCTTTTTATCATCTTTCTTAAAGCGCTTCCCCTAATTCATATCGGGCAAAGCGGCGAATCTTAATGTTTTCGCCAGTGGTACGGATGGCGTCTGTCACCATGTCCTTTATTTTGATGCTGTCATCTTTCACAAAAGGTTGTTCCATCAAGCAAAATTCTTCGTAGAATTTGGTCAGACGGCCAGTGACAATTTTGTCTACAATGGCTTCCGGCTTGCCTTCAGCCAGAGCCTGGTTGCGCAAAACTTCCAATTCGCGGTCCAATTCTTCGCGCGGGACATCGTCAACGTTCATGTAACGGGGGCTCATCGCGGCGATGTGCAGGGCCAGATCATGCGCCAATTGGCGGAATTGCTCGTTGCGGCCGACAAAATCGGTCTCGCAGTTGAGTTCCAGAATAACGCCGACACGATTTCCAGGGTGGGCGTACAACTCAATGACGCCTTCGTTCGCTTCACGGTCGGCGCGTTTGGCGGCGCGGGCAGCGCCTTTTTCACGCAGCAGATCAGCCGCTTTGTCAAAGTCTCCGTCGTGGGCTTCGAGCGCTTTTTTGGCTTCTAACACGCCAGCGCCGGTGGCCTCGCGCAGCTCTTTGACCATTTGTGCTGTGATATTCATGACTAAACCTATCTCCTAATGTTGTGCAATTACGTAACTTCTTGGAATCCGTACCGCGTGCAAAAGTGACCTGGAGTCGCTTCTGCACGGGTACGGCCGTTCTTTAAAATTTATTCATTCTCTTCGTCATCATCGTCAAAATCGACCATGATGTCGTCGCCGAAGTCGCCTTCAGCGTCAAAATCATCCGCGTCTTCATCGTCATCGGCGCCGCGAATTTTGGCCAGCGTGGATGCGCCCAGCAAAACTTCGTCGTCGATGTCTTCAACGCCATCGTAATCTTCTTCGTAGGCGTAACCGTCGAAGTCGGTGATGGCTTCATCGAGGGTGTCTTTGCGCATGGCCCGGCCTTCCAGAGCGGCGTCAGCCATTTTACCGACGATCAGTTTGATGGCGCGGATTGCGTCGTCGTTGGAGGGGATGATGTAATCAATGGGATCAGGATCGCAGTTGGTGTCTACAACGCCGATGACGGGGATTTTGAGGATGTTGGCTTCGCGTACGGCCGTTTCTTCATAATTCACATCGACCACAAACATCAAAGCCGGCAGCCCTTTCATCTTGCGGATACCGCCCAAACGAAGGTTCAATTTTTCAATCACGCCTTCCAGGTGCAGCCGTTCCTTCTTTTTCAGAAGCTCCAATTCACCTGCATCGCGGCGTTTTTCCAGCTTGTCCAGGTAAGTGATACGCTGGCTGATGGTTTGCCAGTTGGTCAGAGTGCCGCCCAACCAGCGCTCGTTGACGTAAGGCTGCTGGCCACGCGCGGCTTCGTGCGCCACGGTGTCTTGCGCCTGACGTTTGGTGCCAACAAACAGAACCTGTCCACCGTTGGCCACGGTGTCACGCACCAGATTGTAAGCATCCTCAATTAAAACGATCGTCTGTTGTAAATCCAGAATGTGGATACCATTTCGCTCTGTAAAGATGTAGGGTTTCATCTTTGGATTCCACCGACGGGTGCGGTGGCCAAAGTGAACACCGGTTTCCAGAAGAGCTTTCATCGAAACTACGGCCATGGGGGTATTCTCCTTTTTATGTGTTTTTCTTCCATACTCTTCAATCTGGAGCGGGACTTGCATGGCCGATTGTGGTGGCTGGGGGGTAGAGGTGGCCGAGAAACGGCCGTTTCCCCTCAAACACAACAAAATGCAAGCACACCCGTACCAGTCCGAGTATGTGTAAGATGTAAAATCAATTGCCCATAATCATACGGGAACCTGCCAATAGGCAGTCTTGTGATTATAACCAAAGCCAATTTTCGCGCAAATGCGGTTCAATCGCCCCAGCAATTCTCAATTTAGATCAGGTATTCGTGCGAGCAAGGTAAATTCTTCGCAATTGACGCTGAGCTGTCATGCTGAGCGGAGTCTTCGGAGCGAAGCATCCCGCTCCACCAGAAGAACGGGATGCTTCAGAGGACCTCAGCATGACACGTTTCAGGTTAAATTGAGAATTGCTGAATCTAAGGGCGATAATTGACACGGCCGTTCCCCCGTGCTATCGTTGCTCATACATATTCCCCCAATGAAACCGAATCAACACAAAAACCGAGGCCACAACTATGAGCGATCTACATGAGAAATATGCCCCTATCTTGCGTTTTAATAAAGGTGAAAACTTCTTCCCCATGCGCGTCGATGACCTGCTGCACCGCAGCAGCCTCTACGCCAAAGGGGCCGCCAACCCCATCGTGCCCGCCGGACAGGTAACGCCCAGCCATTTGCAAAAACACGGCCGTTCCTCCGAAGTCTTCTTACGCACCGTCAGCGTTGGGCCGCTCTTTGCCCAAGACCTCGTAGCCGACTGGGAGCACAGCACCCTGGAAATGATTTACCGCTGGGCTGCCGAACAACGCACCACCCTTACCGAAGCGCTGGCCGAAAAAGCATACAGTTGGTTTGCCCCCAAACACCATCAAACAGCCCAATTGTTTTGGTGGAACGCCGTCATCACCCCCATCCTGGAAGGGCAAGTCGCCAGCGCCAAAACCAACGAACTCCCCCGCCTTGTGCTGCCCAAAGAAACCTACCAGGACGCGCTCACCCATTACCAGGACCCTGTCTACAAACCAGGCTTCACCTACTACTACCGCCAGGTGAAAGACGGCCGTTTCCTCTGCCTGCAATACTGGTTCTTCTACGCCTACAACGATTGGGGCCACAGCTTTGGCGGCTTCAACGACCACGAAGGAGACTGGGAAGGCATGATGCTCTTCTTCCGGCTGGATGGGCAGGGCCGCCCGCAAGAACCGCCCAGCCACATCACCTTCGCCGACCATGAATCGCGCCAGACCAAAACCTGGGACGATCCCGACGTAACCGTCATTGGCACCCATCCCGTGGGCTTCATCGGCGGCGGTTCACACGCCACCTACCCCAAAGCCGACACCCACCCACTGATGAAACTTTACCATCTGTTTGATTATGCCACGGGCGACGGCCGTACCATCGACCATGATGAATGGATCCACCGCCTGAACCTGGATAACCTCTACTGGATGGGTCAATACAACGGCTCTTGGGGCACGCGTTACTGGCTGCAAACACAACACACCGTCAACATCTTAGAAGCAATCATGGCCGCCATGCCCGGCGGCCCGCCTGCCGGCCTAAAGCTCCCCCGCGAAATCGAACTACCCGGCGTCGGCGCGCCCCACGGCCCAGTCAGCAAAGAGCGCCCCCAATATGCCAAACCGGTTCAATGGGCCGGGCTGGATAACAGCTAACCGCAGTGAAGCAGAGATTGGAGATTAGAGATTGGAGATTGAAGGGCAGGCAATCTCCAATCTCCAATCTCCAATTCCCTTCCTACCGCCTGGCAGGCTGCCAGCGTTCATACGTTTCCGGATCATCCAGATCAATAATAACGCCGGCAGAATCAACAGGAACCAGCAGCAAATCATCCGGGTGATGGCGCAGCAGGTGACGGGGAGCCGCCCCCTCCGGTAAAGCCAGCAGTTCAGCAAAATAACGCCGGTCAATCAACACCGGATTGCCGCGCTGCCCCTCGTAAGCCGGGGCAATCAGGCCATAAGGCTGCTGTTCATACGCCGCCAATAACTGACCCATAACTTCCGGCGTCACCAGTGGCTGATCGGCCAGCAGCACCAATACCGCGCCCACGTTTGGCGGCAAGTGGCGCACGGCCGTTTGCAAAGAAGACAGCATTTCCCCCTGAGCATAGTGCGGATTATGCACCGCAGCCGCGCCTTCTGCCTGGGTGATGGCTTCTACCGCCGCCGCCTCATGGCCGCTCACGACCAGGGTGTGGGTGACGGCCGTTGCCCGCGCAGATCGAATCACCTGCCCCAGTACCGTCGTATCCCCCCACGGCATTAACTGCTTGGCGCGCCCCATCCGGGCAGATGTCCCGGCTGCCAGTATAACGGCGGCCACCCGACGTACCACCGCCCGCACCGGCTGCCCCGTGCGCAGCGCCCCAATCACCACCTGCTCGATACGCGCTTCGGTCAACATCAGGTGGGCAATTTCTGTGGCGGCGGCAAGCTGCACGGCCGTTTCCACCTTGTTGATAAACGGCACAACCCGCGCCCCCTCCGGCGCGCCTTTTAAGCCGCCCTGAGGATGGGAGAGCAGGCGGGCAAGGCCAACGGCCGTCAACCGTTCATCCACAATCGCCGCCGGTCCAGCAGCAGCCAGCAGCGCGCGCACCCGTTCCGGTCGGTGCGCCGCCTGCTCCACCGGCTCATCCAATGCGTCAATGCCCGCCACCGGTATCAGCAAAGTCGTTTCCGGCGGCACGACTGGCTCATGGTCGGCCGGCGCTTTAATCGGCCGCATGCGCGACCCATCCGCCTCCACAATAACCAGATCAATACCTTCACGCCCCAACAAGCGGCCCGGCAGAGCCACCGGCACGCCAAACGCCTTCTCCACGTTAGACCCTTCACCCACCGGCCCCACAATCAAACAATGCCCAAACGTATCCAATGGGGAGCGAAGCGCAGCGAGCAAAGATTTCACCTCTTCGGCCCAATCCCCAGCCTCTATCTCCCAATCGCCAATCTGCACGACAGCGGGCGACAGTTTCATTTGCGCGGCGAAGATGCGCGTCGTGGTGGTAGCGATGGCGTGTCCGGGCCAGGCTTGCGCCAGGGCAAACATCAAGCTGGTTTTGCCGCCGCCGCCAACAATGGACACCAATTCTGGCTGCGGTCCCAGCCCCAAAGCGGCCAACAGGCGACGGCCGGCAGCAGAACTATCGTCCACTGCTCAGGCCAAAACCGGGGACCAACTCGGTTAAAAAGGTATCGACTAATTGGGCAAAGGCATCATAATCTTCAATGATAGACCCGCCGTGTCCTGCGCCCCAGTCGGTGATTTCCAGGCGTGTGGTGGCCGGGTTGCTTTGGGCAAAGATGGCCTCCGAGTGCGTGGCCGCCGTGTAGGCATCGGCTTTGGCGTGGACAAGGAGGATGGGAATGGTGGTTTGGGTAACGGCCGTAAGCGGCGACACCTCATCCACTTTAAAATCAGCCCGCTGTTGGGCGAAGAAAATGGCCCCCGGCACAAACAATTTCACCCACGAGCCAAACATCTGCACTGCCTGATATGCCGTAATGGTGTACATATCCTGATAGGATGAATCGGCCAGCACAAAAGCGGCGTTGGGGATCAGGGGAGCCATTTGCAAGGCCGTGGCCGCGCCATAAGAAACGCCGGTCACGCCGACCTGTGCGGGCTGCAAACCGGCGCGATCCACCAGCCAGTTAAAAGCTGCCTGCCCGTCCAGTTTTTCGTAATAGCCGAAGGTGTGGTAGGCGGGCGTGCTGGCCCCGTGCCCCCGCGCATCGTAGGCCAGCAAATCGCAGCCGCGATCCCAATACAAGGGGGCGTACTGCATTGCGCCATAGCGCGTGCCGGAATAGCCGTGCAAGAGTAAGACAGCGCAACGGCCGTCTAACGGATTGTCGTAATAGTCACCGGCCAGGGTCACATCACCCGCAGGAATAGAGACTTCTTCCGGCGGCGGCAGGTTGGTCTCGCCCAATAATTCGATCATGTAAGCCTTGCCGTCGGCCAAGGATTGCGTTGGGCTGGCGATCAATACACTGGAAAAATAATAGCTGCCGCCCGCGTAAATAAGCGCCAACAGCACCAATAAGACGAACACGAAACCTTTCCACTTTGTTCTCACACGCTCACTTTCTCCTGCTTTAATATTCGAAAAACGCAGACCCTAAGGGTTTATCCCTGGGCCGTTTAACCTTGCGAAGCCTAAACCCTTAGGGTCTTGTATGGCGGCTTTGATTGAGATGAGCCAGAATGGCTGCCAGCACGCCGCCGCCAATGGCTAACGCTTTGTCGGAGATGGTGAAGCAGGCGGCAACTTCGGCGCGAGCGTCTATGTCGCCAATTTTTAGGGATTGAGTAACGGCCGTTTCCGGGGCAATCAAGCCGCGAATCACACCATCAAACGGCGCGCGCACCGGCTGTCCGGCCACCTGGCCTATCACCTCGCCGCTTTTCACCAACTCACCAATCGCCAATCGCCATTCCACGATGCCGTCGGCCGGGGCGCGCAGCACGCGCTCCGCGCCTTTGCCGCCAATGATGCCCGGCGTGCCGGTATTGGGCAGCGCGGGACCGTCCCAAATCACCCGCCCCAACCAATGCCCGCGCATGGTCTCGATCACGGCGTGGCAGTCGACTCCGGCGGTAAAGCCCGGTCCCAGGGCAACCACCAGCCCGGCCTGATCCATGCGCGTGTCGATGTTCCGTTTTGCCAGGCGGGCATCGACAAGAATCAAACGCGTAGGGTCAACGATCCATTGCGAACTGTCCCATTGGGGCGCAACCAGGACGGGGATAATGCCGGTTTGGGCCATTTCCAGAGCTTCGGCGGGGGAATGGGCAAGTTGAGCGTGCAGCTCTTCGATGGTAACGTGGCCTTCGAGAACGGCCGTAGCCACCGCTACTTTGCGCCGAATGACTAACGGCCGTGGCAGTTCCAGCACAACCAGCGGGAAGCCGGCCTGATGCAGCCGGTAGGCTACCCCGGTCGCCAGGTCGCCCCCGCCGCGAATAATGACAAGATGGTCAGAGAATAACATTGTCTTATCTTACCGGTGTGTTTTGTTCAGTACAAATAGAAAGATAAACTGGGGTTCACTCGAAAATAGGACACGGATTATTGGTCTTTAAGGAAGTAATTGGGTAAGCGCTCTCTCACCCGGACGTAAACGTCCGGGCTAAAAAACGACGCCGGGTAAACCCGGCTTTTATTCTTTAAGCCCGGTTCACCGGGCGTTGTTTTGCAGCCTGGGGCTTTAGCCGCAGGCAAAACGGGCTGCAAGTTGAGGCTGCTATCGCCCTATCAGCTTGGGGAATTGTGGTGTCGCACACGGCCGTTCTGCGGTAAACTACCCGCCGTCTTAATACTTGGTAACCGCCTCAAGATTACATGGCGCAGATTGGACCAATCTCCAAGATTGGTCCAATCTAAAAGTCGCCAACTCATTTTTGCCCGGTTGCCTGTCACTGCATCAGGAAGGAATCCCC
>JAKQCM010000257.1 GCA_029559155.1 Chloroflexota bacterium
TTTGGCGGCCACACGGCCGTTCGCATCCTCAATGTCCATCGAATCGCGCACGCGGATCATCTTTTCCTGGATTTTGTACAGCTCACGGCCGTTGGCGTCTTCAAACAACAGGGTAGAACGGACTCGCAGGGCTTTGCCGTCCACCTTGAAAGCGCGACGGCCGTTCGCATCCTCAATAAAAAAATCGTCGCCAATGGCAAACATACGCTGCCGCATCTGGTAGCGGGTTCCCCCGCCACCCCTCATCGGTCCCTGGCCTGGTCCGGGATCTGGTACATTGCCTGCACGTTTTCTTAACATGATTTGCTGCTCCTTTTATTTGATATGGCTTCCCCATCCAATAAACAAACGTTTATTGCCGGTCATTCATAATGGGGTTTAACAATTCATTCTCTGTATCAACTAAATATCTCCCGCCGCCCCAAAGGCTTCACACAGCCTGGACTCATTATCCAAAGTCAGGCTGGCGCTAAAAAGAGTCCCCTCATACTCCGCCAGCCTTGCCAGCGCCAGTTCCTCCGATACAAACGTCGCCATTAAAAACAAGGCCGACGATTTGGGCTTTACAGCGCCGCCCACCTGGCGGATAAAGTCGTCATCAAGTCCGCAGTTTGCAACCTGGTTACCAGCCGCCTGTCGGGACTCCGGCGCTTGCAAAAGCCAGCCGATCAGCAAATCCCAAAAAGCTCTTCCCCAGGCGCCGGCCCCAACCAAACTGTTTACCTGGCTTAATTTCACCTTTCCGTCCGCTTGCCGAACAACAGTCGCTGCATCGGCAATGATGATGAGTTGCTGCCTTTGCAGAGCCTGGACATAGTTGACCATTTCCTGAGTGGCAGTTTCCTTATCCACAATCAAAACCAGTAACTTGCCCATGTCCTGCACCTTATTCCGAAAGATAGAACTGTCATGTCGAACCACACAAGGAAGCATAGCGGGATCAGACAGCAGTCAACAGCACCGAAATGGTGTATTTAAGTTGTACTATTCACACAGTCAGGAAATTGGCGGCGGGCTGACGGCCCGGCGACTGGCATTAAATAGAGTCTGCTGCCGCCTGGCTCAGGTGGATGAGGTCACATCCACGAGCAGGCCCAGGCTGTAAGCTTTGGCGACTGCCTGGCGGCGGCTTTTTACCTGGAGTTTCTGGTAAATATTGACGGTGTGCCGCTTCACCGTCTCCGGCGAAATGACCATGATTTGAGCGATTTCTTTGTTGCTGAGACGTTGAGCCAGGAGGCTGAGTACTTCTGTTTCCCGTTCCGTGAGGGACTCGATTAGAGCCGGGGGTAATGCCACGTTCGGCGTTGGTCTGGCAGCCGGAAAGGCATCTAAAACTTGCTGCAAAAAAGCTGAGCTGTGGCCTTGCATGTAGAGATGCTTAAGCAGCGCGGCCATTTTAGGCCCCAAATCAACAAACGGGCGGATAAAGCCCCCCAACTGCGCCAGCCGGATCGCCTGCACCAGCACCTCCTCTGCGGCGCGTGGTTTATTTTGGGCCTGGTAAAGCAGAGATTGCAGAGCCAGGATTTTTATTTGCACCGGTAAGTTATGGTGTTGGCTAACAAAATCATACACGCGCGTCAGTTCCACTTCAGCTTTGTGCAGGCTGTCAGGGGATTCTTCGGCTAACCACACCAGGGGTAAGGCCAACCTTTCCTGGTACATGAAGGGCATGGTATAGCCCCAAGGCGGCGTGTCCTCTTGCTGCGTGGCCCAAAGGACGGCTCTTTCTTTTTTATTCTGCCGTAACGCCAGTTCTGCCTGAAAAGCTCTGGCGAGCAGCAGGTTTTTGGGGCTTTCTGTTGCCAGGCCGAAGTTAACGGCCGTTTCCGACATCCGCCACGCCTCGTCAGGCATCCCCTGCGCCTGATAGATCAACGCCTGCCCAATCAGGCTTTGCACATAGGCTAACGGCAGTGCGCCATACCCCAGTTCCACGACCATGCCAAAGTATTGCGCAGCCCCATCCAGATCGTTTTGCTGGTAATAGACGCTGCCGGCCAGATAATGAAACATGGTGCTGCTTTTCGGCCAGCGTAACCCTTGTATTAAATCCAGCGCTTTCCGCGTGGTTTGCAAAAGCTTATACAGATCGCCGGATAACCAATCTACGCAGCCAACAGCGATTTCTCGTCTGAGGCTGCTGGATATAGATTCTACCCGATGACTATCCTTTGCGAGGGCAACCAAAGCTGCCTGCCCGCCTAGCAGGTGGTGAGAGGCGATGCCGAGATGAACCCAGGAATAACTTAACAACACGCCCCACTCCGGCCGGGCGTCTGTCAACGCCTGCCGGGCATGGAAAATGGCCTTCTCATAATCGCTGTCCCAGTCATACTTGATGGCGGCAAACAGGTGGATAGAGCAGTGCATGAATCGCCCTTTTTCAAGCGCTAGAGATGCCGCCTCTGGATGTTCGGCCAGATAGCTGCGAATAGTTTCTATTCGCGGCAGTTGCATTCTGGTGAGACTCAGCCAGCCCACCAAGAGGAGCAGATCGGGGTGTTCATTGATGGCTGCCGGGGGAAACTTGTTCAACAGGTTTTCCAGCAAAAGCCATCGTTCCTCGTTTATCAAAATGAGACCCTGCTCGGCCAAAATATCGGCGGCCCTTTTTAGATCGTTGCCGGCCAGGGCGTATTCTATGGCCTCTTCCAGGAAGCCGTTCGTCGCCAACCACTGGCTGGCACGCAGCCGAATAGCAGCTATTTCAGCGCCTGGCAGTTGTTCCTCCAACTGGTGCAG
Organism: Chloroflexota bacterium; assembly: GCA_029559155.1. Lineage (GTDB taxonomy): Bacteria > Chloroflexota > Anaerolineae > Promineifilales > Promineifilaceae > Leptovillus. Next base: position 2,749 of record JAKQCM010000257.1, read on the forward strand.
CAGCGCTTCTCGGAACAAATGGTGATAGCGATACCACGCTTTATGTTTGTCCAGGGACTCGATGAACAACCCTTCGCGTTCCAGTTGATCGACAATTTTTAGTACTGGTGTGTCTGGTCCCATGATCGCGGCGCAAAGCGGGATGCAGAAGCGGTTGAGGATGGCGGATTTGAGGAGGAAATCGCGCACGGCCGTTGGCTGCCGGATTAATATCTCATTGACCAGATATTCAAAAACGTATACGTCTTCCACTTGCAAAACAGCGGGTTGATACTCGCTAACCCCCCAACGGCGAATGGCAATTGTGACCAGGCGCAGGCCCACCGGCCACCCTTCCGTCTTTTCGGTCAAATTCCGGATAGTCGCCGCATTGGGAAGAGCCGGCAGCGTTTTTTGAACAAAGTCGGCTACCTCTGTATCTGAAAAGCGCAAATCTTTGGCGCGAAGTTCCACTAAGCCGCTTTTGGCCCGCAGCGTTGCGATTTGTGGCGGAAGATCATGACGGGAAATCACCAGCAGATGGAAGCAGGGCATTTGATAATACAGCAACTTCCCCAAGAGTTCGTGAACTTCCCAATTTGTGACCAAGTGAAAATCGTCTAGCACCAACACAAAGTCTTGGTTCAGCTGATCCAGGGCATGGAGCAGGTAACTAATGATGGTAACAAGCGGCGGCCGTGATGATGCCTGGGCTAAGGTGAGAACGCGTTCGCCAAATTCGGGGATAACAGACCGGATGGCAAACACGAAATAACCGACAAAAGCGACAAGGTCGTCGTCCGCTTGATCCAGGGATAACCAGACCGCGAGGCAGTCAACCTGTTCAATCCAGGCGCTTGCTAACGTAGACTTCCCGTAGCCGGCGGGAGCCGTGATCGATGCTAACCGATGATGCAGTCCTTTATTCAGTTGGGCCAGCAACCGGGGGCGCGGAACGTAATCCTCGGGCAATGCGGGACGATGGAGCTTGGCGTGTAAATAATAGGTAGAAACGGTCGCATTAGGCATAGTGGTCCCTTTTGCCCACGACAGGCACTTAAGGCGTATGTCCATGGCAACAAATCAAACCATGAGGAGGAAGTGGCTGAAATCTTAGCAGATTTTATGTTCGTGACAATAAGCTTGCCTGCGGATGCGTCATTTCTGCCGGCGGATCGGCCGTTTCTAAACGGCGTCCGGCGTTATTCGCTCCAGGCGGCGAAGAGGCAGGCGTCGAACTCGTAGGGGATGAGGCGCTGGTAGTCGTAGTCGGGGGCCAGCAGGCGCAGGAAGCCGTCGTCGGCGATGATCAGCCAACGGCCGTCACTCGACCAGTCGTAATACGGGAAGCGCATGGGGTAGGGCGGATAATCGGTGGTGAGGGTTTTGCTCTCGTTGCGCGCCAGATTGTGCAGAGTGAAGGTCCACGTTTCACGTAGTTTGCTCAGAATGAGCCAACGGCCGTCTGGCGAGAGTTGAAATGGCGGGATGCCCAGCGGCGTCAGCCAGGCCGGATTACCATTCGGCGCGCCATCTAATTCCAGGTGCAACGTGAGGCCATCGTTCAGGTGGTAGGTGAAAATGTAATAATTTCCGGCCAGGTCGCCAATGCCGGAAGCGGCGATGAGTAACATGCCCGGATCGGCCGGGCTGCGGACCACGTATTTGGGGAAGATGCCGGTGTTGGCTTTGGCCTCCACAGTGGCTAGCAGGTCGGCGCTGGTAAACAGAACGGCTGGCTCTGCGCCGGTTACTTGATTGGCGAAAACCATAGCCTGCATGGCATCAGCCTGCGGCTGGAAGCGAACAAAGCCGTAGGTCTGGTCGTCAAGCCAGAAGGGGCTGAAGCCGTCGCCCAGTGTTTGCTGAATGCGTCCATTTTCATCGCCTAAGTACAGGCTGACGCCGTCGACCAGGAGCGTGTAACGGCCGTCTGGCGACAAGATCGGGTAGCCGTCTACTTCTTGCGGGCGGCAGGCGGCGGTTTGGCAGGCGGACACATCAAGCCAGCGGTAAAACGTGGAGAGAGCGTCGCCGGTCTCTTGCAAAATCAGGTGGGGGTGGTTGTTGATGGTTGTGTCGGCCCAGCCGATGGGGCGCAAGAGGCTGGGCGCGTCCGGGACATTGATCAGGTCGGTGGAGGTTGTGTGTTGGACGGCCGTTAACCGCAGACGGTTGGCTGCAATATCCGGTAGTTCTTGCACCAGAACGCCCTGGTCGTTGGGCAGGGGCGTGAGGCTGCGGAAGGCCGTTTGGGGCAGAACGGCCGTCCACGTATCCTGGGCCAAATCGTAGGTAAAGAGCCGCAAGCCGGGCGCGTCGGAGGTGTAACAGAGCGTTTGGATTGTTTGATCTGGCAAAGAAACCGGCGCGTATACCTGCGCACGAACGGTTTGGGCAATACGCCGGGTGAGGCCGCGATAGAAGGCCAGGTAGCTAACTTCGTCGGTGGGCAGGCCGATGAGGGTGGGGGCGGGCAGGCGGTAGGCACGGCCGTTCCAGACCGGTGTTGTCAGGTCGGTCAGGTTAGCCAGACTGGCGGGGTCGGTGGAGAATTCCAGAGGCACGTGCAGGTAGGAAGGGCAGCCGCCGCCGTTGAGGCTGGCGCAGAGATCGTTCAGTTCGGCGGCCAGGTCTTGGCCCAGGCGCAGGGCGATGGCCGCATCGCGGGCAGGATAGCTGAGGCTGACCATGCCGATCTGCCGGGTCGTGGGTTCACCCCAAAAGGTTTCATCTGGTGGGGCTTGCAGCCAGCGCGCGTTTTGCTGCCGGTAAACGGCCGTCTGTTTCAGGTTGATGGGTGCGGAGATGCCTAAATCGGCAACGGCCGTGTAAGGCACGGCGAAGGTCAGCTCTGCCTGGCGCAGATCCGGCGAGAGGGTGATGGCCGGGGTGGGAACGGCGGAGGGTACGGGTTCCAGGCCCAGCGAGGCGCGGCCTAGAGGCCGGCCATTGGCGAAAAGTCGAAGTTGGGTGGTGTACCACACCCGGTCCTGCGGCGAAATGAGCTGCGCGTAGATTTCGGCGTCTTGGCTGGTGGCTGCTTGTTGGGAAATGGCGAAAACGGCCGTGACATCATCCGTAATGCGGGCAATGGCCGCGTTTTGGCGGCGAATGACCAGCGAGGCAATCACCATAACGGCCAGCAAGACCAGGCTTAACGTAAAAATCAGAGGGCGAATACCACGCCGGGGTGGCCGAAGGTTGCCGGGAGAGGTTTCGGCCCAATCGTCGGATTCTTCTTCAGTTCGCCAGTTAAACGAAGGTTTCATAAGATTTTCGGAAAGTCGCTGGAAAGGCCCTCATGATTTAAGGTGGTATCCTTTCTGTGCTTTGGGAAATGCGAGGTAGGGATACCGCGGCTACAAATTTCACAAATAAAGCTTGAAATAATTTTTGGTACAAGGCACTTTAGGTTCGTAGATATCGATTTTTTATGTGTGTGCTTCCTGAAGTATAATCGGACAGCAATTCTGCACTTTGAGCAATTTTATCTAAATTTGGGAGTACTTTATGAATAAGGTATTTAGTTTTACGGCCGGCGCCATTTGCGGCGCTCTGGTGGGCGGCGTGTTGGTGGTGTTGTTTACACCGGCCTCTGGCGAAGATTTGCTGCAAGCGGTGGCCGATCGCTGGCAGGCGGCGTTGAATGAGGGGCGGCAGGCCATGGACGAGCGTCGTCGGGAATTGGAAAGCCAGTTTCAACAGTCGGCGGGCCTGGGTTGAGGGTCTGGCGTTTAGGCGCTGCCTGGACGCCTGACTGTTTACTCTTGCGCGAGCGTTAGCCAGTATTGGGCCGGTTGATCGACGAAGGGGGTGAGGGGTGTAATGGCCAGTGTGCCGCGCCCTTTGCCGATGTTGATGGACCATTGGCCCTGGTTGAGATCGTTGAGCGGGAGACGGGTGACGGCGGGCGTTGGCCCGTCTTCGATGTATTGAACCGCCCATAATTGGGGAAGCTGCCAGCCAATTTGCACAAATCCATTGGCGGCCCATTCAGGGCTGCTGCTTTCGCCGTCGTTGGCGTAGCTTAATTCCGGCACGGCGATGTCGTCCAGGGCGAAGCCGCGCCCGGAGACGGCCGAATCGGTGAGCACGTCGAAGCGCACCATGACTTCTTGCCCTGCGTAGCGATTTAAGGAAATTTGTTCTTTGATCCAGCCGTTTTGGTGATCTTTGGCGTCGGCGGAACGGCCGTTAAACCCTGGCCCAAATTCGCCGGATTGAGCGTGAGAGGGAACGAGCAGTTCCCAGGTTTGCCCGTTGTCGGTGGAAATGGAGAGGTAGGCGTAGTCGTAATCTTCTTCCAGATCGTACCAGGCGGCAAAGTTGAGGCTGGCGCTGGAGAGATTGGTGAGGTCGAAAACGGCCGTTAACTGCGCGTCTGTCTCGTCTTGGGGAGGAGCGAACCACATTTGTTCTCCGCTGCGCGGCGGGCTGTCGATGAGGTCGACGGTGGTATTGCCGGCAAAGGTTATCGTGACCGGGCCGTGTACGTCTAAATCGATGTAGTGGGTGGCGAATTGGTCGAGTTCGTCAGTCGTTTCCTGGGGGAGTTGTTTGACGCGCCAGTTGAAAGACGGCCGTCCCAGATTCAAATTCTCATACGCATACTGCGATCCGGCGGCCGGATCATCCAGAAAATTAGCAACCACCCAATCGGCCGTAAAATCCATCAGGCTGCGGTCGGGGGCGTGGCCTTGCAAAATGGCGTTCACGCCGGACAACCCATTTGCCGGATGACGCGAAAGCTCTTGCACGGCCGTATCCCCCAATTGTTCCCACACATAAACCGAGTAAAGATAGGCGGCGCTGTACTGCGCGTCGATAAATTCGGATTCGTAATCCCAGGCATTCAGGCGGGTTTCCGGGCGGCGCGTGTAGTCGATGGGGGTGGCAGTGTCGAAGCCCAGGTAAATTTCAGCCAGCTGCGACAATCCCTCGTTTAGCCAGGTGGCTTCGTTGGGGTCTACGTACCATTGGATGAGGTGCTGCAATTCGTGTACCAGGGTGCCGAAATATAAATCCTCGCCCAGTTCCAAATTGCCCATGATCAGGTAGACCATTTCTTGCTCGTTGGAGTCAGAGTAAAGGCTGCGCGGGTATTCATCGACGCTGCTGAAGTAGCCGAGTTCGCTGCTGTGGCTGGCCCCGGACAGGTGGAGGATGGTGAAGTGGGGGTCGTTGTCCACGCCGGGCTGCCATTCCTGGCCGAATAAATTCACCAGCCGCTGGTAGTATTCGTTTTCCAGGCGATCGGCAGAGCCTGGACCTCTTTTTGACTGTAACCGAGGCCATCTTCGACCCAAAAATAGGCGTGGTCGGTTATTCCGAGCAGGGTGGCGCTGATGTTGCCGTCGTCGGTGAGGAAGGTTTGGGTGTCGCCGAGGCGATAGGCGGGCGTGGTGATGGTGCGTTCCAGCGTTTTGTCGTTGGTCAGGCGTTGGGCGGCGGCGAAATAATCATTGGGCGGAAAGTTGGCTTGCAGCAGCGTTTGCAGGTCTTGCTGTCCGCGCTCGGGTATGCGGTCCTGGCGGATGTTGTCGGGCGGGATGATGAGCGGGGTAGGGACGTTGGTTGGTTGGTCGGTTGGCGGCAGGTTGGTGGGCGGCGGTTCTGTGGGCTGGTCGGTTGCAGGGCTGATGGGTTGGTTGGTGGGCGGCGGCGTTGTTGTAGGGATTGGGGTGAGCGTGGGGAGGGTGAGGGCAACGGCCGTTGCCGTTTCACCGCCCGTCACCTGCTGATCGTAGCGCAGCCAGACAATCAGCCCGGTGGCAAACAGGCCAAAGACGCAAACCGCCATCATCGCCGCCACCAGGCAGCCGCCCAGAAGAAGCCAAAGGGTGTTGTTGGTGGATTGGTTGGTTGGTTTGCCGGTTTGCTGCATGATTTGCTGCCCGTTTAACAGGTGAAGGCGCGACCGCTATTCCTCCGGAACGACGACGAATTTGTAAGGCGCGGTTTGCCGGGTGACCGGCGTGCTGCCTGATACTATAAGGATAGCTTCGCTGTGGTTTCTGTCCATAGGGAAAACCCACTCGCCCTGCTGATTCTCATCAAGCGGTAAGCGTTCGATCTGGATGCCGTCAAAACCCACCAGGATGCGCTGCACAATGAAAGATTGGGGCAGGGTGTTGGTGACGCGCACCATGCCGGATTCGGTCCACTGCCCGGCCTGTTCGGCGTTGTCCTGGTAGTTGAGTTCAGGGATGGCGATGTCGTCGACCAGGAAGCCGGCTTCGGTGAGGGCGCCATCGGTGATGGTGTGGAAGCGCAGCAGGATGTTTTGGCCGGCGAAGGGGGTGAGATCGGCCGTTTCTTGCTGCCAGACAGGTGTTTCGCCGCCGCCGCTGACGCCGGTGTAGCCGGGACCGAGGCTGTTGCCCTGCGGGTTTTCCAAGGTGGTGGATTGGGTGGTGAGGAGCTGCCAGGAACGGCCGTTATCCGCCGAAACCGCCACGTAAGCATAATCCCAGCCCTGTTCAATGTCATACCACGTCCAAAACGACAGCGTTGCTTTGTCTACTCCGCTGAGGTCAAAGGCGCGGGTCAGGGTCATTTCCGATTCGTCGGCGGGCAGGCTGGCGTAGAAATAATCGCCGCTGTGCGGCAGCGCGTCGACCAGCTTCACCTGCTGCGTGCCGGTAAAGATCACCGTCACCGGGGTTGGGCTGCTGATGTTGAAGTAATCGGCGCCATATTGGTGGACGGTGTCGGCGTGGGTCTGGATGACGGGCATTTCGCCAAACATTTGCGGGTTCATGCCGGCAAATTCGATGCTTTTGTAGCCATACACGCCTTCGCCGCGGCCCAGGCTTTGCAAAATGTTGCTCATGGCCCAATCGGCAAACAGGTCGTCGAAGGTGAGGCCGGTGTTGAGGTCTTGGAGAACGGCCGTTATGCCTGCCGGACCGCTGGCCGGTTGTTCTACCAGGGCGCGCGTGGCTTCTTCGCCAAATCGATCTAAAAAGTACGCGGCAAAATAATAGCTGTTGGCGTAATCGGCGGCGATGGTCTCCGGATCATGGGTGAGGTTGGTGAGCTGGTTGTCGGTGGCGTAGATAAAATCTTCAGCGCGGTCAACGGTGAAGCCGTTGACATGGGCGGCCAGTTCGGCCATGCCTTCATTCAGCCAGCCGTCTTCGTTGGGGTCGATGTGCCATTGGATGAGGTGCTGGAATTCGTGGGCGATGGCGTGGTAATAGTTGTCGCTGCCCAGGCGGGCGTCTTTCAGGCTGACGTAAAGCATTTCACGCTGGTTGGAGTAGGGGTTAACGGCCGTTACCTGTTCGTCGCCCGACCAAAAATAAGCCACGCCTATATCCCCGATTTTCTTGAGGTGCAAGATATTCAGCCGGTTGTCGCCATCAATGCCCGGCTGCCATTCCGTGCCGAAAAAGGCGCGGTTGGTGGGCAAAATGTCGTTTTCCAGGCGGTTGGCGGCGGCGGTCACATCGGCCGTTTTCAGGTTCAGGCCGCTTTCGGCCCACATATTCAGGCTGTCGGAGCGATAAACCAGCTCGGCCTGAATTTGTTTGGTCTCGTTGGCGGCGGTGTCTTTGACCCAAAAGTCGGCTGTGTCGCCGACCTGGTAGGGGGTGGGTTCGGTTTGGGCTACGGCCGTCAGGCTGCCGCCCCGGAAACGATTGGTCAGGTCGGCCATATCGCGGGGTGGGGCGATGGCGGTGGTAACGGCCGTCAGGGTGTCATAGGCGCTGGCCGGCGGCGGCGTGGTGATAGGCGCGGGAATGGGTTCCTGGATGAGGCCGCAGGCGGTGAGGGAGAGGGTGATGGCGGTGAGAACGGCCGTACCCATCAACCAATGAATTTTCTTAGAAAGTGCAAACTTTATCATGCGAACGAATATACTCCCCAATTGATAAGATTCTCCCCTGCCTCATACGCACGGAAGTTGCGCCGGGTGATTATACGGAAGGCATAACAAATCGCAACTGATTCTTATCCATTGGGTTTATTCAAGTGGGTTGGAGCTAGAGGATGACGCTGGGAAATTGGTTCCCGCGCCATCCTCTAGCTCTTTCTTTAAATATTTTTTGCACACCCGCGCAAATGCGCTTGAGGACAGCTATGAAATATGCGCACATCGTCGGTTGGGGTTGTTATTTGCCCGACCGCATCATGACCAATGACGAAATTGCCCAGATCGTGGACACTTCAGACGAATGGATTCATACACGCACGGGCATTCGCCAGCGGCACATTGCCGGGGAAGCAGAAACTACTTCCACTCTGGCGTTTGAGGCGGCCGCGCGCGCTTTAGCCGTGGCCGATATGCACCCATCCCAAATCGATCTCATCATCGTGGCGACCTCCACGCCGGAGCATATGTTTCCTTCCACCGCGTGCCAGGTGCAAGATTACCTTGGCGCGACGCGGGCTGGGGCGTTTGATCTGAGCGCGGCGTGTTCCGGCTTTGTTTATGGCCTGGAAATGGCCGCGCAAGCCATCGCCACCGGCTCGGTGCGCAATGCGATTGTCATCGGCGCGGAAACCATGTCGCGGGTGTTGGATTGGGATGATCGCTCGACGTGTATTTTGTTTGGCGATGGGGCCGGCGCAGTTGTTTTGCGCGGCTCCGACGTGCCGGGTGGAATTTTGGCCTCTGTGCTGCATTCGGATGGTTCCGGCAGCGATTTGCTCAGTTTACCGGCGCTTTATCATAATCCCATGCCTATGTTGGCCGATGGCTTTTCGGCAAACGGACATCAGCGCAACACGATTGATATGCAAGGTCGGCAGGTCTTTCGCTTTGCCACGCAGGTTATCGCCTCTTCGGTGAAAGAGGTTCTGCGGAAAGCCGATCTGACCATCGACGATATTGCCCTGATCGTGCCACACCAGGCGAATATGCGCATTATTGAAACCTCCGCCAAACGGTTAAAAATTCCGCAGGAAAAGTTTTATGTTAATTTAGAGAGGACCGGCAATACCTCGGCTGCGTCTATTCCCATTGCCTTGTGCGAAGCCGTCGCAGAAGGGCGGCTGCGCCCCGATGATAATCTGGTCTTTGTGGGGTTTGGCGGCGGGTTAACCTGGGGGGCAACGGTGCTGAAGTGGGATGTGACGCCGCCGGAAGTGCGTCGGTTGGATCGGGAGTGGAAACGGGCGCGTTACATCGCCGCCCGTTTGCGTTCACGGTTGAAGCGGTGGCGGCGTAAGGTGTGGGCATTTCTGGCCGGCTCGCCCACTCCTGATGCGCGTTTGAAGGATGCGTCGCGGCGACCGGAAAAGGAGGACACGGGGAAAGCGAGGGATGATGAGTAAGATGGGCAATGTCTTGTGGGTCGCCTGGCTTTAACGGCCGTGTTATGATCAGGCTCATGAATAATTTGAAGCAAACAACAAATGGATGGCGCGGCAATTTGCCCTGGATATTGTTGGGCGGATTGTTGACAATGGCTGCTTTTTTGCTGGTGTTGGCTCCGGAAGAATCCACTTTGGGGCAGGGCATCAAAACAGTTTATGTGCATGTGGCTCTCACCTGGACAGGCATGGCCGGGTTTGTGGTGGCCGGCTTGCTGGGGCTGTTGGTTTTGGCGACTGGCAGCAGGCGGTTTGCCGATTGGATGCAGACGTTGGGCTGGGTGGCGTTTGGCTTTTATGCCGCCGGTATTGCCATGAGCGCGTTGGCTTCTAAGGTGAATTGGGGCAATGTGTTCTGGCAGGAGCCGCGCATGATGGCGGCGTTGAACGGATTGGCTGTGGCGGTTATTGTGCTGGCGGCGAATATCTGGATTCCCTGGGTGCGTGCGCGGGGGGCGCTGCAAGCCAGTTTGCCGGCGATTATTTTTTGGCTGACCTACAGCGCGCCGCTGCTGCTGCATCCGCGTAACCCAATTGCCACTTCGGACTCGTTGGGGATTAAGCTGGCATTTGGCGGCATGTTTGCGCTGACGGCAAGTCTGGCGGTTTGGGTGGTTTGGCTGGTGATCAGGCGGTCGAACGGCCGTGCCGCAGAGCGCCTGCCGGACTAGCCGGTTTTGGGGCTGCCTGGCACAATCGCTTTGGCGATGTGCTGGACAATGGTTTCTTCGCTGACGATGCCCTGGATGTGGACACGGCCGTTTATCACCAAATGTGGGTAGGCAAACACCGAGTATTTCCAGGCCGCCTGGGGGAACATATCGCCCATGATCAGGAACGTGCGGATGTGGGGGCTGAAGGCGGCCATGTTGAAAAGGGGTTGGGCCATGAGCGCGCCGCTTTCGTTGGTAACGGCCGTAATCAATTCCAGGTTCACGTCTTCGTGCAAATCTCGCAGTTGGACCCGCGTTTTGGCCTCTAACCCGCTGCCCTGAAACGCCACCGCCTGCATCGCCGTGATAAACGATGTCATCTGGTAACCGGCCGGCAGCCCGACAAGGCGCACGCCAACGTCCTCATACTCCTCCTGCGTGCCGCGCATCACGCCAATAACCGGCCAATACGGGTAATTGATGCGCTGAGGCAGCGCTTGAAATTGGATGTTGGCAAAGCGGTCGGCCAGTGTACGGCAGAGCAGCGCCGCTTCTTTTTCTCGTTGGCTGGCTGTTTCATCGCCCCAAACGATTAAATAAAGCGGTTCCGGCAGATGTTCCAAAAAGGCGGGCAGCTGCGCCCAGGTTTCAGCGTCGAAAATGTTTTGTTCTAGACTCATTGTGCGTTTCCTTGCCCCCGATTTATAATCAGCCGGAGGGAAATTGGCAAATCAATCGGCAACAATCAACAGCTTATGATACCTTTTTTGATCACTTTCTTGATTTGGGCTTTGCTGCACAGCCTTTTGGCTATGCGGCGGACGAAGGCTTGGGCGCGGCGGTGGATGGGGGAACGGCCGTTTGCCGGCCTGTACCGTCTCTTTTATAACGTCATTTCCTTCCTCACCATTTTGCCGGTGTTTTATGTGATGTGGACGGCCGTGCCATCTACGTTACTCTGGCAAATACCCACTCCTTGGGCCTATGGCGCTCTGATTGTGCGTCTGATCGGGCTGGTTGGGCTGGCCGTCGCCTTGTGGCAAACAGATATTTGGGATTTTGTGGGCCTTCGGCAGGCGGTGCGCTTTTTGCAAGGCGCAGAAGAGATGAACCTGCCGCCCAAACTGGTTACCGGCGGCATGTATGCGTTTGTGCGCCATCCACTCTACTTTTTCAGCATGTTGGTCTTGTGGTTCGGCTCGCCCATGCTTCTGCCCAGCTTTTTGTTCAACTTGCTGGCGACCGGCTATTTTTATGCCGGATCGCGGGTGGAAGAGCGGCGGCTGGCCGATTTTTTTGGCGAGACGTACGCCGCTTATCGCCAACGGGTTCCCGGATTACTGCCCGTGCCGAAGTGGGGTCGTTCAGGCAGTTGAGGCGGTTGGTTATTGCGGGCAAAAAAGAACGTCGGGTAATGCCAGAGCGTGCATTACCCGACGTTCTTTTTGTTTAACCGGCGTTTTGCCAGATTTATGACGCCATCGCCGGGGTGATCAGGCCTGTGGGAACTTGCAGGGGGCTGTTTTGTTTGATGACGCCGTTGGGGTTAACGGCCGTTGGGCGAAAACTATGTGTTTCCAGTCCGGCCAACGCTTCAATTTCCTGACGGTCGCTGATAATGCCATCCAGCTTGCCGTCCATCATTTGAATAACCCGATCGACGTAGCGGCACATGCGCAGGTCGTGGGTGACCATGATGCCGATGCGGTTTTGCTCGTGAATGAGTTCCGAGAATGTTTCTACCACCTGATAAGCCAGAGTGGTGTCCAGGCTGGCGGTGGGTTCGTCGGCCAGCACCAGGTCAGGATCGTGGATGAGGGAACGGGCGATGGCCACGCGTTGTTTTTGCCCGCCGGAGAGCTGCGACGGCAGGTTATTCATCCGTTCGCCCAGGCCGAGGCGTTCCAGGAGTTCGGCGGCGCGTTGACGGCCGTTTTTGTCGTAACGGCCGTTCAGCCGCAGCATCAACTCCACATTTTCACGCACCGTCAGGAACGGAACCAGATTGTTGGATTGAAACGTAAAGCCGATTTTGCGCCGGCGAAAAGACGTTAGCTGCGATTCGCTCATCTGGCTGATTTCTTCGCCGCCCAACATGATTTGGCCGCTGGTGGGCGAAAGCAGCCCGGCGATCATCGCCAGCATACTTGTTTTGCCGGACCCGCTGGGACCAACCAGAGCCACAAACTCGCCGGGGAATAATTCGATAGAGACATCATCAACGGCTTTAATGGTCGATTCGTCGATGTGATATTCTTTAGTAATGTTTTTCGTTGCCAGAGTAGATTTCATGGTATCCGCCTTAATTTTGTACCTAATCGCTAAGTTCTTATGCCAACCCTAAGGGTTTGGCCTCGGTTAATTTTGCTTGAAGAGATGTAAAAACCCTTCGGGTTTTCGTTAGGAAGCCAGCCCTAACGCCCGCAGTGGTTCTACACGCACCAGGAATCGAATGGAAACCAGACCGCCCAGAGGACCAATAAAGAGCAGGGTCAAAATGGCGATGATAACTTGCGGGCCGGTGAAGATAATCGGCACGTTTTGCGGCAGCCCAAGCGCCAGCAAGAAGGTGGCCAATCCGCCCAAAACCACGCCGAGTAAGTTGGTGATGATAATTTGCGCGGTCGCCGCCAGCCCGACCAGGGGATTGGATGCGCCTAACGCTTTTAACATGCCCACCTGGCCTACCTTTTGCAAGGTTTGAATTTGGAAGAAGCCGCCGACGACCAGCACACCGATCAACAGGGTGAAACCGCGTTGGGTGTTGAGCGTGCTTTGTTGGGCCGCGTAACCGGGCGAATTTTCGTACGCTGTGACCACATTGACCACTTCAATGCCGGCAATGTCATTTTGCAGCCGTTCGATCATCACTTCTTCATCGGCCGGATTTTCCAGCTTTACGTTGATGATGTTGTAGGTCAGTTCGCTTTGCGAATTGCCGATAACCGGCTTGGGGCGAATGTTGTCCCAGGCGAAGAGCGGCACAAAAATGGATGATTGGAAGAAGAACTGCTGGCTGGCGGTGATGCCGACGATGGTAACGGGATAGAATTGGTCAACGCCCGCCTGGGTCGATTTGATGGTGATGACGTCGCCGATTTGCAAGCCGGTGTCCTGAGCGATTCGTCTATCGATGATGGCTTCGTTGGCGCGCAAACCGCTGAGGGAACGGCCGTCTAGCACCGTTGGCTCGCCCGGACGCCCAGGTTCCACCCCTAGAAACGAGTAGGAGGTTGGTTCGGCGGTGGTGTCCATGCCAGGGTATTCCACAAACACGCTGCTGGCGCCGATGGCTCCTGCGTCGGCCACGCCTTCGGTTCGGCGAATGTCGTTCATTTTAGACCGGCCAATTTGGCTGGATAATACGGCCAGGTTGGCCTGATCCTGGAATATAACCAGTTCGCCGCCTAAATTGCTCAGGTATTCTTTGTTGGCTGTCGCCAGGCCTTCGCCCAACCCGGCCAGGAAGATGACCAGCAGCGTGATGAGCGCGATCACCAGACTGACTAAGAAGAAACGGCCGCGATTGCGCCATAATTCTTTAAATGCCAGATATAAAGCAACAGAAAATGTCATGGTAAGTTCCTTTCTCCCCTTGGCTCAACAGGGTACAGGCCGTTGAGCAAAATATCGATCATTTCGTGGGCGAGCTGCTGCGGCGTCAGGCTGTTTTTGTGCGCCCGCGCGCTGTAGAGCACGCCTTCTATCATGGTTAAAAACAGGCCGGCCAGCCGTTCCGGGCTGACGGCGCGGATTTCGCCCCGTTTTTGCGCGGCGGCGAAGGCGGTGATGAGTGGTTGGAACAGGGCTTCCTCGGCGATTTGCATGAGGTAACGGCCGTTTTCCGTCGTTAACGCCGGCATATCGGCCTCCACCATGCTAAAGAGCTTGAGCGGCGGCTGCGCCACAAACCAATCGGCAATGGCTTCCAGCTGCGCTTGCAAGCATGGCCCGGCCTGGCGGATGGCCGCCAGCAGGCCTTCGTGGTGGCGCGCCAGCCCACGTTCGGTGACTTCAACGAACAGCTGCTCCTTGCCCTGGGGGACGTGGTAGTACAAAGACGCTTGCCGAATCTCCAGCGCTTCAGCCAGATCGCGCATGGTCACAGCATGGAAGCCTCTTTTATGGAAGAGGGTTTCGGCTGTTTGTAAGACCCGTTCGCGGGCGTTGTTTTGGTTTTCCTGCACAGCAATCATGTCATCACCTTGTCTAACTACCTAACGCTTAGTAGGTTAGCAGATTGTAGATATTTTGTCAATATATTAGTTGTGCAAATTATGGATATTGGTGCAAATAGGCTGCAGGCGTGTAGAAACCACGCCGGGCGAGGATTGGAAATAGCGGTTTTACCGGAGAAGGGGTGAAAGATTAGAGGAGGGTAACGGCCGTTTCTCCCACACGCAGCGGGGAGCTGTTCGGTGAGGATAGGGCGTCGAGAACGGCCGTTTTTACATACCCCAAGGCCAAAATACCGGCCGGGCCGCGATCTACAGAGGTGAGCGATCCAACTTTTTTGTCGCCGGCGGTAATTTCTGCGCCGGGGTCCGCTGGCGCTGCCAGATCCAGGCGCACCAGCCGTTTGGCCAACTTGCCACGGCTTTCCAGCCGGGCGATGATTTCCTGGCCGATGTAGCAGCCTTTCTTAAAGGAAACATCCGCCCATAAATTGGCTTCCAGGGGGATGTATTCCTGGGTCAATTCATGGCCGAAGCGCGGATTCCCGCTTTCCAGGCGCAGATAATCGTAGGCGGTTTCGTCGGCGGCGGTAAACCCGGCGGCGAGCAGGTGGGCGTGTATTGTTTCTTTGTCGGCGCGCTGAACCATCACAAAATAGCCGTCGCCGGCGACGGGGTCGGTGCGGTGCAGGGTGGCGGTGACGCCGCCAATGGCAGCTTGCCGCCAGTGGTGGCGTGGCAGATCGGTTTCCGGAAAACCGGCGGCGGCGAGCATCTGTTCCGCCTGGGGACCGTAGACGCCGAAAACGGCCGTGTCGTTTCCCACATTTTCCAGGCGAAAATCATCGTTAAAAAAGACAAAACGCAGCAGGTAGCGAGCGATGAAATCGGCGTTATTCTCGCCGGTTAATACCAGCACAGATGCGTCGTCGGCATAGAGCAGCAGGCGGTCGATGATGCGGCCGATATCGGTCGTGAGAACGGTGGCCGCGCCTTCTCCGGCTTGCAGCGCGTTAACTGCCTGGGTGGACATACGGTGGATCAGGTCCAGGCGGGTTGCACCGCTGAATTTGAGCCGGCCGAGGTCGCTGCGATCAACGATGACGGCCGTCTGGTGGGCCGCCTGGTACACGTGCGGATCAATCTGGCTGGTCGGGTTCATCGGGATTTTCCTCCAGGGAAACGGCCGTTAGCGGGATGAGCAGGTCTGTTGGCGGCTCCGGATATTCGTCTGCCCACTGGGCGGCAAAGGCTTCAATCACCGGCACATAATCCGCTTCGCGTTCATAGGTCAGCAAGGCGGTGATTTGCGCCAGCGAACGACCCAAAAACCACGAATATCGTCGGGGACTCATAAAGTCTTTCTCAGAAAATACTTCTAGCCACTCTTCAATTTGCAGGCGCACATGCTGAAAGTCATCAAAAATGGCGTCCAGATCGCGCTCGCGGTTTTCGATAAGGCGCAGGCGGTTGTAGTCGGTGGGGTGGCCCAGAGCTTGCAGTAGATTTTCCGGCTTTTGGCCCTGATCCAGGCGCATATAGCCGGTAACCAGTTCCGCTTCCCAGGCAGTTTGCAGCGCCAGGCAGTCCGCGATGGACATATCGCCGACGACATTGGGCGTTAACAAAGCTTCGTCGGGCAGGTTTTCCAGAGCTACCAGCAGTTGTTCTCGGCTGCGGTCCAGGTTATCTAAAAGGCTTTCCAGGTAGTGCATGTATTTGTTGAATTTCCTGTTCGGGCCGATGCGGGGAACGGCCGTGATATGATAGATTACATTCTAGCACGGCGACAATTGTCATACCAATGAGTAACGTCTATCATAGGCATAAGTGATTACTGATTGTGGACTTTTGCATAAGAAACACCTATACTTTCTTCGCATTGAGGCATACCCAACCCTATACGAGGGTTGGGCAGCAAATGTAAGCAATACTTATTTGAATAACCAATCCCTAACTGCACATACCCGGCATCAGGCATTTCTCCGAACCCACTTTGTCGCCCCATCCCTTCGCAATCTGACCGGAAAATCGTCCTTCTTTATATACTTTTGTGTCGATAAGTTACGGATTTCCTTAAAGGATTATCATATTGCTACGATGCAAAGTATAATCTTTACCATCTGACGGGCGATTTTCTCAGATAAACATTGGACAGCGCATTCTTTTATGAGTGATACACTTTCGCAAAGCTTTCCTCTGAAAGCGGAAGAAAAATCTGCTAAATCAATGGGTCCTGAAGAGGTTCGCTGGGTAACAGTTGCTCATACCTTTGGTATTACGCAAGCGATGATAGTTGTCGGGCGATTACATGCTGAGGGTATTCCCGCGCGAGCCTGGCAGGAAGGGGCGGGGCAAGCTGCCGGATTGATTGTGGGTAAACTAGGCACCGGTTATGTGGTTGTGCCCGAAGCCTTTGAAGAAGAAGCGCTGGCAATTTTGGCGCAGCCGGCGGCGGACATTGATT
>JAKQCM010000379.1 GCA_029559155.1 Chloroflexota bacterium
CATCTGGTCATGCACTCGGCCACCAAGTACATCGACGGGCAGGGGCGGGCCATCGGCGGCGTGCTGGTGGGCGACCGTTTGCTCATCGACGAGCTGGCCGGGTTTATGCGCCACACCGGGCCGTCGCTCTCGCCGTTCAACGCCTGGCTGTTTAGCAAAAGTTTGGAGACTTTGCCCTTGCGCATGGAGCGGCACTGCGCCAACGCCCTCAAACTGGCCGAATTTTTAGAAAGCCAGCCGCAGGTCGCCTGGGTAAAGTACCCCTATCTGCCCTCTCATCCCCAATTTGCCCTGGCCCAACGGCAGATGACGGCCGGCGGCGGCATTGTCACCTTCGAGATAACCGGCGGGTTGGAACAGGGGCGGCGCTTTCTGGACGCCTTGCAGCTTTGCTCGCTGACGGCCAATCTGGGCGATACGCGCACCATCGCCACTCATCCCGCCTCCACGACGCACAGTTCGCTGTCGGAGGCGGAGCGGCTGGCGGTGGGCATTACGCCCGGCTTGATTCGTATCTCGGTGGGCCTGGAACATCCTGACGATATTTTGGCGGACGTGGGGCAGGCGTTGGGGGATTGACGATTTTCGATTTTCGATTTTCGATTGACGATTTGAGATTGGCTAGACTGCAATCGCAAATCGCAAATCGCAAATCGCAAATCGCAAATCGCAAATCGCAAATCGCCAGTCTCTAGTCTCCAGTCTCTTGAGGGGGCAGGGCATTGCGCCGCAGGTCCACCCACAGGTTCAGGCGGTCGCGGTGGCGGTCTTCCAGTTTGGTGAGGGCGCGTTTGCTTTTGAGCAGGGCTTCGGCTTCTTCGAAGGTAAGGCCGTGTTCCAGCATGAGGTAGGCGGCGAGCAGGGTGGCGGAACGGCCGCGTCCTTTGGCGCAGTGGATGAGGACGGAACGGCCGTTATCCACCTGTTCTTTCATCCAGGCCACCCCTTCATCCAAAATTTGTTCGGGGGGAATGGTGATGTCCAGCACATACAGCTGGACGTATTTGATGTCGTGGGCGGCGTAAAACATGGCGTCATCTTCTCGTTCGGCGCGAATATTCACCACAGCCCCAATCTTGTTGTGCTTGATAAACTGGTAGTCCCGTTTGTAGGTTGGCGCGCCGCCGAGCCATAGTTCTTCACGGATGGGGCCGTCAGGCGTGATCTGATCGAACCAGGCGTGCTTTTGCACCACTTCGTAGGTGAAGCGAATGACGGGATAGAGTTTGTCGAAAGCCCAGTGAAATGGATTCATAGTGCGTAAGGATAGCCGAGGGCCAAAAAATGGCAAGGAGATGGGCTAGCCGTTAGACCATTTTTCCGTTGCCCGGCATGATGCTGATGAGTTGTTGGCCGGGTTTGGGGGCGACGGCCGTTTTGGTCAGAATCACGCTCAATTTCTGTTCGTCGGCGATGAACAATGGGGTGGCGGTTTCGCCATACCGGGCCTGAAAATCCAGATAAGTAAACTCGTTGGAAAACGGCACCAACTGCACAGTGGCCCCGGCATCGAACTGCTGCTCCAGGTAATCGAAGCCCTTGTCTACGTCGAACAGGCAGTGCTCGCGCAAAAGCTGGGCCTTCACTTCCGACAGGCCATCGGTGGCCGAGGCGAGGGCGAAGATGTG
>JAKQCM010000456.1 GCA_029559155.1 Chloroflexota bacterium
TGATTGCGGTGGGAACGGCCGTGATGGTCGTCGCCATGCACTTTTTCTTCATTCCTAACAAATTGGTCGTCGGCGGCGTCAGCGGCGCGGCCCAGATCATCAACAGCTACACCGGCTGGCCTATCGGCACGATGGTCTTTATCTTCAACGTGCCCCTGTTTATCCTGGGCTGGCGCTACCTGGGCGGCAAACGCTTCCTGATCCGCACGGTGTTTTCGGCCACGCTGTATTCCGTGCTGTTGGATACCTTCCAGCTTTTCCTGCCCACGCAAGGCATCACCCAGGATTTGCTGCTGAATACTCTGTATGGCGGCATTTTGGGCGGGCTGGGCGGCGGGTTGGTGCTGCGCGCCAAGGCCACCGGCGGCGGCACGGACATCCTGGCCCGCTTTCTGGATAAGAAGTTCGGCATTCCCATCTCGCAGGGCTATCTGTACACCGATGGGCTGATTGTGTTTATCGCCGGGGCGGCTTTTGGCTGGGAGTTTGCCCTGTACGCCATCATCGGCCTGTACGTGTGGAGCATCGTGGCCGAGGTGGCTATGACCGGCCTGAACGTGGAGCGCGTGGTCACCATTATCACCAGTGAGCCGGAATTGGTGGCCCGGCAAATCATCGAGCAGTTGGAGCGGGGGGTGACGGCCTGGGAAGGGCTGGGCATGTACACCGGCCAGCCGCGCAAAATGCTGCTGTGCGCTGCCAGCCGGGGCGAAATCGGGCAGATCAAGGCGCTGGTGTATGAGACCGACCCGACCGCTTTTGTGATTATCGGCCAGGCGCATGAGGTGTTGGGTGAGGGGTTCAGGCGCTTGACGAATGAGTAGACGGCCGTGTGGCTGGCGGTTAAATTCGGGAGGGGTCTTTGGGATTTCGTGGGGTCTGGACAGATGCGTGATGCGTGAAGTCTCTCTGGCCACGTATCACGCTTCACGCATCATTGGATGTCAACGCCCCTAATTCCTGAAGCCCACTATCATCTAATTCGCAGGCGGCCGGATTGGTAAACACTAAATTTACCTCCCAGTTTTTCGCCGTGATTTTCGATGATATGAGCAATCACGCGCACTTTTTCATCACTGGTGGCCTCATCCAACCGCAAGAGTAAGACGCCCGCATGGGTTTGTGATGCGCGAAAGACCATCTCGCCAAAGTCTTTGTCCATGGTCACAACAATACGGTTTTCTTCGGCCGCGATTTTTAGAATCAGGGAGTCCGCCATTTTGGGATCGATAGCGCGGATCGTTTTCACATCGTGGTTGCTGGCGCTAAGCCATTGTTCCACTTTCTTGCCGACGCCGGCGTCAATCAGGAACCTGGGGGCCATGCTTAGAGAGCGACGGGATAAATGCGGGTTTCACTGACCAGATCGCCGGCAAAAGCAAAGACAGCCAGCAAATCTGTCGGCTCCAGTTCGGGGTAATCCTCAAGCAGGTCTTCTGGCGGCACGCCGGCCGCCAACGCCTTCAGAATTTGCTCTACGGTAATGCGTAAGCCGCGAATCGTTGGTTTGCCCATCATCACGTTTGGGTTCATCGTAATTCTGTCTGCCAATGCATTCATAGAACACCTCATTTACAGGATGAGATGGAGTATAGCACAAAAACCCCTGCCATTCTTTCCCCTCAAATCACGCCTTTTTAACGGGAAGCGATAATGGCCGTTTGCCGACCCCGCAATCGGCCAGTTGGCAAGATAAAGGCGGATTGCGGACCCCGCAATCAGGCAAATCGTGGCTCGCGCACCCACCAATGCAAAGAGGCGAAAGCGGCGGCGTAGAAGACGGCGCTGAGGGCGAAGAGCCAGCCGGCGTTGACGGCCGCCAATCCCGCCCCAACTAGCGGCGCGAGCAGGCTGATGACGCCGACGGCCGTGTTCGTCAAGCCCACATACGTCGGCCGTTTCTCCGGCAGGCAAAACTCCATCACCAGCAAAATGCCAGAAACAATCACGCCGCCGGTGCTGATGCCCATCAGCACAAACGCCGCAAAAATCCAGGCCGGTTCCGGGGCCAGCCAGGCGATCAGGAAGGCGGCCATACCCGCCAGGGCGCTCAGTTCCAGCGACAGTTTGTGGCCGCGCCGGTCGGCCAGCAGGCCAAAGAGCAAGTTGCCGGCCGTTTGCCCGGCCAGCATAGCCAGCGTGTAGAGGCCGACCGTGCTGTTGGGGACCTGGAAGCGCTGCACGGCCGTGACCGTCACAAAGCCTGTGCCCATCCCTCCCAGAGCAAACAGCAGCCGCCCCACTAAAAAGCGCCGGAAATTGTCATCCTGCCGCACGATAACCGGCAGCGCCTGGATGTATTCGCCGGTGCTCTGGCGCGGGATAGACGAGGGCTGCACCGGCTCGCGGGTGAGGGCCAGGAAGACCCAGCTGAGGGTGATAAACAGCGCCGCCAGCGAAAACGAGTAAACAAAATTCAGTGGAAACGGGAATTCTTCTAAAAACCAGGCGCTCAGGCTG
>JAKQCM010000479.1 GCA_029559155.1 Chloroflexota bacterium
ACCGAGAATGGCCTGTTCACCTACAATGTGCCTACTCTTAGCTTGAACAACCTGGGCGGCGGCGAATGGCGCGCCTTGTTCCATTTGTGGTTGGCCGAACCGCACAGTACCTATGATGTGTGGCTCTCCTGGGATTGTGATGGCGTGATTACGCGCGAACTGCTGGTGTATATTCTCATCGACCCGGATGGCTATTTGTATGACCAATCGCTGGTGAATGCCGGCTCGCCCATCACCGATTCGCTGCTGCTGGAGGGCACAATCACCGCCTTTGTGCTGGTGGGCAACGCATGGCAGGTATGGCCGGCCGCATACTACGGCCAGACCAATCCCCAGGTGACAGATGAGACCACAGCGGATGGCGTGCTGGAGGCGGGTTACTACAGCTTCCTGACACCGCCGGGCAAGTATCGCATTACGGCCGTTGCCGCCGGCTATCAGCCGTATCAAAGCCCCGTGCTGACAGTCATCGACACACCCATTCATCTGGATATTGGCCTGCAACCGATAACCGGTGGAACCGGCCAAACGGTGTCGCCGGCCAATCTGGCAAATTCGACCAAACGGGTGGATATGGCTGCGGCCTGGGTGGGCGATGTGCTGACGTATGACATTCAACTGGCAAATAGCGGTGGCGAGGCAACGGCCGTTCTCCATCTCACCGACGTTATGCCCGCCAATACCAACTTCGTGGACGGCTCTTTGGGCTGGGATGCCGGCAGCGCAGACTATAACGCAGGCAGCGACAGCGTGTGGTGGGAAGGCTCCCTGGCCGCCGGACAAACAGCCCACATTTCCTATCAGGTGCAGGTGATAGACTCCCCCGGCGCGCCGTTTTCGGTGACGAATCTTTCTCAGGTAACCGGTTCAGTGGCGAATCTGGCGACGTTGAAGCCGTTGACGGCCGTGACCGCCATCCAAAACAATGTTGGCCTCTCACTCTCGGCCAATGACGCCGCCGGCGATGATCCCGGCGTCACGGTGGTTTATCAGGTGGAAATCGGCAACACCGGCAACAGCGCCGACACCTTCACCATTGCCGCTGACTCTACCCTGGGCTGGTTGGCAACAACTTTTGCGCCGGTGACCTTGGGCGCGGGCGCAACCACAACGCTGCCCGTAACTGTTACCATCCCCACCAATGCGCTTGCTGCCGCCGAAGACGTGACGACATTGACGATAGCTTCGTCTCTCAGCAGCGCGGTGAGCGGCGATGTGCAGTTCACGACATCGGCCAACCAGGTGGCGGCGGTCAGCCTGGCGACGGCGGCGCCGCAGTCGGCGGAGCCGGGCACGGCCGTTACGTACACGCACCCATTACGGAACACAGGCAATGGAATGGATACGTTTGTGTTAACGGCCGTTTCTAACCACGGCTGGCCCGTAACGACCAGTGGCAATCCTACTTTAGGTCCCGGCGAAACGGCCGTTGTCCAGGTGGTGGTGCATATTCCCGCCGGAACTGCGATGAATACCGTAGACCGGACCACGCTGACCGCGCGCTCTGCCTTTGATAATGGCGTACTGGCAACGGCCGTGGATGTGACAACGGCCGTGCGCCCAGAATACGCCGTGTACCTTCCGATGATGCGGCGTTAATCGCATCCGGTCGGCTTTCCGCCGATTTTCCGGTGAGTTATCCGTCAAATTCGTCGAATTTGTGAGGGTTACGAAAAAGTTAAACCGCAAAGGGCGTAAAGAGCGCAAAAAATAAAGAGAAAAACTTTGCGTTCTTTGCGTTCTTTGCGGTAAGTTTTTGTTCAAGGAATTTGTAACTGCGACAAAAATCCGTTAAATCCGTTCAATCCATGGTCCTATCCCGAGTTCTCCGACAGGCTGCTAGGGCATAAACCGTTCCCAATGGCCTTCGGAGACAACCTCGACGACGCCATCCACAACTTTAACGGCCGTTTGGTCATCAATCCCGTAGGTCGGCGCCGGTACCTCGGCGGCCATCCTTGCCAGGTTGGCCGTGGAACTTTCCGGATGGTCCTCGTGATCCAGGTGCGGCAGCAAGGCAAAATCTACCAGTCCCAGCCCTTGTTCGATGATAAAAGGCGTATTCGGGTCATCGTACGTCTCTCCAAAAACAGGGGCCGTCACCATGCTGCCGGCGCTCACCCCCACATAGACTGTCTCATGCAGCGACGGCAGCAGGTTGGCCAACCCGGACTCCCGCATCCAGCGGCACAGATACAGGACATCCCCGCCAAACACCAACAGGGCGTCAGTCTTCTGGACCGCCGCCATCCAAACCTCTTCTTGAATGCTCGGCAGGGCTGTAAGCTCTAGCACGCCCAACGACTTCCAGCCTAATTCGCACATGGGGCTGGCGGTTGTGCCGCTGAGGAAACGATAGGCCATTGAAGGCCCGCCGGGGAAAGGGTAGATCGCAGTGGGAATGCAGAGAGCGCTGGCCTCGGCAATCGGTTTACCTAGCAGGTCGACCAGCGCGTGGTGGATGCTCGAGTTTTTGATGCCCGCGGAAGTAAGCAGAAATTTCATTTGACTTCTCCTTGCCGATCTAAAACTTCCCCCGGTTTCTCTTATGACGAGGCAACCATACAGCGTGACCACTCATGAGCGTCAGCCTGTGGGCACACCTGCACGCTCGTAATTCACGACAATGACGCCGTTTGGTGTGACTTTGCTTTCCGTCACCTGGAACGCG
This sequence comes from Chloroflexota bacterium, assembly GCA_029559155.1. Lineage (GTDB taxonomy): Bacteria > Chloroflexota > Anaerolineae > Promineifilales > Promineifilaceae > Leptovillus. The sequence continues at coordinate 2,672 of JAKQCM010000479.1, forward strand.
GCTGGGATCGTGCCATCGGCAAATAACCGCTTTCCAACGCCCAACGTGATCGGGTATATCATCAGCCAGAACACATCCACCAAATCATGCCTGATAAGCGTTTGCATAAGATTGCCACTGCCCCAAACGTGCAAA
>JAKQCM010000005.1 GCA_029559155.1 Chloroflexota bacterium
TGGGGCAAACAACGTCTTTGTGGTTGCGGGGGTGGATGGGGAAATTTTACTGCCGGACATAGACGATGTGGTTTTGGACATTGATTTTGCCAACGGCCGTATGGTTGTCCATCTGCTGCCCGGGCTTTTAGGCTAGTAGACCCACAAAAACAATTTTGTTGGGAACGGGGGCGAGGCTGTTTTGCCGGCTTTTTCCAACCAAAGCCCCAATTTCCTTGACAACACCATTTCAACCGACCTGGCTTGCGCTCGCGTTTTCACCTCGTCCCGTTGTGTGCCGATATTTCTGAAATTGCCAAAGCTATTCCTACATGGTATGTTAGTTTTATGTCTGATAAGAAATTCTGGCTCGGCTTTAATTTGGTAAAAGGGATTGGTCCGGCCAAAATGCAGGCTTTGCTGGATGCCTTTGATGGCGTCGAAGCAGCCTGGATGGCCTCCGAACCCCAGCTGAAAAAACTGGGTTTTGATCAGCGCGCCATCAATAACCTGCTGGAAGCACGTACAACCCTCAACTTACAGGCAAGCCTGGAACAGGTAGAAGGAGCAGGCATCCATCTTCTTACCTGGGATGACCCTGCTTACCCATCTTATTTGCGCGAAATTCCCACGCCGCCGCCGGTGTTATATCTGAAAGGCGACATTCGGGAAGTGGATCGATTTGCTGTGGCCGTGGTTGGCACACGGCGGCTGACGAGTTACGGCCGTCAGGTCACGCGCGATCTGGTTACCGGGCTGGTGAAAAATGGCGTCACCATCGTTAGCGGGTTAGCACGGGGCATCGACGCTATCGCCCACAAAACGGCGCTGGAATTAGACGGCCGTACCCTGGCTGTCTTGGGTTCTGGCCTCGACTGCGTCTATCCCACCGAAAATCGCGCCCTCGCGCAGCAAATTGCGGCCGGAAAGGGCGCCGTTATCAGCGAATATGGCCTGGGCGTGCAGCCGGAAGCCAAAAATTTCCCCCCTCGCAATCGGATCATCAGCGGATTGTCGTTAGGGGTGGTAGTTGTGGAAGCCGGCGAGCAAAGCGGCGCGCTGATCACCACCAAGTTTGCCGTTGAGCAAGACCGGGAAGTGTTTGCCGTGCCGGGAAATGTGACCAGCCCGGCCAGCCTGGGACCGAATCGACTCATTCAGCAGGGGGCCAAGCTGGTAACCTCTGTGGAAGATATTTTGGAAGAGTTGAATCTGCAGATGGTTGCGGAGCATACGGCCGTGCAGCTTGCCTTGCCAGAAACAACCGAAGAAGTTGCCCTCTACGCCCAGCTGACCGCCCAACCCGTTCATGTCGACGATTTAAGCCGGTCTACCGGTTTGCCCAGCCACGTTGTGAGCAGCACGCTCACGTTAATGGAGCTAAAAGGCATGGTGCAGCAAGTTGGCGGCATGAACTACGTGTTAAGCCGCGAACCGGACCCAATTTACGAATTAGACCTCAACAAAGAAAAAGGTGATTGATTATGAAACTTGTCATTTTTGCCGGTGGGAGCGGTCGACGCCTGTGGCCAATCAGTCGCCAGAAATCACCTAAACAGTTCGAGCCTATTTTGGGCGACCGTTCAACCCTTCAATTAGGCGTTGATCGGGTTTTAGCTGCGTATGGGGCGGAAAATATTTTTATTTCCACCAACGAAAAGTATGTAGACTTGGTGCGTGAACAACTGCCCGAACTGCCGCCGGAAAACATCATAGGTGAACCGGCACGGCGCGATCTGGCTGCGGCCGTGGGTCTGGCGTTGATGCATTTAGGTCGCAGCGCCCAATCAGCCGACGAGCCTGTAGCCATTTTGTGGGGCGACAATTACATGGATCAGGTGGTTACATTTCGCCAGGTGTTGGCGATGGCCGAAACCTTGCTGCAGGAGCAGAAAGCCAAAATTCTTTTTATGGGCGAGACGCCCCGTTTTGCCAATGAAAATCTGGGCTGGATTGGTCTTGGCGAAAAATTAGGCGAGGTGGGGGAACGGCCGTATTACCAATTTGCCTCACTCTCTTATCGCCCGCCCTTAGAGGCTTGCCGCCGAATGTTTGCGGAAAAGACACATGTGTGGAATACTGGCTACTTCGTGACAACTATTGGCTTTGTCCAGCAGCAGTACCAACAGCAGCAGCCGAAAATTTGGCAGCAACTGTCCGAAATTGGTCAGGCCATTGGCCTGCCCAATTACCTGGAAACCTTGCACCGCGTTTACCCGCAAATAGAGTCAATTAGTTTTGACGATGCGATTTTACAATATATCGCCCCGACCGATGCGGCCGTGATACACGGCAGCATGGGCTGGAGTGATCCTGGCACCCTTTATGCCCTCAAAGAAGCCATCAACCCCAATCAGGCCGACAACGTAACCCATGGCCTGGTTCTCACGGAAAAGGTCAGCGACTGTCTGATCTATAACTACGAGCCGGAAAAGCTTGTGGCCGTTGTTGGGGTAGAGGGCATGATTGTCGTGAATATGGGCGATGCCCTTCTGGTGGTGCATAAAGATCAGATTCCCCTGGTTAAACAAATGGTTAACGATCTGGAAGGGACCAATCTAGAGAAATATAGCTGACGACGTATGACAGAAGAACAAAATTTAGAAGGCTACTGCCTTAAATGTAAAGAAAAGCGGATGATCAAATCGCCGCAGGCGGAATGGGCCAGCAACGGATCGCCCGCGACTCGGGGCGTGTGCCCGGTATGCGGGGGAACCATCTATCGCCGCGGCCTGACTGCCGCGCATGAGTCTCTGCCCAAACCGGAAGTACAACCGGCGGCCAAAAAGAAGGGCGGCAAAAAGGCAGCGGCAAAAAAATCCGCCAAAGCGAAAAAATCGACTAAAACAACGACCGGCGCGGCAAAAACCAAAGCCGCCAAATCGACGACCAGTAAGGCTACTGTTTACGCGGGACCGTTGTCTGGCAAGCTGGTGATTGTGGAATCTCCGGCAAAGGCCAAAACAATCGGCCGTTATCTGGGGCGCGGTTACACGGTGAAATCGAGCGTGGGCCATGTGCGTGATTTGCTGAAATCACGGCTGAGCGTGGATGTGGAGAACGGGTTTGCGCCGGAATATCGCGTGCCGAATGACAAGCGTAAACTGGTAAAGGAACTTGCGGAAGCGGCAGCCAGAGCGAAAGAAATTTATCTGGCTACCGACCCGGACCGTGAAGGCGAAGCGATTGCCTGGCACGTTTTAGAATCGGCGGAAATGGACCCGAAGCGGACGCGGCGCGTGGTTTTCCAGGAGATTACCAAGCCAGCGGTGCAGGCGGCCTTTGAAAACCCGCGCGAAATCGACATGGGCCGGGTGGATGCGCAGCAGGCGCGGCGTATTTTGGACCGGTTGGTCGGGTATAAACTCAGCCCGCTGCTGTGGCGTAAGGTGCGCGGCCGGTTATCGGCCGGGCGTGTGCAGTCTGTGGCAGTGCGGCTGGTGGTGGAGCGCGAGCGCGAGATTGACCAGTTTGTGCCGGAAGAGTATTGGACGCTGGCGGCAGAGTTGAGCCAGGATAAATATAGGAAGAAGGGTGAACGGCCGTTCTTCCTGGCCAAGCTCTTCAAATATTTAGGTGAGGACCCGGTCCTCACGAGTGAAGCGGATGTGCTGCCGCATATTGATGCCCTGGAGACGGCGCATTGGCAGGTGGGCGAAGCACGTCTGGGCACGCGCATTCGCCGCCCGGCGGCCCCCTTCACCACCAGTACGATGCAGCAAGAAGCCTCGCGTAAATTGGGCTTTGGCACGACCAAAACCATGCGCGTGGCGCAGCAGTTGTACGAGGGCGTAGACCTGGACGACGCCGACGGCGCGGTCGGTCTGATTACCTATATGCGTACCGACAGCGTAAACGTATCGACGGAAGCGCAGAAAGAAGCCCAGGCGTATATTTTGCAGCATTACGGCGAAGAGTATACGCCGGAGACCCCACCCATCTACAAAACGCGCTCCAAAACGGCGCAGGAAGCCCACGAGGCGGTGCGGCCAACGGCCGTCATGCGCACGCCGAAAGCCGTGAAGTCCTACCTGTCGCGGGATCAGTACCGGTTGTACCAGCTTGTTTGGGACCGGTTTGTAGCCAGCCAGATGTCGCCGGCGGTGTACGACACGGTGTCGTCGGATATTTGGGCCGGTGATGAGAAGGTGGCGGCTGTGGAACGGCCGTATCTATTCCGCGCAACCGGTTCTTCTTTGCGTTTCCCTGGTTTTCTGGCTTTGTACGAGGAAACCGAGCCGCAAGATCGGCCCAGCGAAAACGGCGAAGCCCGCGTACCGGCGGATTTGGCCGAAGGCGAGTTGATCGACCTGCTGCGGCTGCTGCCGGAACAACATTTCACTCAGGCGCCGCCCCGGTTTTCGGAGGCGACCCTGGTGCGGGAATTGGAAGAGAACGGCATTGGCCGCCCAAGTACGTATGCCTCCATCATTTCTACGATTCAGGCTCGCGGGTATGTTGAAGTGGTGGACAAACGTCTTCAGCCGACCGAAACCGGGCAGATTGTGAATGATATTTTGGTGGAGTATTTCCCCAATATTTTGTCTGTGGACTTTACGGCACGACTGGAAGATGAACTGGATGAAATTGCCGAGGGCAAAGCCTGGGTTCCGGTGATTGCCGGTTTTTACGGCCGTTTTGAAGAAAACCTGGAAAAAGCCGATAAGGCCATTCCTAAAATTGAACTGAAAAAAGAGCAGGAGTTTGTTGGGCGGGAGTGTCCGGATTGTGGCAAACCGTTGGTGTATCGGGAAGGGCGGTACGGCCGTTTTATTGGCTGCTCCAACTTCCCAAGCTGTCGCTTTACGGAACAAATTTTGGTGAAGCTGGGCATCCCTTGCCCGCGTGATGGCGGCGACCTGATCGAGAAGCGAACGCGGAAGGGGCGGGTGTTTTTTGGCTGCGCCAATTACCCGGAATGCGACTGGACGAGTTGGAAACGGCCGTTAAAGCAGCCGTGTCGCGTTTGTGGCGGTCTGTTGGTCCAACTGAACAACGAAACGGCTGAGTGTACCCAGTGCGCTACGCAGCAGCCGATTGTTCAGGAGCCTGTGGCTACGCCGTAGGAAAAAACCTGCGCTAAAGAAATAAAGTTAAAAAGAGATTGCCGCACAAGGCAATCTCTTTTTTGTTCCGGCTTGCAAAACTTGGGACCGATTACAGCCTCAGAACCAACCCTTCATTAGGACCAACGGATAAACCAGACAGCCTCACCGGACCGTGGCGCGCCATGTCGGTGGCGATAACGATCACGGCCGTTTCCCCCACATCCCCCATGTCCAGCTGGTGAGTCCCCTGGCCGAAATTGAGTACCACCAGAAAGCTGTCTGCGCCCGGGTGGGTACGGCGATAGGCAAAGATGTCGGCAACGGCCGTTTCTACCGTAGCATAATCGCCCACCATTAAAGCCGGTTCGGCGCGGCGCAGAGTGGTTAACGTGCGGTACAAATTCAGCATGGAAGTCGCCTCGTTTTCTTGCTGGGCGACGTTGCGCGTGCGGAAATTGGCGGCTGCCGGCAGCCAGGGCCGCGCTGCGGCCGTCGTGAAACCGGCGTGGGGTGAGGCATCCCACTGCATGGGCGTGCGCTCAGGGTCCCGCCCGACGATGTGGGCGATTTCTGGCTGGTTGACGGCCGGCGGGTCCTGGACAAATTCAGGTGGAATGTGGCCGTCTTCCATGCCGATTTCTTCACCGTAATAGGTGGTGGGCGTGCCGCGCAGCGTGAGCAACAGCATGTTGGCCACGCGCGCCTGAGCCAATCCCACGCGGGTGGCGATGCGATGTTGATCGTGGTTACCCAACACCCAATTGGGCCAGCCGTTGGGCGGCAGGGCGGCTTCATAGGCTTCTACCAATTCGCGCACGGCCGTTGCCTGCCAGTGGCGGTTGGCGATGAGATGAAAGTTGAAAGGCATGTGGCATTCGTCCTGGGAACGGCCGTAATACGCCATCAACTCGTCAAATGGTAGATAAATTTCGCCCACCATCATGCGCTCGTCATACTCATCCAACACGCCACGCATCTGGCGGATTAGGTCGTGAATGCCGGGCACACTTTGGGTGTAGATGTGGTTTAGACTGCCATGGGGGTCCACGCCATCCCAGCCCGGGTTGGGCGGCTCGTCGCGCAGCAGTTCGTCTTTCATCATCAACCAGATAACGTCCACGCGGAAGCCATCGACGCCTTTATCCAGCCAAAAGCGCATATTATCCAGCATGGCCGGCAGCACGTCCGGGTGACGATAGTTTAGTTCTGGCTGTTGGGTAACAAATTGGTGCAGATAATATTGCCCGGTGGCCTCATCGAAGGTCCAGGCGGGGCCGCCAAAGAAGCTGAGCCAATTGTTGGGCGGTCCGCCGTCCGGAGCCGGATCGCGCCAGATGTACCAATCACGTTTGGAATTGGTGCGGCTGCGGCGGCTTTCCTGAAACCAGGCGTGTTCGTCGGAGGTGTGATTGGGCACCAGGTCGAGGATGAGCTTTAGTCCACGTTCGTGGGCGTCGGCGAGCAGGGCGTCGAAATCGGCCATTGTGCCGAAGATGGGGTGAATGTCGGTGTAATTAGCCACATCGTAGCCAAAGTCGTGCATGGGGGAGGGGTAAATGGGCGAGAGCCAGACGGCCGTTACCCCTAATTTTTGCAGGTAATCCAGCCGCCGCCGGATGCCTGCCAGGTCGCCAAGGCCATCGCCATTGCTGTCCTGGTACGAGCGCGGATAAATTTGGTAAATAATGCCTGTTTGCCACCACAAATAGTCGCCGGTCATAGATTCTCCTTACTTTCTGGCAGGTACATGGTTGTTGCCGTTCATGGGGTTGATTTTATCATGAGGATTTGCGCGAGGGAAACGGCCGTGTAGCCCACATTTACCACTGGTAGCCGTTTGACCAATCTCCGGCGCTGTTTTATAATCTTGAACGATCCCAACCGGGTAATCTGGAAATAATCTACCTTTGAATGTTGATTGAAATTCTTTTTTTTGCCCAAAAAACGCAAAAAAACAATCGCTAAACGCGACCATTACATGACGGAACTTTCCGCCGCGCACACAAACCATATGCCGATCGACTTGTTGGGGCTGTTCAGGAGTGCCAGCCTTGACTGAACCCAACCCTGAACCGCCTGACCCTTGTTGGCAAGCCCAAGACAAAGACACGCAATCTAAAAAAGATAAAGTTCTCGTCGATGGCGTTTGCTGCCTGGGCTGGACCACTTATGTTTGTAATGTTCTCGGCCCCTTGTCGCCCGCAGCAACTTTATTTTCAGGCTAAAAAGGAACATGTCCACAGTTATTATTGTTATTGCTACAGTTGCCCTGATGATTTTTATCAACGGGCTGTACGTGGCCGCTGAGTTTGCCACCGTCTCTTCGCGCCGCACCCGCATTAGCCAGATGGCCGGCAGCGGCAACAAAATGGCCGCAATGCTGGAACCAATCATGGAGAATCCGGCTGCCTTAGATAACTATGTCGCCGCTTGCCAGATTGGCATTACTATTTCTTCGCTGGTTTTGGGCGCTTATGGCCAAAATGTGATTGCCGGGTATCTGGTACGGCCGTTAAGCTTCATTTCCGGCGGCACAACCGCAGCTGAATCGCTGGCGTTTCTCATTGTGCTGGGCGTCATCACCATGCTGCAAGTGATTCTGGGCGAATTGTTCCCCAAATCGGTCGCCATCCAGTATCCCGAAAATGTGGCCCTGGCCGTCGTGGTTCCGATGCGGGCATCATTGGTTGTGTTACGGCCGTTAATCTGGTTGTTCAACGGCAGCGGCAGCCTGGTATTGCGCCTCATTGGTCGCCAACCACACGGCGGCGTGCAAATCCACTCCCCCGAAGAAATCGAACTATTGGTGACAGAAAGCCACGAAAGCGGCCTGCTGGATGACGAAGAGCGGCAAATGCTGCGCAACGCCTTTCGCCTGCGCGATTTGCACGCCCGGCAGGTGATGGTTCACCGCACCCGGCTGTTCGCCGCGCCGGCCGAAAGCCGCATCGAAGAACTGCTCAACCTGGCATTGGCGCAGGGGTATTCGCGCATCCCAATCTACCACGACTCCATTGACGAGATAACCGGCTTTGTCCATGTCAAAGATTTGTTCCGTCTGTACCTGGCCGGCGAGGACGACATCAACTCGGTGATACGCGAGGTAATTTATGTGCCGGAAACCATGCCGGTTGCCGACCTGTGGCAAAAACTGAATGTGGACCGCAAATATCTGGCGATTGTGTTCGATGAATATGGCGGCACAGCCGGCCTGATCACCTTCGAAGATTTGATCGAAGAGATTTTCGGCGAGCTGCAAGATGAGTTTGATGATGAAATGGCGTTGATTGCCCGGGATCAGAACGGCCGTGTCTACCTTCGCGGCGATCTCCTGGTAGCCGACGTGAACGAATATCTGGAATTAAACCTGCCCACCGAAGCCGATACCCTCAGCGGTTTGGTATTTAGCGTACTCGGCCGCCCACCGGTGCAGGGGGAAGTGATTGTCATTGGCGAAACGCAAATCCGCGTCGAAGCCATGGCCGATTTAGGCGTTTCGGAGGTCTCTTTACAACTGCCGCCCCTGGAAGATATGGGCAATTTCAGCGAATGGGAGGTGGCCGATCATGACTAAGCTTTTGCTGCTCGGCCTTACTGTCCCTGGAATGAGCGTGGCTGTTTTGTTCGCCTCTGCAGCTGCTCAAGGCGAAACATCGCACAACCTGAGTGCATTTTTGCTGCCATTTTTCATCATCTTGTTGTTGGTGCTGCTGAACGGTTTTTTTGTGGCGGCCGAATTTAGCATCATTGGCGTGCGTCCAACGCAGTTGGAAGAGATGACCGGTACGCAGAACGGCCGTGAACGCCAAATGGTTCTGGGCGTGTTAGATTCCCGCGTAAAACAAGATCGCTACATCGCCACCGCCCAATTGGGCATCACCATCGCCTCTCTGGGCCTGGCCATGTACGGCGAGCCACAAATCTCCCATCTGATCGAACCCCTGATCGCCCGCCTCTGGTTTGAACCCAGCGAAGCCCTGGTCCGTTCCATCGGCTACGTCGTTGCCCTCTCCCTGATGACGTATTTGCATGTCGTTTTGGGTGAGATGGTTCCCAAATCGATTGCCCTCCATGACGCGGCGAGCCTGGTTTTGTGGCTTGCCCGCCCAATGCAATTTGCTCAGGCCATTTTGATTATTCCGGTTCGCCTGCTCAATAGTGTTGGGAATTGGCTGCTGCGCGTGTTTAAGGTTCCGCCGGCTGAAGGCCACGCTCGCGTCTTGTCGCCGGAAGAAATCGAGCTGCTGGTTACAGAAAGCGCCGAAGGCGGCCTGCTAAACGAAGATGAAGAGGAAATGATCCGTAACATTTTCGATTTTAGCGACCGTCTGGCGGGGCAGGTGATGACCCCGCGCACCCGCGTGCAGGCCATATCCCTGGATACGCCCAGAGAAGAACTGCTGCAAATTATGACCGATAGCCGCCACAGCCGTTTCCCGGTATATGAAAACGATCTGGACCACATCGTCGGCATCTTGCATCTGAAAGACCTCATCCGCCAGACCATGCGCCCAGACAGCCGCTTTGACATTCGCCTGATCATGCGCTCTGCGCCGGCCGTGCCCGAAGATTACCCGGTAGAAAGTTTGCTGGCGGCGTTTAAGAGCCAAAAGCTGCACATGGCAATTGTGTTAGATGAGTTTGGCGGCATGGCCGGCATTGTCAGCCTGGAAGACCTGGTAGAAGAAATTGTGGGCGAGGTTCGCGATGAATTCGACCTGGAGAAAGAGCCGTTAGTGGTCTTGTCGCCTGGGGTCATCGAAGCCGCCGGCGATTATCTGGTGGACGATATAACAGAGATGGTCTATTTAGGCGAAAAAGAATTATTGCCAGACGTAGAAACTATCGGCGGCTTGGTGGTGGCCAAGTTAGGCCGGCCGCCAGAAGTCAACGATGAAGTGACATATGGCGAGCATGTGGTTTTTCGGGTGTTGGATATTGACCGTCTGGCAGTGACGCGGGTGCGGATTGAGTTCCCTGATACGGCCGAGATCAAACACGATCCCCCCAATTTCGACCACGAGCATTAATAGTCCCCAAGGGTTTGCTCTCGAGAAATAAGTTCTTTTGGAACTCAAACCCTTGGGGTCTTTCCAGAAAAGCGTGAGTGGTCACAAAGCGTTTAGATTGGTCCAATCTGCAAGATTGGACCAATCTATTTGCGACAGTTGCGCGTTTCTTTTAAAGTAAGCCTACAAATTGTACAACTCGGTAAATTTTGCTTTGGCGTAGCGCATAAAGGCGGCGTGGCTTAAGGGTTGCCCGGTAACGCGCTCCACTAATTCGCCAGGGGTAAATTTACGGCCGTGTTGGTGAATATTCTCGCGCAGCCAGGCCAGCAATCGGGTGGTCTGGCCCTGGTTCAGTTCGTCGAGGATGGCCGGAGATTGGGCAACGGCCGTTTCAAAAAACTGCGCCCCATACAAATTCCCCAACGCATACGTCGGGAAATACCCAAATCCGGGCCGCGTCCAATGCACGTCTTGCAAGCAGCCCTGGCTGTCGGTCGGCGGCACGACGCCCAGAAGTTCTTCCATTTTGGCATTCCAGGCCGCCGGTAAATCTCTGGCCGCCAACTCGCCATTCAGCATCGCCTGCTCCAATTCAAAGCGCAAAATAATGTGGAAGTTGTAAGTCAGCTCGTCGGCTTCGACGCGGATGTAAGAGGGCTGGACTTTGTTAATCGCCCGGTAAAACTCTTCGGCCGTGCGCTGCCCCAGCTGTTCGGGGAAGAGGCTTTGTAATTTCGGATAGTGCGCCTGCCAGAAACCCCGGCTGCGACCCACCAGATTTTCAAACATGCGCGATTGCGATTCGTGAATGCCCAGCGATGTGCCTCGCGCCAGCGGCGTGCGGGCCAGGTCGGGGTGCGTGCCTTGCTCGTACATGGCGTGGCCCGATTCGTGCAGCGCGCCGAACAGCGACGGATTCAGAAAATCGGGATACCAGCGGGTGGTGATGCGGGCGTCATCGCGGCTGAAGCTGGTGGCGAAGGGATGGACCACTGTGCCCAGGTGGCCGCGCGTAAAGTCGTAACCCACGACATTGGTGATGTAGCGGGCAAATTCTTTCTGGGTTTCGACGTCGAAGGGTTGATGGACGATGCTGTCGTCGACGGCCGTTCCCCGCTCCGCAATCGCCTGCCGCAAAGGAACCAACTCGGCCTTCACTGCATCGAAAATGGCGCGCACATCGGCCGTTTTCATGCCCAGTTCGTATTTGTCCAGCAGGGCGTCGTATTTTTCATCTTCATAGCCGTATAACTCGGCCATCTCCTGGCATAATTCCACCACCTGCTCCAGCCAGGGCTGGAAGGCGGCAAAATCATTGTTGGCGCGCGCTTTTACCCAGGCGGCGTGCGCCTGTCCGCTTACCTGCGCCGACCGGGTGACAAATTCCGGCGGCAGTTTGCGCGCTTCTTCATAATTGCGCCGCAGCAGGCGCAGCAGGCTGGCCTCATTGCTGTCGTAGGCTGCGCCGTTCAGTTCGGCGGCGGCGTTTTCGATGAGCGTGCCCATCTCATCTGAAGTAGAGAGCATATGGTTGAATCGACTCAGGGTGGTCATTTGCTGAATGCGGGCGGTCAGGCCACCGGGAGGCATATTTACTTCTTTATCCCAGCTTAACACGGCCAGCGCTTTGCCGATGTCGTTGATTTCGTAAACTTTTTCTAACAGGGCTTCATAATGGGTGGTCATATTTATCTCCTCTATGACGGTTCAGTTGTCGGGGAGTTTAACGGAAAAACGGGCGTTTTCCAACGCCAATCGACCGTACCGCACAAAAAAGACCGGGCAATGTCACAATTGCCCGGCCTCTCTTTACCTAAACGTTAGCTGTGCTGGCGGTTTACGGCTTCATGATGATCGGCAGATGGAGAACATATTGGATGTTAACCGTTACCGTGACGCTGTCAACCGGGCCTAGCGGCACATGGGTCGGGCTTTGCAGCGTGGCCGAGATGACGTGTGTGCCGGGCAGCAAATCTACCGAGGTGTCGTAGGTCATCACCGGGCCGAGTTCAACGCCATCCACCCAGATGTGCCAATGGCCGTCTGTGGGGATGGTGAAGTTGGTGGTGGTAATGGTGACCGGGACGGCAACGGCCGTGCCGTTGGTGCTGGTAAACACGGCGCTGTTCGCCGGGCTGACAATGCTCATGGTTGGCAAGTCCAGGCCAACGATAACCGGGTCGTGGTCTGACGCGCGGAATTGGTCTGGCTGGAAGAAGAACGGCTGGTTAAAGTCGTTGTAATCCAGTGCGCGCGGCTCATCGGAGTTGATGTGCCATTCGCCCAGATCCGAGACATAAGGCAGCAGTCCGGGGCTGGCCAGCGCATAGTCCAGGTAGCCAAACTCGCCGTTGAAGGAGTAGCTGTAGGCGTCGTTGCCGAAGAAAGTGGCCGGCAGGTTGGTCAGTCCGGCATTTTTCAACGCTGTGATGGGGTCTTCCATGGCGTAGGCATTCAGGTCGCCCATGATCAGGAAGCGGTCGGAACCGCTGCCGGTGGGGTCGCCGTACAGCCAGGTGGCCAGGATTTCCGCCGCGGCTGTGCGGGTGGCGTTCCAGCAGCCTTGCCCATCCAGAATGTCGATGTCGCCGCCGGTTTCGCCGCCGCAGCCTTTGGATTTCAGGTGGTTGACGGAGATGGTGACACGGCCGTTTGTGGCATTGTCGGCAAAGGTCTGGGCCAGAGACGGCCGGTTCAGGTTGTCCTGATACGCCGGGTCGAAGCTGTTGTCCAGGATGGCGTAATTGCCAACCGGGGTCACGCGGGCCGGCTTGTAGATCAGGGCAACTTTGATGGCGTCGGTGCCGATCGTGCCGGTGTCGATGTAGGCGTAAGTTCCTGCGCCCACTTCGGCGTTCAGCGAGTTGACCAGATCGATGAGAGCGTCGTCGTTGACGTTGTTTTCAATCTCGATCAGGCCGAGGACATCGGCGTCTATGCCGGTGATGGCGCTGAGCAATTTGGCGCGCTGCCGGTTGAGTTCGTCCTGGGTATCCGCGCCGCGGCAGCCCATATCTTGCGATGGTCCGCAAATGAGGGCGCCGGTGTCGATGGTGGTGAAGTAGTTGAGCACGTTCATGCTGGCAAACTTCAGGTCGCCATTGACGGCCGTATTGGCGCGTGGGTTGCTTTGGGTGAATGTGAGCAAGCCTGTCGGCTGAACGCGGTAATAGCTGAAGCCGTAGCCTAACACGCCGGTCATGTTGGTGATGGTCGATCCGGCGCGCAGGGTGACGTCGGGATCGAGGTAAGGCATGGGGACGAGCGGGTTTTGGTCGGTACGGCCGTCATCGATCAAAATTCGATTGAGGGCGATATCCGCTTCGTACGCAGCGTAGCCGGAGATGCTGGGGGTGAAGAGGTGGGTGTATTGGAATTGACGGCCGTTAGACGACAGGAACACCTCGCCGTAACGCCCCATGTTGTAATTGTCGGTGACCGTTAATTCGTCGGGGAAGATGACCGACATGCCTTCGTACCATTCCAGGTTGGCGATGGCTGTGTGCGGCATATCGATGGTGGCCGGAGTTACAGATGCTCCTGTGCCACAAATGGTCACATTAGAGACACTGGTGATTTGCGTTTGCCCGCTAAATTCAGCGGCAGTACCTGCCACATATACCACGTCGCCCACAGACACGTCTACCGTGTTGGCCGGGAAGTAGACAAACACGCCTTCCGAAGTTGCCGGATTGGCGTCTACGTTCTGATCCATTTCCTGGATGTAGAAGCCGTTATAACCACCCACCTGGAAATCGCCAACAACCACTGCGTCTGCGGTGACGTTGACGCCAGGGATGGGCGTGCTGGTTCCAGGCCCTTGAATGTCGTGAATGCGGTGTGATGGATTAATATCGCAAACCGCGCCCGCAGCCACAGTGATGACGCCCGTTTGGCTGATTTCAAATGGGTTGCCGGGGAAAACGCCATTCAGGTCGCCATAGGTCCAGACCGAATTCGGGTTGCCGACGCCCCAGTTGCCATTAAAGCGGTTGGTGTAAGAGAAAACCCCAGGAGCCGGCGGGGTAATGGTTCCGGCAAAGATGTCGTTGTTACCAGTTTGTCCGGTGAAGGCGGCATCGAACCAGGTCCAGACGCCCGGATCCGCGCTGCTGCCAAACCCAACCTGGGCTTTCAGACCGCGGCCTTCGCCGGCCGGGTTGGTGACGTTGTTGATGTAGAGTTGACCGGAAATGGGTCCGGCGGGGAAGGTTTGGGTAACGGTCAGCGTTGCCGGTCCAGACAAAACGGCGTACCCGGGAACCACGTTGCGGTAATCGTCGACGGTGGCTGTACCGGCTACATCATAGGAGCGGTTGTTGGTGTTTAGCCAATCATACTCTGGGCTGCCGCTGGCAATGGTGTCGGTATAGACGACGTATTTGTAGGCATACGTGCCCGTGCTGAGTGCGGGGATGGTTACGGAGAAGGTTTCAAATCCGGCATCAGCTGTTAGGGGCGTGCTGGTGGTGTTCCAGCCGTTGAAATCGCCGGCCAGGAAGAGGCCTTCGCCGGGCATAACCACATCTTCCAAATCATGATAGATGAAGGTAACGTCTCCGGCCAAGGATTCGACGGTGAAACTGGCCTGGGCGGTTCCGGCGGCCGTTGTGCCGCTGAATTCGGCTGTATTCGTAATAATGTCGCCGTAATCTCCCGTTTGGTCGGCGGTGAAGGTGAAGGTGATGGTTTCGCCATTGGTCACTGTGCCAGCCCAGGTGATGACACCCGCGGTTTCGGCCGCGCCGACCGGTTGATCGATCCAGGCGCCGAAGGTGGTGCTGATGGGCAGGGTGTCGGTCAGCATGGCGGTTGTATCCGAGAAGACGTTGCTGTTGTGTAAGGCAATCGTGTAGGTTACGGTTCCCTGATAGGGGACATTGGAGCTGGGAGAAACGGATTTTACGGCCGTTAATCCCCCAACCGCAGCTCGTAGACTATTGATGTAGGTCGTGTTATTGCCGCCGTTAGGTTGGCCGGCGGTCAGGCTGGCAGGGGCTATGCTTGTTCCCCAATTCCCGGCCGTTGTTGCTCCGGCCAGATCCGAGTTGAGGACGACGCCGGTAACGTTGCCCGGAACAGGGATCAGTACGTCGGCGTTAGCCCCCAATATACCTGGCGTCGAGTCCCAATTAACGGCGAACCCATCCGCTGAGATGGTGTCGCCCGTATTTACCGTATCGGCGTAAACAACGTCCGTAGCGGCTAAGTCACCGTTGTTGGTGCCGTTGGCATTTAGGATATAAGCGCCGCTGGTGTTCAGGAAGATATTCCAATCGCCAGCTTCCGGATTGTAGCTGCTATCTTGCGCGAAGGCCGTGTCGCCGCCGATGACGATTAGCGTACCTTTGGGGAAGGTGCTGGCGATTGTATTCGTCCCAGTCAGGTGATAGGCTGACCACTTTGCGGCTGTGTTACTGGTTGAGTCGCCGATGAAGAAGGTTTCTAATTCAGCGGCTGTCAGGTCTTGAATTAACAAGACTTCAATCCATTCATTCCCTGTGGTCAGGTTGCCATCGCGGTAAAACTCGTTGACTAAAATTTTGGGATTACTTCCCTGGGGCGCAGCCAAAACATTGCTGTTCAGGGCTGCAAAGATGGCGAGGAAGATGAGAACGGCCGTTCCCACCGAAACCCCCATCTGCCACAATTTTTTTTGCGATTGCTTCATCTAAATCTCCTTGTGTGGTGTCCTGGCCAAATGGCCGGGCGCAACAATAAATAACGACAATGGGTTCACCAACTCAACATTTTTTAGAGACGCGAAATTTTCCGAGGCCATGCACTGGTTTGGCTGGATTGTATTGCGAGGTAAGAAAAGGGAAATAGTGTGAGATTGGTAAACAGCTTTGACAATGCTCTATCCTGCCAAAATAGTAACAGTTTGCGCCCAGATGACAAATGACATTTGTTATGTTTTTGTTAATGATCTTCGTTGACAAGGTGAACCCCGTTCGTTTACCCTGTTTAAACTTCTTCCGTATCTGTGCAGGTTCGATGGTAGACCTTAACGGTTTTGCGTTGCGTACGGCAAAATACCTGGAGGTCAAACCCTTAGGGTCTGTATAGGCACCTTCTTTCTTCAGTCGATACTTTGGAGGTTTCCAGATGAAGGCATACAACAAGATTGGTTTCCACACAGCCAGCGGTGGTAATCCCACCGGCATCGGCGATTATTTGCGCGCGTTGGATGCGGCTGACGTGCCCTTTGTGATCAAGGCCGTCGATGCCATGACCGGGCTGTTTGACGCCCAAGAGATCATTCGGTCGCGGAACAAAACAACTCCTCACGTCCTGGTGTTTCGGCGTTCTGTCCCGGCTGCCGGAACCACGCCCCCCTCCGGTAATCCCGATGTGCCCGACTACACCAAAGAGCCGGCTCAGGCGGCCGCCGACCATTGGGCCTGGCACAAAAAGAACTTGCCGCCGGAATTAGACCCGAAACTGGTCTGGATTGAGAACATTAACGAACTGCGCAAAGAGGTGGAATGGGCCGATTGGATCGGTAATTTTGCCTTCCACACCGGCCAACTGGCGATGGCCGATGGCTATAAATATGCCGCTTTTGGGTATTCGTCGGGCACGCCGGATGAGGGGGCCTGGGAAACGGATGGCATGCTGCGCTATCTGGAGGCGTGCCAGCAGAATCCGGGCAAGCTGGCCGTGGCTCTGCACGAATACAGCTTTAAGACGGCCGATATCTGGTTTTTGCGCGGCGACCACATCGGGCGCTTCGAGAAATTGTTTGCTGCGTGTGATAAACATCGGATTAAACGGCCGTCTACCATCATCACCGAATGGGGCTGGACACATGATCGCCTGCCCCTGAGCACGGAAAAAGCGATGGCCGACATCGCGGCCGTGGCCGAGTATTACGCCCAGTTCCCCGAAGTTTTGGGCGCGGCTATCTGGTATTTGGGGCCGGGCTTTGCCGGCATCGCCAATCGCGCCCAACAATTGATCAAACCGGTGACTGATTATTCCCTGAATACCACCTTCACGATTCCTGATCCTGCCGATCAACCGCCGGTTGACACGCCGCCCATGTCGCCGCCGGCCGTTGGCGACAAACCCAATGTTCGTTTTATTCGCGATGTTACCGTTTTAGATGACACCGTGATGACTGCCGGGGATACGTTTACCAAAACCTGGCTGGTGGAAAACAATGGCGACGTCACCTGGAACGGCGGGTATAAAATTGTCCATATTGGCGGCGAGGCGATGACGGCCGTTACCAGCCACCCCATCCCCACCGCCCACCCCGGCGACCAGGTCGAAATCTCCGTCACGCTCACCGTGCCCCAGGCCCCCGGAACTCATTTCAGCGATTGGCGGCTGCAAGACGACAAGGGCAGCCCATTTGGCGACATCATCTACACGCGCATCATATCCGAACCGCCGGTCGTCTCCCCCGGCGGCGTCGCCAACAGCAAATTTGTCGCCGACGTGACCATTCCCGATGATACGCTCGTCAAACCTGGCGATCCTTTTATAAAAACGTGGCGGCTCAAAAATATTGGCACGCGCGCCTGGGGCAGCGGTTTCACCATCCGTTACCTGGGCGGCGTCAAAATGGCCGCCCAAGACAGCTACCCCTTGCCCGCCGCCGCCCCCGGCGCAGAAGTCAATATCTCTATCGAAATGGTTGCTCCCAGCACGCCAGGAACCCATTACGAAGATTGGCGCCTGTTCGATGACCGCGGCGAGATTTTTGGTGAAATTGTTTATGTGCGCATTCAGGTTCCCTGGCTTCCGGGCAGTTCTGTCGTGGCGCCGGTTTCCCAGCGCGACGCGCGTTGGGCGGATAAGCGGTTGGGGCAGGTGGGGTCCAATCAAACCATTGGCAAATGGGGCTGCCTGCTGACCTGTTTTGCGATGGTGGCCAATGTCTACGACCATCAGGTGACGCCGGCGCAGTTGAATGATTCGATGGTGCGCCAGGGCGGGTTTATCGACGTCAACCTGACCAAGTGGAACGCGCTGACCGATGTGTACACCGATATGATTTATGGCGGCAAAGTTGGCTCTAGCCCGGAAGTGACCAAAACCATCGACGCCAGTCTGGCCGAGGGGCGGCCGGTGGCTGTGCAGGTTGATTTTACCAGCGACACGCCTTACACCGACAACGACCAGCATTGGGTGTTGATTGTAGGCAAAGATGGCGAGGATTATCGCATCAACGATCCCTGGCTGCTGCCGGCGCAGGAGGCGTCGTTGAAGCAGCGGTATGGGCGGGCGGGACGGCCGTTATGGGAAGCCATCCTCTCTGCGATTTTCTACAAATCAACCAAAGGCAACCCCATCCACATCGACATTCCCATCCATATCGACACCCCGGCCACTCTGCAAACCGGCGTCAACGTTAACCCGGACGCGCCCAACAGCAACCCCTTCGAGACCGACGATCTCAAAGGGTTGGATTGGGTGCGCTTTGTCTTTAAACTCGATGCGCGCACAGTGGTGGCTGAACGCGGGGATATACGCAAATCGTTTGCCCAGTACGATCCCATCATCCACGCTTACAATCGTATTGGCGTGAAATCGTTGATCATCATCAACCAGGAGACTATCTGGGGCAAAGCGCCCTGGACCGGCGGCGGCGATTGGGCGGGTTACGCGCTCGATTTGGCGGCGACGGCGAAAGATATTGCCACGCACTATCGTCGGTATGAAGATAGTGTGGCGTATCAGATTTGGAACGAAGGCGATAAGGAAAATAATCCGGCTTCGGTGTATCTAAAATCGGAGCAGATGGCCATGATTGTGAAAGCGGTGGCAACGGCCGTGCGCGCCGCTTCCCCTTCATCCCCCATCATTTTCAACGGCATGGCCACCGGGCCGGAAGCCACCGCCGCCTATCTGAAGAAAGTAGAAGCGACCCTGGGCGGCAAAATTCCCGTCGACGCCATCGGCATCCACCCCTATACCCGTTGGGCCACCAAAGCGCCTTTCGATTGGGGACAGCAGTACGGCACACTAGGCCAGGCTTTCGACGTTTACCGCCGCGAACTGCCGGGCTACACCTTCTGGATCACCGAAATCGGCGTCGCTGACGATGGCGAAATCGGCCCACAGTATTATGCCGAGATCGGCGATTATATGAAGGATGTGTACAAACACGTCCAGGATCGCCACACCGATCTGGTGAAGAATCTCATCTGGTTTGCCTGGTCAGATTGGATGCGCAACGCGGGGGTGGTGAAAAAAGACGGCTCTCGAAAAGACAATGTGTACGCCGCTTTCCGCGCCGTGCGGAACCGGGAATTGTAAGGATTTAGACCCCAAGGGTTTGCTCCCGAGAATTTGGATTATTTGGGTGTGTAACTCTTGGGGTCTTGCCAGAAAAACCTGGACAGCTGCTTGCGGATAACGATTGAAGAGTGAAGATGGCTCTCACCCTCACTCTTCAATCGTATTGTTTACAGTTAACCGGCCAAAAACTCTTCTAACGCTGCTTTGCTGATGCGATAAGCGTTGCCAATTTTCTTAGCCTTCAAATCGCCGGCCTGAATGGCGGCAATCACATCTTCTTCGGCTACTTGCAAAATTTGGGCTGCCTGTCCCGGCGTCATGACGTCTGGCGTGCCGCTGCTGGCGGCCGGCTGAGCGGCTGGCGCGGCCTGCGGCGGTTGTTGTTGGGCTTGCTGCTGCTGCCACGCCTGCTGGTTTTGCAGGTTTTGCATCGCCGCCATGCCCATCGCCCCAATGCCGATGTCGCCCATGGAGCCGCCGGCCGGATTTTTGGCCGCTTCCACAAAGGCGTCGGCTTGTTGTTTGGCGACATAGCTGGTTCCGTACCCCATGTTGGTCACGACTTCCAGCGATTTGGGATGCAGGGCCAGACGAATGTTGAAGTCTACCAGCACCATGCCGATGGCATCGAATTCTTCTTGCAGCAGGCCGACCAGTAAGTCATTGATGTCTTTGGAGAAAGATTGCAGTTGAGCTGGCCCCAGGTTTTTGGCGATGGCCAGTTCGCTGAGTTTGTCTTGCATCATCACGCCCAACATGGGGTCGAGG
Source organism: Chloroflexota bacterium (assembly GCA_029559155.1). GTDB lineage: Bacteria > Chloroflexota > Anaerolineae > Promineifilales > Promineifilaceae > Leptovillus. Next base: position 20,060 of record JAKQCM010000005.1, read on the forward strand.
CGTGTTTTGATTTCCTGCTGGCCTACGCTGTCGCGGAAGGCGTCCATGGCGTTGAGGAAACGCCACGGATCCTTGACTTTGTTGACGTAGGTGCCGTTGCCCACGATGGCGCTGGCGCCAGGCGAGCGTTGTGGGTGCTCGACGATGATTGGATTGGCGGTGCCCCATTTCATGGTGATGTCGGTGGTTTTAACAAAGTACACATCGGCCGTAAACACATTTTTGCCGCCGAATAAGCCTTTTTCCAGCAAATCGGTGAGCAGGGGGATGTTTTCGGTGGTGAGTGTGTGGCGTCCGGGGGTGAATGTGCCCATGGGTTCGCCGCCGCGCACGAAGACGCAGGTTTCGCCGGGGTTCACGATGAGTTGGGAGCCTAATTTAATGTCGCCCAGGCCACCCTGGGGAAATTTTTGCACAATTTCGTCGCGTTTCCAGTTATCAATAGCAACTCGGTCAAAAACGGCCATGGATCGATTTCTCCTTTGATTGATTCAATCGTTACAGTTAGTTGATGCCCATGAGGACTTCGTTGCGGTTGGCGAAGTCCTGGTTGGCGGTTTGTAAGACGGTGGTGAGGCGGCGGATGGTGCTGTTGATGTCGCCATCATCGCGCACGGCCGTTTGCAGCGCTTCAATGCTCGCATCAACCTCATCGACATGGTTGAGCATGCTTTCATCGAAGGCATACAGGCGGGCCAGGTCGTCTTCTTTTACCTTTACGGCGTCGAAGAAGCCGGCGTACCCTTGCGGCGCGTCCTTGATTTTGCCGATGAGCCCCATCAGCATATTGTCGGCGCGCCCTAGAGGTTCGGCGAAATCCATCGCCTTGATGATGTCGCGACCCAGCTCCTGGTGGACGCTGCTGAGGGTAAGGCGAGAGGCTTCCAGGTGACCGGAGATGGTGTCGCGCAGAATCTGGTCGGCTTCGCGCCGACGGCCGCGTTCCATGTAACCACCCAGGCCGGGAACTTTGGCCAGCAAGTTGCCCAGGCCGCTTGACTCGCCTTTGATTTTATCGTAGAGGTCAGACACGTATTCTTTCATAGTTCAATCGTTCTCCTTGGGTATTGATTTTACGCTGAGGCGCGGCAACGCAGGAATTTCGGACGAAGTCTGCGCACGGCCGTGCCACTCTTGTGACTATTTGTAACTAGGCCGACCCTGAGAATTTGCCCTTAACAGGTGTTGCTTTTTGGATCTCAACCCTTTAGGGTCTTTCCAGAGAAACCGGAAAAGTTACATGACTCTTTTGTAAAAGGAAATGGTCGGTAGAATGGTCACAGTATAGCATACGTTGACCGGGCTTTGCAGCCTTAAATGTCCTTGTTTGGGTCGATTGGTTGGCTGTCGTGCCAGATCAGATAGACGCCTAGCGCCAACTGGGGCAAGACGAGCAGCAGAAAGCCCAAAATGACGCCGAAGGTAGCGGTAACGGCCGTTACCGCGCCATCATTCGCGTAGCCATTAAACAAAACCATCACCACCATGCCCACAAGCACGCCGCCGGCGATGAGGGCAATGCCCAGTAGTCGTTGGGGTAGAATTTTCATGGTTACTCTCCCAGCCATCTGGCGGTAATGGCCGCAAGCTCGCCCGACGCCTGTAAACGGCTCAGGCTGGCGTTAAGCTGGTCCAGCAGGTCGCCGTCTTCTATACGGGTGACGAAGGCGTAGGGTTCCACGGTGATTGGTTCGCCGATGTGCCGGAGGTTGGGATGGGTTTGCAGGAGCAGACGGCCGTTTACCCCGTCCATCAGGGCGGCGTCGGCGCGGCCGTCGGACACGGCCGTAAGCGCTTCTTCCGGGGTGGTGTAGGGCTGCACGGTCAGCCCGGCCAACTTGCGGCTCCAGGCCAGGGCTTCCACATGGCTTTGCGCGCCCAACTCCACGGCGAGCGTGCGGTTGGCGAGATCGGTCATGGCGGCGACGGCCGTTTCCTCCGCGGGCACAAGCAAAATCTGCCCGGCGTTGAAGTATGGCTCGCTGTAAGCAAAATCGCGCGTTCGGGCGGGGTCTACCACCAGGGCAGAAAGCAGCGCGTCTACCTGCCCTGTCGCCAGAGCATCGTACAGCCCATCATAACCGAAATAGCTGAAGGCCACTTCCAACCCTAAGTCTGCGCCGATGGTCCGCGCCAGGTCTACGTCCAGGCCGCTCAGTTCGCCGCCGCTGTCTACTTCAAATGGCGGATAGGTGGGGTCCAGGCCCACGCGCAGCACGCCCGCTTCCTGGATGCGCGGCCAGGAGGAGGAACGGCCGTTGCAGGCTGCCAGACCCAGCAGCAGCAAAAGCAAAATCGTCTTACTCTTGCTGAGCATAGGTTTGCAGCGCATCATAAATTGGCTTCTTTACAAATTCGGGGGTGACGAGGGTGTAATAATCCATGTAACTTTTTTGCGGCGCGGGCAGGCGGAAGGTCCAGATCGCTATTTTGTCGACAAACGGCCAGTTGGCTTCGGCGTATTTCAGGGCGTCGAGGGTGTATTGGATGCGCTGCGCCGGGCGCACGGCCAGCGTCCAGCGGGGATGGTCGTTCCAGCCGGTTTCGGTGATGGTGATGGACTTGGCGGCGTCGCCGTTGTCGACCATTACCTGGCGCGCCAATTCCACGCGGCGAAAGTTGAGGATGTCCGGCCCCGGCTCGGCGTCGGGCGGGAAGGTGAGGCCGTAGGCATGCACGGCCAGGCCGTCGAAATAGCTGGCTGCGCCGGCGTCGTACATGCCTTGCAGATAGGTCAGGTCGTTGAGACCCCAGGGGGAACCGGCCGGCTCCAGGGTGGGGGCCAGCGCGCCGGCCAGCACTTGCATGTCGGGATTGGCGGCTTTAACGGCCGTGTATACCTTTGCCAGCAGCGCCACATAATCGGCGGGCGTGGTGGGGCGGTAGCCCCATTCGTAGCTTAGATTGGGTTCGTTGCCCACGATGATGGCGGCGACACGGCCGTGATACCGCGCGGCGAAAGCGGCGGCGTAGGCGGCAAAATCATCGTAGGCTGTTTCGTCCAGGTAGGTAAGCGGCGTGTCTGGCGGCCTGGCCCAGTCTGGCGTCAGGCCCAGACGGGCGATAACCGTCAGCCCCTGGGCGGCGGCATGGCTAATCACCTTGTCCGGGTGTCCCCAGGCGAAACTGCCATCGGCGGCGGCGTAATAGGCCCAGGGGAAAAATTCAACGATAGACGACGCGCCCATTTCGCGCACCAATTCCAGGGTGTGTTTAATTTTCCACTCTTCCACCTCGTCGGTGAGGCGTGTGTGGACGCCGAGGAGGGGGTGATTGGTTTGCACGGTTTGCGGCGGGCCGGGAGTAACCAGCAGGGGCGCGGGCTGAATGAAGGTCAGGATGAGCGCCAGGGTAAAAAGTTGCAGCCCAGATTTGTAGGCCGGACGAGTCATGCTTCGGCCTGATTCATCTGGTTTTGGTAAAAATCGGACCACCAGCCCAGGTGTTGGAAGATGGCGCTGACGCGCTGGTGCAGCGGCACGGTGCGCTGTGGGAGCGGCGTGGGCGGTTCGAAGTGGGGGGTGTAGCCGAAGCGACGCAGGAGTTCGTGTTCGAGCTGGATGTTGAGCAGCCGGTTTTGGAAATCGTGAATCAGGGTGTGCAGTTGGCTGTCGTCCTGGGTGAGATACGCGGGGGCAAGTTCGGTCAGTTCGATGCTGGCGGGCAGGGCAGCCGCCTGACGCATGATTTGTCGCCGGGAAGTGATTAGATCGGCCAGTGGATTCAGGCCCCAGCTGTGCTGGTAATTTTTCAGGACCAGTCCGACGGGGTTGTCGTAGACGAGGCTGAGGGAAAGCTGCACGGCCGTTGTTACCACCAACCCCTGACATTCTGCCGACAACCGGTCGTGGAGCTGCTGCCAGTTGGTATCGCGGATGGCTTGTGGGGAAAGATCGGCCAATACCATGACGATGTTGGGGTTTTGTTGGTAGATGGCTTGCAGGCCGGGCAGGAATGGGGCAGTGACGGCGGGAACGGTGGTGTTGGTCCAGGCGCGGGCGGCGGGCAGTTGGGCGATTTTGGGGCCGATTACGTGTTGGACGCGGGCATAGGTGAGTACGGCCGTTTCTTCTGCGGGGATGGGTTTGCGCCATAACTGCCGGGCCAGCCGGCGCAGCGCGGCATGGCGTTGGGCAGCGGTGTCCGGTTCTAGCAGTTGGGGCAGCAGCGCATTGGCGGTGATGAGGGCCTGGGTGGCCAGACGGCCGTACACTTCGTGCGGGTCCAGGGTGGGTAAGGGATTGGTCTGGAAGGCTGGGGTAGTGTGCAAGAGACGGCCGTTTTGAGCCAGGTGGTGGGCAAAACCGGGGTTGAGATGGCAAAAGCGCGCCAGAGCGCCGGCATGGGCGGCCCAGGGGCCGCGCCGCAGCCAGGAACCATGCTGCCGCCACAGCGGCAAAAACGCCTGGCGCAAGTCTTGCATGTCGGCGGCGTCGGCCAGGACAAAGAGCAGGTTGATGTCTGATTCACCGGGTTGGTAGAAGGGTTGGGTGTAGCTGCCGAAGAGGTAAACGGCCGTTAACCGGCGGTCCATTTGGGCCACAAGTTGTTGGACGAGGGCTTCGATTTGTGCATCCATGTGGTTATTATACGGCGTTTTTCGTGCTACGCGATGAACGAGGGGTGAAGGATTGGGCAGCACGGCCGTTCATACCCCATCCCCTCTGGAAAAACAACTTAACGCAAAGGCGCAAAGGGGCGAAGACGCAGAGAAAAATCGTGAGCTGTGGGCAGAACGGCCGTTATCCCTCAACACTGCCTACACCAATTCTTGGAGCGTGGCCAGGTCTGGAGAGCATCCCTACGGGCTGAGAGGCAGCCACAGCAGCCAGTCTAGCAAAAAACCCGGCGCCCCACCCGCAAATCAACTTCAAATCACCTGCAAACTTTTGTCGCCGCGTCTTTTAGGCGTTTCATGGCATCAACCAACATATGGTATACTCTTCACATGAAGTTTGAGTGGGATAATAACAAAGCGGCGAGTAATAAATTAAAACATGGAATCAGTTTTGAAGAAGCTGAATCCGTATTTTCTGACCCATTGGCCGTTATTTTTAATGACGAGTGGCATTCAGAGACGGAAGAACGGGAAATAATAATTGGATTTTCAAATAATAACCGTCTGTTGTTAGTCAGTTTTGCGGAGCGTTCTGATAAGGTGAGATTGATCAGCGCCAGAGAAGCAACTAGAAAAGAACGCCAGGATTATGAAAAAAATGTCAGACTTTAAACCTGAAGAAACAAACAATGATTTATTACCTGAATATAATTTTGACTATCGCAAAGCGAAACCAAATCGATTTGCGCTAAAAGAGAGCCAGCGGGTTATTATTCTCGATCCGGATGTCGCCGAATATTTTGAAGATTCTGAGTCTGTTAATCGTATCCTAAGAGCGATCATTGGGAATATGCCCCAGATAGCGTAAAACCAGAATTTTCCAACAGAACGGCCGTTTCTTACCCCATCACCTCTGGAAAAACGATTTAACGCAAAGGCGCAAAGGGGCGAAGACGCAGAGAAAAATCGTGAGCTGTGGGCAGAACGGCCGTTCCCACCCCCGTCATCACCAGATTGGTCCAATCTCCAAGATTGGACCAATCTCCGCCGTTTCCACCCCATCCCCTGACTAAACTTGATGAACGTGGGCAGAACGGCCGTTCCCACCGCACTCGTTTTTCCACCTCACAGCCGGGCGGCAAACTGATTCAATACGGTTCTTGTTTGGTCCCAAACGGCCGTTAACGGCAGCACCAGCTCCCGTAATTCTTCCCAGCGCAAAAAGAAGGAATAAGCATGGCGATAATAATGTCGAAATGCAAGATAATTCTGGAGTTGCAATTGTATGGGTAAAGGCAAAACGGCCTCTCTAAATTCATTCGCCATCCCCATTTGTTCCAACAAATCACGATGCCATCTGTCACCAGATGGAACTGCATCATCAATTTCTTTAGCAATGATTATAAAGATGCTTTCCACCCCATTGTAAAAAGAGTGCAGCACAGAAGCCAATGCTGTCATTTGCACCAAATCTGGCGGTTTTTGCTCAACCTCCAACAACAAATCGGCATAAGCCGCCAACAAGTGATCAATTAACGCCACATCACGTTGTACTCTTTGCGATATTGTCTCAGACAACGGGAACCAACTCCCCACTGGCGGCCAAACGACGAGCAAAAGGGTCTTCCGTGTTATCTAAATCAACAAGATCAACCCTGGTATCTAATTCCATATAGAGCCTGGCGACTAACCGAAAAAAGCTACCTTCCGGGCATCCTCGAATTGCAAGATCAATATCAGATTGCGCATCAGCATGACCTGTCGCCCGAGAACCAAACAGGTATATTGCTGAACAACCTGCGTCTTTCAAGATTTGCACAGCCTGCTGTAAATCTTTTTGTGGTATGGGTGAATAAATCGTTTGCATCCTAAAAATCTTTCCATCTCGCAGTTTCGATGATTGTCATAGCTTACTCAAAATCAGATGCTTTTTCAAGCTCCATTGCGTCCGGCGTCATTGCAGTAGGCTCAATACAAGCCTCGCCGTATCGTTTCGCTTCAACACCCCACCATCCATTACCCCTCTGCCAAAATAACACAGAGAGCCAAAGAGAAAACACGGGAATTCACAGAGTTTCTTCCTCTGTGGTTCTCCGTGCCTGCTCTGTGTTCTCCGTGTCACTGTTTTTGGCCGTTTCCCACCCCACCCCCCGACTAAACTTGATGAACTATGGGCAGAACGGCCGTTCCCACCCCACCACCTCTGGAAAAACAACTTAACGCAAAGGCGCAAAGAGGCAAAGACGCAAAGAAAAATCGTGAACTGTGGGCAGAACGGCCGTCTCCACCCCATCCCCTGGAAAACTTGATGAACCGTGGGCGGAACGGCCGTTTCCACCCCACCGCCTGGCTAAATTTGATGAGCTGCGG
>JAKQCM010000012.1 GCA_029559155.1 Chloroflexota bacterium
AGAAGCATTGCGTCACCTCGCTCAAAACTTGTTGCAGCAGCAGCACGAATTAACGCAGCATAACCAGAAACTTCAACTAGAAAACCAGGCTTTGGCCGCCAAACAGTCCCATTACGCCCACCTCTACGATCTAGCCCCATCAGCCTACCTGACGATCAACTCCCAGGGAATCATCTTGGAGGCTAATCATGCGGCCGGTACATTGCTAGGGGTGGGTAGGGATAGGCTACGCGGACGGCCGTTGCTCCAATTCATCACGCCCGAAGACACAGACGTCTACCGTATCCACTGCCAGGAACTCTTCAACCACAACGGTCCCCAGATGTGCGAACTGCGACTCAGGTCAGACAGCGTTCCCACCTTCTGGGCGCGCCTGGAAACCGCCCTCACCCAACTTAAAACTGGAGCTGCGCTTGTCAGCCGTGTGGTCATCAGCGATATTAGCGAACTCAAACAAACCGAAGAAGCCCTGCGAATCGCCCTGACCAAATATGCCGTCTTGTTCGACACCTTCCCGCTGGGCATAACTATCTCCGGCCAAAACGGCCAGATCATTGAAACCAACAGCGCCGCCGAAAGATTGCTAGGCATTCCTTTGCTAAAGCATGTCCAACGAAAGATTGACGGCAAAGAGTGGCGCATCATCCGAACAGACGGCTCGCCAATGCCCGTCCACGAATATGCCGGTGTGCGCGCCTTACAAGAAAACCGGCTAATAGAAAATGTGCGCATGGGCATTATCAAGGGCGAAAACGACGTGACCTGGATAAACGTCACGGCAGCCCCGCTGCCTCTGGATGGGTATGGCGTCGTCATCGCCTACGGCGACATCACCGCCTTAAAAGAGGCCGAAGACGCTTTACACGCCAATCAGAGAAAAATTAGCAGCATCTTCCGCGCCGCGCCAGTAGGCATTGGGCTGGTCATAAACCGCGTCTTCCAGGAAGTGAACGACACCTTGTGCCAGATGCTCGGTTACACACGCCAGGAGCTTTTGGGGCAAAGTACGCGGCTGATCTACCCGTCGGACGAAGATTACGACTATGTGGGCCAAGAAAAGTATCGCCAGATAAGTGAGTTCGGTATTGGGACCGTAGAAACTCGTTTCCGCGCCAAAGACGGCCGTATCTTGCATGTTGTCCTTAGTTCTACCCCCCTGGACGCCCACGACCACAGTCAGGGCACCACCTTCACTGCTCTGGACATCAGCCAACGCAAAGAGGCCGAAGATGCGCTGTGCCATAGTCACAAGCTGCTAACCAAAACCCTGGCCGAACTGCGAGAGGCTCAAAATAGCCTGGTGCAGCAAGAACGTCTGGCGGCCGTTGGTCAACTGGCAGCCGGCATCGCCCACGACTTCAACAACATCATGGCGGTGATCTTACTGTATGCCGAACTTATTACCCAGACCAGCCAGGTTTCCGACCGCGACAAAGATCGCCTGGCAACGATTATCCAACAGGTCAAACACGCCGCCCATTTAACCGAGCAAATTCTAGACTTCGGCCGCCGCAGCATGATTAAACTTGATCAAGTAGATTTGGCCTCCCTGTTAGGCTCACATGTTGACCTTATGCGGCGAACCTTGCCGGAAAATATCCAGGTCAGTTGGCATTGTTCGCCGGGCCATTATCTGATTCAGGCAGACAGGACTCGGATACAACAGGCCGTCACCAATCTGTCCCTTAACGCCCGCGACGCGCTGCTGCCTCAGGGCGGCGAACTGCGCATTAGTCTGGACGCCATCACCATAGAGCCGGGGACGTCTCCTTTACTCCCAGAAATGTCCCCCGGTCCCTGGGTGCGTCTGAG
>JAKQCM010000267.1 GCA_029559155.1 Chloroflexota bacterium
CGGCCGTGCCTGAGGCCGCCGCGCGTGGAATGGCCGCCTCTTCGGCCGTGATGGTGCTGAACCGGCGCGCGCGCTGCCAATAAGCGATGATGCCGCCCAGTTCTTTGTCGCCCACATAACAGCCTTGCAAACGGGCTGGCGCGGCCGCGTCCGGGCTTTGGAAAAGCATGTCGCCCTGGCCTAGCAGCCGCTCAGCGCCGGTTGTATCCAAAATCACGCGGCTGTCGGTGCTGGAAGCCACGGCGAAGGCGATGCGTGCCGGGAAGTTGGCTTTGATAATGCCGGTGACCACGTCGACAGACGGCCGTTGCGTGGCAATGATCATGTGTATGCCGGTGGCGCGGGCCATCTGCGCCAGCCGCGTGATGCCCCGTTCCGTGTCTTCTGGCGAGAGCATCATCAAATCGGCCAATTCGTCGATGATGATGACGATATAAGGCAGTTTTTTGCTGTCTTTGTTTTTGCGAATTTTTTTGTTGTAATCGGAGATGTTGCGCGCGCCGACGTCGGCGAACATTTTGTAGCGGTTGTCCATTTCGCGCATGGCCCATTGCAGCGTGCCGATCACCCGATCCATATCCACCACCACCGGCGCGGCCAGATGGGGCACCCCGTTGTAGCCCGTTAGCTCCACGCGCTTGGGATCGACCATGACTAATTTCAGGTCGTCGGGCGTGTTTAGCAGCAGCAGCCCGGCGATGATGCTGTTCACGCACACCGATTTACCGGAGCCGGTGGTTCCGGCGATGAGCAAATGGGGCATGGCCGCCAAATCGGCGGCGATGGGCTGGCCGGCCACATCCTGCCCCAGACCGATAGCCAGGGGCGACTTTTTGGCGATTTTGTTGAAGTTTTCCGATTCCATCACGTCACGCAGGGAGACGAGCGCTTTGGCCGTGTTGGGTACTTCGATGCCCACGTAGCCTTTGCCGGGAACCGGCGCCTGGATGCGGATGGAACGGGCTTGCAGCGCCAGGGCTAGGTCGTCGGCCAGCCCGGCAATTTTGCCGACTTTGACTTTGGTGCGTTTCCCGCCGCGCATGTCCAGGTAGTTGGGTTCGACGCCGAACTGGGTGATGGTGGGGCCGCGGTTGATTTCGACAACGGTGGCCGGCGCGCCAAAGCTTTCCAGCGTGTGTTCGATGATTTCGACATTTTCGCGGATGGCCGCGTTGCTCAGATCCTGGTCGCTGCCCGGTTCCAACATCTCCGCCAGGGCGGGCAGCGCCCAGTGGTGGTTGCTGCCTGCGGCCATATCGCCCACGAAGACGGAGCTTGGGTTGGCGACGGCCGTTTCGGCGGCGGGTCTGACCGTGGGCGGGGTGCGGCGCGGCGCGGCGCGCTCCGGTTGCTGCGTCTGGACAGCCGGAATGGGGGCGCGTCTGGCTGATGGCGCGGCGCCGGGCTGTGCGGGTGGTTCGGGCAGGGGCATTTGCACCGGCTGCGGCGGGGTGCGGCGGAGGGTTTGGCCATCTTTTTGGCCGGGGTTGATGGGGATGTCGGGTTTTACGGCCGTTTCTCCCTCTACCCCTTGGCGGGTAAACAAAGAAACAAACGAGTGGAGCATATCGGCCAGATCGTGCCGCGAGAGTCCCATCATCAGGATTGCTCCGGCCAGCCCGACAATCACCAGGATAAAAATGGCGCCCAAGGTGCCCACTGCTTCGGTCAGCGAGTAACCGATCAGGCCGCCAAGGTAGCCGCCGCCGGTTTCGGCGCGGGCGATTTGCCAGAAATCGGTGAAGCCGTTGTTCATCAGGAGCTGCGCCAGGGAAGCGAAGGCGGCGAAGGTGAGAAAGAAGAGGCCAAAGCCAACCACGCGGTAGGCGGGGATTTCTGGCGGCTGCTCCATGCCCCAGAGCACAAGATAAATGCCCAGCGCGCCGGTGATGATGGGCGCGATCACCCCACCCCAGCCAAACGTGCGCCAGAGCAGCCCGGCGAGAGCGGCGGTGAGTTGGCCCTGGTTGGGGGAGAGCAGGCTGAGGACGAGAACGGCCGTGATGAACACAATCACAATGCCGCTGATAATGGCCTTTTGCGGCAGGTTGAGGTTGATGGCTGGTTTTTTACTGCGGCTGGCGGGTTTGCGCGTGGCGGCGCGTTTTGCCGGCGCGGCGCGTTTGCGCGGGGCGCTGGGTTTTTTGCTGCTGCGCGAACCGGTTCCGCCGCGTGTTGTTTTGGCGCGGGCGTCGGCTTTGCGCGGCGTGCTTTTTTTGGAAGAATTGGTAGAAGTTGTCTTCTTGTTTGCCATAGCTCAAATGTTCCTGTCGCATTATAACATGGAAAAGGACATGCGGCAGGTGGTGTGGTAACATATGGAGGTCTATCGCATATTCGGTTAACGGCCTGTATCGCCCGGCGCTGAAGCTGCCGAGCTGCCAAACAACGTCCCGTATTGCAGATTAAAAAATTAATCCGGTAATCGAGAGACATGTCATGCTGAGAGCCTGTGCTGAGCTTGCCGAAGTATCCTCCGAAGCATCCCGTTTGCTTGAAATGACCGAGTGATAGGGATTCTTCGCTCCGAAGACTCCGCTCAGAATGACCAGTTCATTACCTGATTGTTTTCTTAAAGACCAAAACGGGGCTTTTTCCCTCTTTTAGCCGGTTTCAACCGGCGTTGTGTGGCTGCCGGGGCGTTTACGCCCTGGCGAGGCCAACCAAAAGCTTTGGCGCGGCGAGTATGCGATAGCCCTGGTAACATACGCTTGACGGCTAACAGTAAGACTTGGCGTCGGCTGGCACAATCCAAAATCAACGCGAGAGCAGCATGATATTTGATAAGTCTAAGGGAATACCATTATTTCAATTTGAGAGCTTGCCGGGAAACGGCCGTGCCCAGCACGCCATCTTTACCCGCCAGGGCGGCGTCAGCCCGGCCCCGTTTGACTCGCTGAATCTGAGCGTGTCGGTGCCGGACGAGAAGGAGCGGGTGTATGCCAACCGGCGACGGGCGTATGGGGTATACGGCCGTGATACAGACACCGTCGTTCATGCGCATCTGGTACACGGCCGTGACGTGGCCCGCGTGACCCAGGCCAACAACGGGACCTGGCTGCCCCGCGTCGACGCCATCCTCACCGACGAACCCGGCTGCGCCCTGACGATGAATTTTGCCGACTGCACGCCTATTTTGCTCTACGATCCGGCGCATCAGGCCATCGGCCTGGGGCACGCGGGTTGGCAGGGCACGGTGAAAGATTTGCCGGGGGCGATGGTGGCCGCGATGCAGCGCGAATTTGGCAGCCGACCGGCCGACCTGATCGCCGGCATTGGACCGTGCATTGGACCGTGCTGTTATGAGGTGGGCGAGGTGGTGATTACGGCCGTACACGCCGCCTTCACCAACCCCGACTCGCTCCTCCTCCCCAATCCCCAACCCCAGGCCCCCAATCCCCACTTCGATTTGCCTGAAGCCAACCGGCGCAACCTGCAGCGCGCCGGAGTGCAGCAGATTGAGTTATCCGGTCTCTGCACGGCTTGTCGCACCGATTTGTTCTTCTCGCATCGCGCGGAAAACGGCCGTACCGGCCGGTTCGGCAGCATTTTCGTTCTGGACGCTCACTGAACGGCCGTAACGGGCGACGTAAGCCCGCGGTTGCGGGCAAATGGCCTGATAAAGCTGCGCATGGCGCGCAATCAGGGCTTCGTGGCTGAATTGCTGGCTGATTTCGCGCCCGGCCAACCCCATGCGTTTTGCCTGTTCGGGATAATGTTGCAGGTCGGCGCCATTCGGGATGATGTGGGCCGTGCGCCAGGCGTGCCGGCGGACCACATCCGCTACCGATTTGGCCGGGGCGATGACGGCGGCGCACTGGCTGAGGAACCAACGGCCGTATTGCCACAACAGCCAGTCAAACTGGATTGGGCATCCCCAAAAAGACGGCGTGTATTTAGCGATAGACTTGGGTAATGAGTGTAGAGTCAGGACCACCGGGATGTTCAGGCTCCTGGCGGCCCGGATGCCACACATACCCAGCAGCAGCGGTTCGTGGAGATGGATGATGTCGGGGTGAAACGCGCGTATTAGCCGGTTGATCGCCCGCTGCGGCCAAAGCAAGAACCGTTGGTTGACGCGCGCCGGATTGGGACGGGAGGGCAGGCGTTCGATGCGGAGACGGCCGTTTTGCGTGCTGTACCCTTCGCGCCGGTCGCTGGCGGCAATGACCAGGACGTCATGTCCTTCTGCGGCTAACCCTTCGGCCAGCCGGGCGGCGGCCAGGGCTGCGCCGCTGATCATCGGCGGGTAAGATTGGCAGATTTGTAAGATTCTCATTCAGTCCTCCTTGCAAACACAAGCTGCCAGACGGCAAACATCGAGAGACTACCCACGGCGAGGCCAACCCAGGCAACCGGCGAGAATTGAAAGCCAAAAGCGCCGATGGCCGTCACCACGATCACGCCGGGCAGTCGGCCAAACAGATTGGCGATGAAGAAACGGCGCGCAGAGAGGGCGCTGAGTCCGGCGACGTAATTCATCACGTCGGCGGGGAAGATGGGCAGCATGAAGGCGAACAGAAAGAAGAGCATGCCTTTTTCGGCGGAGATGGCATACCATTTGTTTAGCGAGCTGGTGGGGGTCAACTTTTCGACTAACGGCCGTCCCACCTGCCGCGCCAGGCAGAAGGCAACCTGGCTGCCCAGCACCGTCGCCAGTAAATTGATCCAGAACGCGGGCAGAAAGCCAAAGACGTAAGCTCCGCCAATCATCAGGGCATGGCCGGGAATGGCGGCCACAATCACCTGAAACACCAGGATGATGGTGAGCAGCAGTGGGGCCAGGATGCCAAACTGGTCGAGATAAGCGGCCACGGCCTGCCGGTTGCTGACGATGAGGAGCATCTCGCGGATGGGCTGGCGGAACCAGATGAACAAACCGGCTCCGATGATGGCGGCGCAAATTTTGAGGATGAGGGGGAAACGGCCGTTTACCTTTTCATCGATGGCGCTGTTCAGGTTAGACAAGTGGGCTAGCATCGCATTCTCTCCTTTCGCTGCGGGGTGGTGACTGAAACGAGCCTTCTGCGATGAAACCCCTGATAATTGGATGATATAGGCCAAAATTTGTGCTGGTTTGGCGTTTTTGTGCGACTGTGTGCGCCTGGTGACGATCCCGTTTTTCTGCTGGCACAGCCTGCGGGGAAAATCGAACGTGCGCTCTCCAATTAACCCGTTATTTCCCGACTTTTCTGGCCGAAAAAGATGCGCCAGGCGCCTAACATCACGACCCCGGCGACGGCGATGCCGATCCAGGCGTTGAGCGAAAGTTGGAAGCCATAAGCGCCGACGGCCGTCAGCACCACCACCCCCGGCAGGCGACCAAACAAATTGGCGACAAAGAAGCGGCGCGGCGAGAGCGAGCTGAGTCCGGCGATGTAGTTCATAATGTCGGCGGGGAAGATGGGCAGCATGAAGGCGAACAGGAAGAAGAGCAGCCCTTTTTCGGCGGAAACGTCGTACCACTTGTTGAGCAGGTCTACCGGAGCCAGCTTTTCGATTAACGGCCGTCCCGCCCGGCGCGCCATCCAAAAGGCAATCTGGCTGCCGACCACCGTCGTCGTCAGGCTGAGGCAGAAAGCCGGCCAAAAACCGTAGACGTAGCTGCCGCCAACCATCAGGGCGTGGCCGGGAATGGCCGCCACAATCACTTGCAGCACCATAATGACCGCCAGCAACAGCGGGGCTAGCACGCCGAATTGGTCGAGATAAAGGGCCACCGCTTCCCGGTCGCTGATGATGCCCAAGATGTCGCCAATGGGCTGGCGGAACCAGAACAGCAGACCAATCCCGACAGCGGCGGCGCTGATTTTGAGGATGAGGGGGAAACGGCCGTTAAGTTTTAAATCCATCACATTGTTGAAGCTGGGCATCTGGGCTAACATCACATTCTCTCCTTCCGGCAGGGGGCAACTGCCCCGCTTGTGGTACTTTTGCGTGTTTGATATTTGGTTAGTTGCTTGGGATGTTGATGCTAGAAGTATGCCAGACGCGCGCTGGCGCTTCCGGCCGAGAGACGCCGGTTTTTAGAAGCGGATCTACTAAATTTGGTAGATTTAGTGGCCTAAAAATTCAAGTAAGCTTAACTCAGAGGGCGCGGAGGTTTCCTCTGGCACAACCTCCGCTTTCTCCGAAATTACACAAGCTTTATCAATCCATCAGGTTTCTAATGCTTCGTTAAGCAGGTTTAGCTGCATTGCGAGATGAGGGCTGGCTTGTCGAAGCCCGGGCTTCGACAAGCCAGCCCTCGTTGAACAAACCAATAAATTTGGTTAACAAAACCTGGTCTCTAATCGCTAATCTTCGCCGCGATACACCATCGACCCAAACGCCAGCGCTCCCGGCGGGGCCATGTTGGCCAGATGATCCACCATCACCTGGATGAGCGCCGGTTTGCCGGAGGCGGCGGCGCGTTCCAGGGCGGGCTGCAAGGCGTCCATTTCGGTGACAAATTCGCCGTGGCAGCCGAATGCTTCGGCGACTTTGTCGTAGCGCGTATCGTCGTAGAGGTCGCACTCGACCAATTCGTCCAGCCCGGCGAACACCTGCGACGAGCGCTCCATGCCCCAGCCCTGGTCGCAAGCGACGATGACGGTGATGGGCAGATTGTACCGCCGCGCCGTCTCCAGTTCGGCGATGTTGAAGCCCATCGCCCCATCGCCGGAGATGACGTAAACCGGCTTGTCGGGCGCGGCCAGCTTGGCGCCGATGGCGTAGGGGATGCCCGTGCCCAGGTGACCAAATTTCGAGGTGTAGAGATAGCTGCGCGGGCAGTAGATGGGGTTGTAGTTGGCGCACCACAGGCTGGTATTGCCGCCATCCATCGAGAAAATGGCGTCGCGCGGGAAGAAATTGCGCACGGCGCGAATCAGCTTGCCGGAGTTGACGCCGCTGTCGCTGGCGTTGGCGGCGAAGTCAAGCTGCTGCCGGTAGTCGTCGGTCATGGAGTGGTAGAGTTTGAAGCGGTCGTGTTCCGCTTTGGCGGGGGTGAGGGTGCGCACGGCCGTTAAC
>JAKQCM010000033.1 GCA_029559155.1 Chloroflexota bacterium
CGTTCTCACGCTGTCAAATTTTGGCCTCAGCTATGCCACATCGGATGAAGTGGGCAATTTGCCCGCCAGTTATGCCCACATTGTCGATAACACCGGCACCGGCGATGCCGTCACCGCCGCCATCATGTTTGGCATGGTGAATCAACTGCCGACGATAGAAGCCATTCGCCTGGGCGCGGCCGCTGCCAGCCTGACCGTGCAAACCAACGAAACCGTTGTGCGCGACCTGAGCCTTGACATGTTGTATGATCATTTGATTGTCTAAAAGGTTCGTAATTAACTATGCTGCTGAACAATAACCTGCTTGGAGTCATCATCTGTACAACTTACATTTTTAGCATCATTGGCTTGGCGGAGCTGCTGCGCCGCTGGCGCGGTTACAGCAGTGGGTTTACGCGCAAAGTCATCCACATCGGCGTGGGCATGATGACCTGGGCGCTGGTTTATGTGTTTACCTCCCCCTGGCCGTTTATTGGTATGTGCCTGGTTTTTGCGGTGCTGCTGTATCTGGATTACAAGTTTGAACTGGTTCCTTCCATGGCCAGTTCGGACAAATCGAACAAGGGCACGATCTATTTCCCGCTGGCGGCGGCCGTGGGCGTGTTTGTGTTTTGGAGCCAGCCGCCGTTGATGGTGGCGTCGCTGATGCCGCTAACCTGGGGGGATGGGCTGGCGCCGGTGGTGGGCAAGGCTTACGGCCGTCGCGCTTATTTTGTCGCTTCCCACATGCGCACAGTCGAAGGATCGATGGGTTTTTTTGTGTTTGGCCTGTTGTTTACCTGGCTGGCCTTAACGCTGATGCCCGGCCTGCCGGACATTACGCCGGCGGGAGCTTTCTTGCCCGCTCTGGTGATTACCACGTGCACCACGTTGATAGAGGCCGTGTCCATCAAAGGCATCGATAACCTGACGATTACGGCCGTTGCCATTCTCATCCTCAACTTCTGGCCGTTTGTATGACAATTATTCCCCTCAACCAAATTCAGGCCGTGTTGTTTGACTTGGACGGCACGCTCATCGAAACGGATGATCAGGCTGTGTCGCGGTTGGAACGCCGGTTACGGCCGTTCTTGCAAGCCCACGCCCCCCAAACAGCCCGCTGGCTGATGATGAAGGCCGAAACCCCCGGCAACGCCCTCATCACCCTGCTGGATTGGCTGCATTTAGACCTGCCGCTCATGGGTTTTACCGACCGTCTGCGGCGGCGGCGCGGCGTATACCCCGCGCCGGAATTTCAATTGATCGCCGGCGTAGAAGAGATGCTTCTGGCGCTGGCCCCCCATTACCCGCTGGCGCTTGTCACCACGCGCAGCCGTTACCACATCGACCAATTCTTGCTGCGCTTCCCCCAATTAGCCGATGTTTTCACCACCACCTGCGGCCTGCAAGATACCCGCCGCCTGAAGCCCCATCCCGAACCACTTTTTCTGGCCGCCGACCGGTTGGGTGTGCCCATTACGCACTGCCTGATGGTAGGCGACACGACCATGGACGTGTTGGCCGGGCGGCGGGCGCAGGCATGGAGCGCGGCCGTCTTATGTGGTTTTGGTGAACGCGCCGAATTGTCTCGCGCCGGTGCGCACTTCATCCTCGATTCAACGGCCGAATTAACGGCCCTACTTCTTCCAGCCTGACTGACGCGCAAGATTGCGCCGGCTCTCGAACCGTTGTCTTCCGCCTCTACACGCGTCACCCCGTTGGCCAACCTTCAGAGCCGATGAGCGGGACAAAGGCAACCGCTCCTTTGTGTTCTTCGCAGTAGCGGGCTTTTTCCAGGCGGGTCAGGCGGACGAGGCGCTGCTGGCGGCGGTCGGAGCCAACCGGCATGACCAGGCGTCCCATGATGGCGAGCTGCTCTTTAAGTGATGGGGGCACGGCCGGACCGCCTGCGGCGACGACGATGGCGTCGTAGGGAGCCTGGTCTGGGTAGCCTTGTGTGCCATCGCCTTGCACCACATGCACATTGTGGCAGCCGAGATGGGACAGCCGCTTTTGCGCGTAGCTGACGAGTTCATCGTGCCGTTCGATGGTGTAGACCACGCGAGCGAGCTGGCCAAGGATGGCGGCGGCGTAACCGGAACCTGCGCCAATTTCTAACACAACGTCTTCTGGTTGCAGGCGCAGTAAGCTGATCATGTAGGCGACAACATAGGGTTGGGAGATGGTCTGGTTGTGGGGCAGGGGCAAGGGGCAATCGTGGTAGGCGCGTAGGCGGTAGGCTTCGGGGACGAACAATTCACGGGGGATGGCGCGCATGGCTTGCAAC
>JAKQCM010000036.1 GCA_029559155.1 Chloroflexota bacterium
AACAACGCCCCGTAAACGGGGCTTTTGCCCTCTTCTAGCCGGTTTCAACCGGCGTCGATGCGCAGACGGGGCGTTTACGCCCTGGCGAAACCTTCCAAGACACTTAAATGGCGCGAGTATGCAATTGCCCTGACGGGCCGGTGACGAATGCGGTTTGATGGGTTACAATAGGCGTGTACTTGGCAAAACCATATCAATCGGAAGGGTAAAAGATGGAAGAAGAGGAACAGGATCAATCAATTAATTATGTGCTGACGTTTGTCTTGTTGTTTGGCGTGATGATATCGTGCGGCGTGTTGTCGTTTTTGTTTATCTTCATGACAGGCATTTTGGGATTGACATTGGGCGGCGGGTAACGGCCGTTTCCCTTCCCTCTCAGGTGTATCTTTTACCCTCTGCCCGGCAGAGGGTTTTTTGTTTTTGGGCCGTTATTCTTTCAGGATAATGTCCAATCCCTTTAACAGGGCGACCGCCTCCGGCAGGGCGAACTTCGTTTTCTTCAGCCGGTTTTGCTGCACATCAATGGCATAATTGACCGCGCCGTTAAAATCCGCCTGGCTCAGGTCGCAGTTCACAAAGCGGCTGCCGCTAAAGTCCGTGCCGCTGAACAGTGCGCCGGTAAGGTCCACATCCGTGAAGTCTGCTTCTTTAACCACGCACTCGGTCAGGCGCAGGCGCGGCAGTTTGAGGCCGCTGAAGAAGCTGTAGCTGAGGGTGCAGGCGTGGAAGGTAAACGGCCGTCCCAAACCAAATTTCGCCCAATGGGCCAACGTCCAATCAATGCCTACCAGTTTGCACGCCTCGAATTGAACACCGACAAACGTACTCCCCGGCGTCTGCGCCAGGCTCAGATCGCAATTTTCAAACCGGCAATCATGGAAAGCGCAGGCGCGAAAAACAGTTTCCTGAAAGGCGCACGCTTCAAACCGACAATCGACAAAGGTTTTGCCGCTGATTTGGGCCTGTTTCAGGTCGAGTTTGGCGAAAGTTTCGCCGTCATATTCGGTGGGTTGGGGGTTGGCGAGCGGCATGAGGGGGTTAACGGCCGTAACCCTTCACCGCCCGCGTCGCCACATAAGAAGGCGCAAATTGGGCGATAACATCGTGCGGCTGAATATCTTCGTAAAAATCGGTCAGCACAAATCCCGCCGCCAATTGGCCGCCAATCTGATCGGTCAATGAATGGCCGAACTCATAAGGCGCATCCGGCCCATTCAGCCGCAGGCGATCTTCTTCGCTTAGACTGGTGAGGTCGGAGTAAGGCAGCGAGTATCTGACCTGCAACATGTTTTGTTCTTCGGCCAATGTCCGGTCGAACAGGTAAATCAACGGGTTCATGAAGCCGGCCAACAAAATGCCGCCCGGCCGCAGCACACGATACGCCTCGCGCCACACCGGCAGCACGTCGGGAATAAACACATTGGAAACTGGATGAAAAATCAGGTCGAAGCTGGCATCGGCCAGCGCCGACAGGTCGCGCATATCGCCTTCGATAGTGACGATTGTCAGCCCTTCACGCTCGGCGACCAGACGATCTTGGGCCAATTGGGCAGGCGAATTATCATAAACGGTGACGTTGGCCCCGGCCGCGGCCAAAATCGGCCCCTGCTGTCCGCCGCCGGAAGCCAGGCCCAACACATCGACGCCGGTTAAATCGGCCGGGAACCAGTGGCGGGGCGTTGCTTTGGTTTCGGTAAGAAGGATGCGCCATTCTCCCTGCCGCGCCTGGGCGATGGCTTCCGGGCTGACGGGCAGCGTCCAGATATTGCCCTGGCTGACGGCCCGATTCCAGGCTTCTCGATTGTATGCGCGTATATCTGTCATGGTTTGTCTCTTTTGTGGTGGTTTCAGGTGGATTATACCTCGTCGGGAGAAGATGGGGAGGAGACGGCCGTCTTCTGCCCATCATTTTTTCTTCTTATCCCCTATCCTTCGCGGCCCAGGCGGCCATGAGCCAAATGCCTGTTCGACAGATGAAAAAACCTCACTATACTATTTCCACCAAGCAACTCAACCGCCCGCAATTCAAAGCTGCTGCACAGGAATGATCGGAGGTGGAAATTGAAATTTGACGTCACGCTCTTATCGTTTGCTTTAGAAGAAATCCCGGCGCATGTCCAGGCCGCCGAACGTCTGGGCTTTGATGGCTTGTGGATGGCCGAAACCAAAGGCGACCCATTTCTGGGGCTGACGCTGGCCGCCGAACACAGCCGCCGTCTGGAATTGGGCACAGCGATTGCCGTGGCCTTCCCACGCAGCCCGACAACGACGGCGTATATGGCCTGGGATCTGGCGCGATTTAGCAACGGCCGTTTCATCCTCGGCCTCGGTTCGCAAGTTAAAGCCCACAACGTGCTGCGCTACGGCGTAAAATGGGAAAAACCCATCAAGAAAATGCGCGAAACCATCCGCGCCATTCGCGCTCTGTGGCATTGCTGGCAGACTGGCGAACCGCTCGACTTCGTGGGCGAATTTTTCAAGTTGCAGCTCATGACGCCCTTTTTTAACCCCGGCCCCATTGCCCAACCCCATATCCCTATTTATGTCTCGGCTGTGAACGAGCAGATGCTGCGTTTGGCCGGCGAAGAATGCGACGGCGTTCATTTGCACGCTTTGCACAGCGTGCGGTACATCGAAGAATTTGCGCTGCCCCACATTGAGGCGGGTCTGGCGAAGCGCGGGAAAACACGGGCGGATTTTGCGTTGAATACGGCCGTGTTCGCCATTCCCACCGACGACCCAACTTATGCCGCCTGGGCCGAGAGCCACGCCAAACAACAAATCTCTTTTTACCTCAGCACGCCCGCTTACCGCGTGGTGGCCGATTTGCACGGCTGGCAAGATGTGGCGCAGGAACTTAGTCAGATGGCGCGCAGCAACCAATGGGCTGCCATGCCCGACCTGATTAATGACGAGATATTGGAAACCCTGGCGGTTACGGGCACATGGGCAGAGTTACCGGGAATCATTGCGGGGAAATACGGCCGTCTCCTCGACCGCGTCGGCTATTACCTGCCCTTTACCCCCGGCGAGAACGAAACCGGCTGGCAAGCCAGCATTGCTGCCTTCAAAAATCAATAATCCCGGCTGTTCATTCCGCCGCGACAACGTTGGTTAGTCCTACAGAACCCATCAATTTCCAGCACCACTGCGGCTGGCATCCCTCTGAATCTCGAGAAATTACCTGGAAATGTACCAAAGGAGATAAAAAATTATGTTAAAAGAGTTCAAAGCATTTGTGAGTCGAGGAAATGTGATTGATTTGGCTGTAGCCGTGATTTTAGGCGCCGCCTTTGGCGCCATCATCAAATCACTGGTCGATGACATCATCATGCCGCTGGTCGGCATCGTTCTGGGCGGCGTAGACTTCACCACGCTGACCTTTCAAGTTGGCAACGCCACCCTGACCTATGGCAATTTTATTCAGGCAATCGTCAACTTCCTGGTTATCGCCTTCGCCCTCTTCCTCATCATCCGCAGCATCAACAAAACCCAAAAACAAGAAGCGCCTGCCCCGCCCGCGCCCCCGGAACCATCCGCCGAAGAGAAACTTCTGGCCGAAATCCGCGACTTGTTAAAGGCGAAAAAATAGACCCCAAGGGTTTCCACCCGAGAATTGGGATGATCGGGGCATCAAACCCTTGGGGTCTTGCCAGAGAAACCCGAACCGACCCCAAGGGTTTACCCCTGAGAATTTGAACGATCGGGCATCAAACCCTTGGGGTCTTGCCAGAGAAACTTGAACTGTTACAAAATGAATTTACAAGTTGGTTGGTTCGATTTCAAACCAACCAACTTGCAAACCCACAAACCAACCAACAGGGAGTCAGCCATGTCATCTATTTATTTTAATGCTGAACACGAAGCCTTCCGGCAAATGGTCCGAAAATTTGTCGAGACGGAAATCAATCCTCATGTCGAAGAATGGGAGGCCGCAGGTATTTTCCCGGCGCACCAATTGTTTAAGAAAATGGGCAATCTGGGGCTGTTGGGCCTGACCTACCCCGAAGAATATGGCGGCGGCGGCGTCGATTATTGGTACCAGACCATCCTGATGGAAGAAATTGGCAAGGCCGATGCCGCCGGGCCGCCGTTGGGCATTGCCGTGCAAACCGATATGGCCACCCCCGCCCTGGCCGAAAACGGTTCCGACGCCTTAAAACGCGAATACCTGGCTCCGGCCATCGCCGGTGATTTGGTCGCGGCTATCGCCATCAGTGAACCAGGCGCCGGTTCTGATGTAGCCGGCATCAAAACCTGGGCGCGGCGGGATGGCGGCGATTACCTCATCAATGGTTCTAAAATGTGGATTACCAACGGCACGCAGGCCGATTTTCTCTGCCTGCTGGCGCGTACCAGCGATGAGAAGGGGTTTCGCGGTATGTCGCTGTTTGTTGTGCCGACGCAGGCGGCGGGTTTTAGCGTGAGCCGGAAACTGGACAAATTAGGCCACCGCAGCAGTGATACGGCCATCCTGGCTTTTGACGATGTGCGTGTGCCGGAAGCCAATCGTATTGGGCCGGAAGGCATGGGGTTCATATTGCAAATGCGCCAATTCCAGCGGGAACGGTTGGCGGGCACGCTGATGGGCGTCAGCGGTATGGAAAAGATGATTCGCCGCACCATCACGTACTGCCGCGAACGCGAAACTTTTGGCCAGCCGCTCATCGACAATCAGTATATTCATTTTCGCATTGCCGAGCTGCTGACGGAGGTGGAAGCGTTGCGCCAGCTGGCTTATCATTGTGTGCGTCTGTACATCGCCGGGGAAGATGTGACCAAAGAGGTGTCGATGGCGAAATTGAAGGGCGGCCGGTTGTCCCGCGAAGTAGCCGATACTTGCCTGCAATTTCATGGCGGCATGGGCTACGTGGAGGAATATCCGATGGCTCGTTACTTCCGCGATTCCCGGCTCATGTCGGTTGGCGGCGGCGCAGACGAGATCATGCTGGGCATCATCGCCAAGTATGAGGATATTTTGCCTCGGCGGAAGAAGGCGTGAGGCGTTAATTGAATGGAGACCCCAAGGGTTTAAGGCCTCATCGGCAAACCCTGGGGCTTTAGAAAGACCGATGATCTACGAAACTTTGGAAATTAACCGCACGGGTAGTGTGGCTTTTGTAAACTTGAACCGGCCAGAAGCCCGGAATGCGATGAACCGGCAGATGGTGCGTGACCTGTTAGATTATTTTTTGTCTATCCGCGACGATCGGACAGTGCGGGTGGTGGTGGTGGGCGCGAATGGGCCGGTTTTTTGCGCCGGCGGCGACCTGAAGGAGATGCAGGCTGGTTTAACGGAAGACGAGGCGACGCAAGTGGCGCAGGTGCAGGTGTTTGATGAAATGCTCACGGCCGTTTCCACTGCCCCCCAGGTCACCATCGCCAAAATCCACGGGAGCGCGCTGGGCGGCGGCGTGGGTCTGGTCTGTGTTACCGACATCGCTATGGCCGCCGCCGATGCCAGCCTGGGCCTGCCTGAAGTGCGGCTGGGTCTGGTTCCGGCGGTTATCTCGCCGTATGTGGTGGCGCGGGTGGGGCTGGCGAAGGCGCGCCATCTTATGCTGACCGGCGCGCGCCTGAATGGCGCTCAGGCCGCCGAAGCCGGCCTCGTGACGACGGCCGTACAACCTGATAAACTAGACGACGCGGTACTGGAACAGGCCAACACTGTTCTGCAAGCCTCCCCAGAGGCGTTGGCCGCCTGCAAGAAACTGCTCTTTATCGTCAACGAGTTACCCCCGGCAGAAACGGCCGTCACCCGCGTCCAACTTCTCCATCACCTGCGCACCAGCGCCGAAGGGCAAGAAGGGATGCTGGCTTTTATCCAGAAACGGCCGCCCGGTTGGGTAGAAAAAATCGAAAATTAGAGACGAGAGACTGGAGATTAGAGATTGGCAGCAATCTCTAATCTCCAATTTCCAGTCTCCTTCTTTTGGAGGAACATAGTGTCACATATCCGCGTCGTTCGTTCTTTTATTGCCAGCTCAGCCCTGGCCGAAATCATCAACCAGGAATACGATTTAGGTGGGCCGGCGAGCTGCAAGCTATTCAGCAAAATGCTCCGCACTCAGGACAATGATCATTACAAAGTGATCGCCGGCGGCCATAAATACGTCGCCCGTGTTTACCAGTTAGGCGACCACCTGCGCCGCCAGGAGTCAGATTACGAATATGAACTGGACTGGCTGAACTTCCTCAAAGGAGAAGGCGTGCCGGTGTCTTATCCGCTGCCGCGAAAGGACGGCCGTTTCCTGGGCAGTCTCAACGCGCCGGAAGGCCAACGCTACTTCGCCCTCTTCAGTTTCGCTCCCGGCAGGCCGATGGAAATCGACAACGACGAACAACTCTTTACCCTCGGCGCGCACATGGCCAAAATCCACGTCATCTCCAACAAATATCAGGCTCCCTTCGCCCGCCAAAAAATGGACCTAGATTTCCTGGTAGACCGGCCAATCGCCCGCATCAAACGCGCCTGGGGCAGCGACCCCGACCACCTGACCGACCTGGATCTCCTGGTCATGTCGGCCGAAGAAGCCAAAGCGGAAATTATGGAAATCATCAACAATCCAGAACACACACCCGATGGCTGGGGGCCAATTGGCGGCGATTTCCACAGCACCAATACCTTTTTTAGCAATGATATGTCGCCCACATTCTTTAATTTTGACCTGTGCGGGCCGGGTTGGCGCGCATATGACATTGCCGCCTTTTTACAGAATACCGACCTGATCAACACTTCCGAAAACCTGACAGAAGCGTTTTTTGCCGGGTATTATTCGGAACGGCCGTTATCCAACAACGAACACGCCGCCATTTCCCCGCTGCTCACCATTCGCCGCATCTGGCTCACCGGCACCTTCACCCGCGATGACGTGCCCGTAGGTTACTCGTTTATCGCGCCGGCCTGAAATGTTAGAGACTGGAGACTGGAGACTAGTGCATCCCCAGTCTCCAGTCTCCAATCTCCAATCTCTATCTTGGGGGAACTGCCATGATTACTTCTATCCTCATCGCCAATCGCGGCGAAATTGCTTGCCGCATCATTCGTACCTGCCGCAGCATGGGCATCCGCACCGTCGCCGTTTTTTCCGACGCTGATACGCAGGCTCGCCACGTCTTGTTGGCCGACGAAGCCATCCATATCGGCCCGTCACCCGTGGGCGACTCTTATCTGGCAATGGATAAAATCATCGCGGCCGCCCAACGCGCTGACGCCGAGGCCATTCACCCCGGCTTTGGCTTTTTGGCCGAGAATGAGGCGTTTGCTCAGGCCGTCATCGACGCTGGACTGATATTTATCGGCCCGACACCGGCGGCGATGGCCGCCATGGGCAACAAGCGGGCGGCCAAAGAGCTGGCAGCGGCGGTCGGCGTGCCCACAGTGCCGGGATACAGCGGCGCAGATCAGTCTGACGGCCGTTTCCAACAAGAAGCCGCACGCATCGGTTATCCGTTGATGGTCAAAGCGGCCGCCGGCGGCGGCGGCAAAGGCATGCGCGCTGTGGCCGACCCTGCCCACCTCGTCGAGGCGCTGACCTCGGCGCGGCGCGAGGCGCAGCAGGCTTTTGGCTCGGGTGAGCTGCTGTTGGAAAAACTGCTCATCCGGCCGCACCACATCGAATTTCAGGTGATAGGCGACACCCACGGCCAGGTCATCCATCTGGGCGAGCGGGAATGTTCCATCCAGCGCCGCCATCAAAAGGTGATTGAGGAAACGCCCTCTCCGGCGCTGACGCCGGAACTGCGGGCGGCGATGGGAGCAACGGCCGTGGCCGCCGCGCAAGCCGTCCAATACACCAACGCCGGCACGGTGGAAATGCTGCTGGACGCCGACGGCAATTATTATTTCTTGGAAATGAACACCCGCCTGCAAGTGGAGCATCCGGTTACGGAAATGGTCACCGGAGTGGATTTGGTCGAATGGCAGATTAAGGTGGCCGAAGGCCAACCGCTGCCGCTGGCCCAGGAACAGATCGTCCTGCGTGGT
The DNA here is from genome assembly GCA_029559155.1 of Chloroflexota bacterium. Classification (GTDB taxonomy): domain Bacteria; phylum Chloroflexota; class Anaerolineae; order Promineifilales; family Promineifilaceae; genus Leptovillus. The sequence continues at coordinate 7,988 of JAKQCM010000036.1, forward strand.
CATGCCATCGAGGCGCGGGTGTATGCCGAGAACCCGGCCAACGACTTTTTACCGGTGACGGGCGATATTTTGCTCTGGCGCGAGCCGGGCGGCGACGGCGTGCGCGTGGACAGCGGCCTGCTGCCGCAGGATACTGTGTCTATCCATTATGACCCAATGCTGGCGAAGGTGATTGCGCATGGTGAAGACCGGGCAACGGCCGTGCGCCGCCTCCTTCGCGCATTGCAAACAACCACTCTGCTGGGGCTGACCACGAACCTGACCTTCTTACAAGACATTCTGCGCCACCCGGCCTTCCAATCCGGCGACTTGCACACCGGTTTCATTGGCCAACACCTGCCAGACTGGCAGCCGCCCACCGGAGATGTGGATTTGGCGCTGCTGGCGACGGCCGTGGCGCAGGCCAGCCGCCAGCCACAGCCGGCCACCAGCACAGGCTACTGGCGTAACAATCCCAACGCCGCCCAGCGTTACCGCTTTGCCATGAATGGCGAAACGATGGAAGTGCAGCTTTTTCCGGCCGCCAGACGCGCCGGTGGATTTCAGGCCACCATCGCGGCCGACAATCCGCTGGCGGTTTATGATCTGTATCATGGGGCATTTGAGGACAATACGCTGACGCTGACGGTGAACGGCCGTCGCCAACCGCTCGCTCTGGTTCTTACCCCCACCCACGCCTGGGCGCACACGCCAACCGGCGTGGTGGTCTTGGAGATTGTGCCGCTGCTGCCCAAGCCACGGCCGTCGGCGGAGGCGGGCGGCTCGCTGCGCGCGCCCATGCCCGGCTCGGTTTTGGCCGTGTTGGTGCAGGTGGGCGACCGGGTGGTCGAAGGGCAGCCGCTGATGAAGTTGGAAGCGATGAAAATGGAACACACCATCCGCACCGCCGCCGACGGCATTGTTGAGGCGATTTATTTTCAGCCCGGCGACACGGTGGAAGCTGACGCGCAGTTATTAAAGATCGGGAGCGGGACGGAGGCGTGAGTGACATCACCTCGGTTTGATGTGGCCCATTTTTCGCTCAACCGGCATGGGCAGCCGGTGCTGGACGATGTTTCTTTTTATGTGGATCCTGGCGAAATTGTCTGCCTGCTGGGGCCAAGCGGCGGCGGCAAAAGCAGCCTGCTGCGCTGCTTGAATCGCCTTACGGAGCCGCCGCCCCAAACCATCTACCTGGACGGGCAGGATGTGACGGCGATGAATGTGTTGGCTTTGCGCCGCCAAGTGGGCATGGTGTTTCAGCAGGTGGCCCTGTTCCCTGGAACCGTAGCCGACAACATCGCTTATGGGCCTGGCCTGCAAGGGCAGATGATGCCTTCGGAGGAGATTGTGCGGCTGTTGGCTCTGGCCGATTTGCCAGAAGAACTGGCCGCGCGAGACAGCCAGGAGTTGTCTGGCGGGCAGGCGCAGCGGGTGGCTCTGGCGCGGGCGCTGGCCACCGGTCCGGCGGCCATGCTGTTAGACGAACCGACGAGCGCACTGGACCCGGCGGCTACACGCAACGTGGAATCCACGATGCTTAAATTGCGCCAATCGTTGGGGTTGACGGTGCTGTGGGTGACGCATGATCCGGAACAGGCGCGGCGGGTGGCGGATCGGGTGTATTTGCTGGTAAACGGCCGTATCGAAGACGAAGGCACACCTGACCATTTGTTTCGCCCGGGCAGCCAGCATTTAACGGCCGTGTTCGCCGCCGGCGAACTGGGGGGCGCAAGATCATGACCGGTACGACCCTACTCAGCGAACTGCCGCGCATTTTGGCGGCTTTGTTTTTGGTTGTGTTGGCTGCGGGCGTTTCTCGCTGGCAGCAGCTCGATTTAGAGAAACAGATGTTGGTTGCCGTCGTGCGCGCCTTCATCCAACTGACGCTCATTGGTTATGCCCTCAATATCATCTTTGCCGCCGATAATCCGGCGGCGATTTTGCTTATTTTGGCGGTGATGACGAGCATCGCCAGCTATACTTCCGGCAAACGCGGCCAGGGCACGCCCCACGCCACGCGCGTTGCCGCGCTGGCCATCACCTTCGGCGCGGCGTTGACGCTGGGGTTATTGGTTGGGCTGCGAGTATTCACCTTCACGGCGCAACAGATTATCCCCATCGCCGGCATGGTCATCGGCAATTCGATGAATGTGTGTTCTCTGGTGATGCGCCGGATGAAGGATGAAATCAAGGGGCGGCAGTTGGAAATTGAGACAGCGCTGGCTCTAGGAGCAACACGCCAGCAGGCGGTGCGGCCTCATCTGAAAACGGCGCTGCAAAGCGGCATGATGCCCATCGTGGACAGCACAAAAACCGTGGGGCTCATCCAGCTTCCCGGCGCGATGACCGGCATGATTCTGGCCGGGGCGTCGCCTTTGGAAGCGGTGCAGCTGCAAATGATTGTGATGTATATGTTGATTGGCGCGGCGGCGTTAACTGGTCTGGCCGCTGCCTGGTTGTCTTACCGCCAGTTTTTCACTGCCAGCCACCAATTGGTGGATGCCTGACGCCTGAAAGCGACTAATTTTCTGCTTCGTTTTTGAAATGGACGTCGCGCTGCGGGAAGGGAATGGTGATGCCAGCCGCCTCCAGCGCCTGCTTCATGCGCCCGACCACATCGAACATGAAAGTCCAATAATCGTCGCCGCGGACGAACGGCCGTACCGCTACATCTACACTGCTTTCCCCTAATGTTTGCACAAAAATCAATGGTTCCGGATCGGGCAGGACACGGCCGTCGGCGGCCAGCACGTTTGCCATCACCTGTTTCGCTTTTTCTACATCATCGCTGTAGCTGATGCTGAAGACGAGATCCACCCGTAGCGTGTCCTTGGTTGAATAATTGGTGACGCCATTGTCTTGAATTTTGGAATTGGGCAGGGTATGGACCTTGTTGTTGGCTGCCAGTAAAACGGTGTTAAACAATTGGATTTCTTGTACCCGCCCCATGACGCCGCACGTTTCGATCAGATCGCCAAGTTCATATGGCTTAAATAGCAAAAAGATCACCGTGGCGGCAAAATTGCTCAGGGATGCCTGGAGGGCGATGCCTAGAATAACCACCACGACGCCGATGGTTGTCACGACGGTTGTCGTTGGGGCGCCTAAAAATGAGAGAGCGAGGATAAACGCTGCCAGGAGAATAAGGTAATTGACGATGGTGTCTGTTAGATTGATGAGCGAGGGTGTCAGTTCGGTGCGCTGCAGCGCCCGGCGCAAGATGGGCCTGGTGCGTCGAGCCAACCATCGTCCCAGCAGCAGGACGATGATTGCCGGCAGCAGTCGCAGCAAGAGATAGCGAAAAATTTCTTGGGATTCCAAAATGTTTTGCCAGTCGATGCCCAGCATGGATGTTTTCTCCTCTTGTGGCTTTGTCGCCGGCCAATTCTAACCCAATTGTTTGCCGGCGACCTGGAATGGGTGGACACGGCCAGGGCAATTGCATTCTCAACTTTGCGGCCGTTCCGCCAGATGCTAAAGCATCTGGCTACCAAACAACGCCCCGTAAACGGGGCTTTAAGCCGGTTTTAACCGGCGTTGTTATCTAGCCGGGGCGTTTACGCCCTGGCGAGGCCGTCTGAGACATCTGA
>JAKQCM010000040.1 GCA_029559155.1 Chloroflexota bacterium
ATTTCGCCCAACGACCCGGACGCCATGCGCGCCTATGCGCTGGAATGCAAATTGCTGGGCATCCCCTACATTTACGATCCCAGCCAGCAAACGGCCCGCCTGAACGGCGAAGAGCTGCTGCACGGCCTGGACGGAGCCGCCCTACTCTCGGTGAACGATTACGAATATGACCTGATCAAAGAAAAAACCGGTCTAAACGACGCAGAGCTTCGGGCGAAGGTTGGCGGGCTGCTGATCACCAAGGGCAAAGAGGGGTCTTACCTGCTGGCGGATGGGCAGGAATATCATTTGCCGGTTGTGCCGCCGCGCCAGGTGGTGGAACCCACCGGGGCCGGTGACGCGTACCGCGCCGGGCTGATGCGCGGCATAGAGTTGGGCTTGCCCTGGCCGGTGGCCGGGCGCATGGGCGCGTTGGCCGCCACGTATGTGCTGGAACAAACCGGCACGCAAAATCATTATTTCACGCCGGCCGAATTTGTGGCCCGTTATCGGGAGCATTTCGATGACGAAGGGGCGTTGGATGTGTTATTAGCGGTTGGGGAGTAGGCAAAGATAGAGACTAGAGACTGGAGACTGGAGACTTATAAGCAGTCTCCAGTCTCTAGTCTTCAGTCTCACTTCCCCGCAACCTTTAAGTTTCTTTAGGAGAATTTTCACAGATGGACTTTGATATTAAAAATATAGATTTAGCCCCTGGCGGGCGGCATCGGATGGAATGGGCGGAGCAGGAAATGGCTGTGCTGCGCGGTATTCATGATCAGTTTGGCGAGGAACGGCCGTTTGCCGGTATCCGTGTCGGCGCCACCATGCACGTAACCACCGAAACAGCCAACCTGATGATCGCCTTGCAGAGCGGCGGCGCCGACGTGGTGCTTTCCGCCAGCAACCCGCTGAGCACGCAGGACGACGTGGCCGCGGCTCTGGTAAGCTACTACGAAATCCCCGTGTATGCCAAGAAAGGCGAAGACAACGAGACCTACCACAAGCATCTGAATGCCGTGCTGGACCACAAGCCGCACATTATCATGGATGATGGGGCCGACCTGGTGAGCACGCTGCACAAATCGCGGCGCGAACTGCTGCCCAACATCATCGGCGGCACGGAAGAGACGACGACCGGCATTGTGCGCCTGCGGGCGATGGCCGCCGACGGCGCGCTGGAGTTCCCCATGATGGCCGTCAATGACGCCATGACCAAACATCTGTTTGACAACCGCTATGGCACGGGCCAATCGACGATGGACGGCATTGTGCGGGCGACGAATTTCCTGATTGCCGGGCGCACGGTGGTGGTGGGTGGTTACGGCTGGTGCTCGCGCGGCATCGCCATGCGCGCCAAGGGTTTGGGCGCGAATGTGATCGTCACGGAGATTGATCCGCTGAAGGCTTTGGAGGCGGTGATGGACGGTTTCCGGGTGATGCCGATGGTGGAAGCGGCGCCCGTGGGCGATATTTTTGTGACGGCGACCGGCGACATTCACGTCATCGACGAACGCCACCTGGCGATTATGAAAGATGGGGCGCTGTTGGCTAATTCGGGCCACTTTGATGTGGAGATTAACAAGCCGGCGCTGCGCGCCCTGGCTGTGGACGACCCGAAACTGGTACGGCCGTTTGTCGAACAGTTCACCATGAAAGACGGCCGTAAACTCAACCTCCTTGGGCAGGGCCGCCTCATCAATTTGGCCGCCGCCGAGGGCCATCCCGCCGCGGTGATGGACATGAGCTTCGCCGGACAGGCCATGGCCGCCAAATATTTGCTCGACAACAAAGGCAAACTGGACAATCGCGTCTATACCGTGCCCGAAGAGGTCGATCAAGTCATCGCCAGCATCAAGCTGCAATCCATGGGCATCCAAATTGACACCCTCACCGACGAACAGGTGAAGTACCTGAACTCGTGGGAAGAAGGCACATGATCGTGAGGGGGTGAGCAGGTGTAGGGGTGAGCGGGTGTTCATTCACCCCTACACCCACTCACCCGTTCACCCCCATTTCCATGTCAACGCCACTCGATCACCACGAAGCCGACCGCACCGGTTTGGTGCAGGCGGCGCGTCTTTTTTCCAATATTGTCAGCCCGCCGGTCATGTTTGCCATTTTGGGGCTGGCTTTTGCTTTATATGAACGGCCATCTCTGCAAGGTTTCCTCTGGGCGGCCGTTTATGGTTTCTTTGTCTCCCTTTTGCCGATTCTGATCGTGCTTTATTTGCTCAAAACGGGCCGCATCGCGGAACTGCACATGAGCAACACGAAGGAAAGGCACATTCCCTACCTGACGGCCGTTCTCTCCGCCCTCGCCGCGTTTGCCCTCATTACGATATTTAACGGACCTGAGCTGCTGCGCTGTCTCAGCCTGTTCAACGCCATCGAATTGGCGCTGTTGGGGCTGATTAACGTGGTCTGGTTGATTAGCATCCATGCCACCGGCATTATGGCGACGATGCTGTTGGTGGGTTTGGTCTTTGGCTGGACGGCCAGCCTGATTGTGCTGCCGTTTGTGGTGCTGGTTTGCTGGGTGCGCCTGTATCTCAAGCGCCATAATCCGCTGCAAATCATTGCCGGGCTGGCCTTAGGCGCGGCTGTCGTCTATGCTATGACCCTCATCGGCTGTTTCTAAGCCAGATTGGACCAATCTTGGAGATTGGTCCAATCTAAAAAGCGAGAAATTTACCCGCCCGAGGCCTTCGGGTAGATGTCCGAAGCCTTCGGGAAGGTGCCCGAGACCTTCGGGTAGATGCCCGAGACCTTCGGGCAGATGCCCGAGACCTTCGGGTAGATGCCCGAAGCCTTCGGCGTGATGACCGGAGCCTTCGGCGTGATGACCGGAGCCTTCGGGCAGATGACCGAAGCCTTCGGCATGATGACCGGAGCCTTCGGCGTGATGACCGGAGCCTTCGGCGTGATGACCGGAGCCTTCGGCATGGTGACCGGAGCCTTCGGCATGGTGACCGGAGCCTTCGGCATGGTGACCGGAGCCTTCGGCATGATGACCGGAGCCTTCGGCATGGTGACCGGAGCCTTCGGCGTGATGACCGGAGCCTTCGGCGTGATGATTTTCACTCAATTGTCATGCTGAGCGGAGTCTTCGGAGCGAAGCATCCCCTCCATAATGGTCAGGGATGCTTCGGAGGACCTCAGCATGACATATTTTCTGGTTCGTAGAGCTCAATTGTCATGCTGAGCGGAGTCTTCGGAGCGAAGCATCCCCCCAAGACAGGTCAGGGATGCTTCGGAGGACCTCAGCATGACATATTTTCTGGTGATTAGATTGGACCAATCTTGGAGATTGGTCCAATCTGGCAGCGAAGTCAAAGATTTTAGCCATTATGTTTGAACAAGAACGTGTTATTGTCCGTTTGCAACAACGAGTACAGAACGAATCGGCTGTCCAGGTCTGTTTTTTAGCCGGCTCCTACGGCCGTCGCACAGACGACGCCTATTCCGATTTAGATGTCGCCCTGGTATTCGCCGATGACTTCCAGCGGGAAAGCGCCTGGCGGCAGCGGCGTGAATTCGTCAAGTCGGTAACGCCTTATGTGCCGTGTAAATCATTTGATGCGGCGCATGTACGGCCGTTTTTCCACATCGCCCTCTACAGCAACGGGGCCAAAGTCGATTACCGCTACGAAACCAAAGAAAGCTTGCAGCCCAATCCCTGGGACCGCGACCTGCGGATATTAAAAGATGACGGCTGGGGCGCAGAGTTTCAGGCCCGCTGCGCCCAAACTGTGCCTACGCGACCGCAAATCACCGCCGCTGAACTAACTTCTTTGGACGAACGCTTTTGGGTGATGTTTTGGGACGTTTACCGGCAGGCGCTGCGTGGTGATTTTGACAAGCCGTTTACGGTTTATCTGGAATTACTGCACTTTTCCTTGCCGCCCCTGCTGCGCGTGCTGCCCCCCGAAGACCCGGCCTATAAAGGTTTGCTAGCCGCCTTCTATTCGCAGGACACAAAGGCCACGGCCGTGCATCTGCGGAGCCTTTTGGAGGCGTATGTGGCGGCGCGCACGGCCGTTGTGCGCCGTTTGAACCTCGCTTTTATGCCCGACACGTCGTTTGAGAACCAGATGAAGCGGCTGGTGGAGCGCACCAATCGCTGACAGCGAAGATTGGTCCAATCTTTGAGATTGGACCAATCTCACCCTGCCCACACCATGACACCCAAAGCAGTTATCTTCGATTTAGGCAGCGTTTTAGTGGATTATGACCACGAAAGCACGTGGACGGCCGTTTCCGCCGTGTCGCAGGCATCGTTTAATGACCTGGAAAAGCTGGCTTTTATGCTGGCCGAGGATGCGGGGAAGGGAGTGGTGAACGGCCGTCAACTGCACCAAATCCTCGTCGAGCAGGCCGGAACCACCCCCGACTACGACGAATTCTTCCGCGCCTTCTGCCGCCACATTCACCGCAATGAAATGGCCCTGGGGTATGCGGTGGAACTGGCGCAGCGGCCTAACCTGCGCCTCGGCATTATCAGCAATACCAACGCCGCGCACGCCGACTGGCTCCGCGTCCTCATTCCGGAGTTCCAACACTTTAAAAGCGTCATTCTCAGCAGCGACGTGGGCCTGCTCAAGCCCGACCCGGCCATTTACCACCTGGCTTTAAGTCAATTAGAGACGCCGCCGCATGCGGCCTTGTTTGTGGATGATATTGGGGAGAATGTGAAGGGCGCAACGGCCGTTGGCCTGCACGCCATTCACCATCAAGACTGGGCTATAACGCGACCCGCAGTGGAAAAATGGGTGACCAGGTGAACGGGTGACAAGGTGACCAGGTGCAGGAAGCATAAAACACTTCGTCACCTGGTCACCTTGTCACCTTGTCATCTTCTACTCCCCTGCCGCCGCCAGCATCATCAACTGTTCAATGCGTGGCAGCATCGCCGTGGGGTTGGGATGCAATCCTTCCTGCACCAAAGCGCTGTCGTACAGCTGCTCAATGGACAATTTCACCAGTTCACTGTCCGGACGCTCCGTCACCTGCCGCGCCAGATTGACAATCAGCGGGTGATGGCGGTTGACTTCCAGAATCTTCTTCGGCACTTCATATTCCTGGTCCAGAAAACGATACAACCGCTGCATTTCGCGGTTTTGCGCGTCTTCGGGCGACACCAACCGCACCGGGCTGTTCTTCAAAACCTTCGACTGGCGCACTTCTACTACCTTGTCGCCCAACGTGGTCACAAAACGACCCACCAAACGATTGAAGTCGGCGTCGGGAACGGCCGTTGCGTCCTCTTTTTCCGTCTCATCCTGCTCCAATTCCGGCAGTTCCAGGCCCGCGTCGTCAATGTTGCGGAACTTTTTGTCCTTGTAATCGGCCATCATCGGCGCAACCAGAACATCCAGCGGATCCACCCAGTATAAAACTTCCAAATTGCGCGCCTTAAAGGGATCCAAATGCGGGCTGTTGGCCACCGTGCGCTTGTCGTCGCCCAAAACGTAATAAATATCTTCCTGGGATTCCGGCATCCGTTCGATGTAGGCATCCAGCGAAGTCAGTTGATCTTCAGAATTGGAGGAGTGATAGCGGAAGAAGGGCATCAGATCTTCTTTTGACGATGGGTCGGTGGCGATGCCTTCTTTGAAGACACGGCCGTATTCCCGCCAAAACACCTTATACTTCTCCGGCTCATTCTCCGCCAGCTTGCCAATCTCCCGCAGCACCCGCTTGCGAATCGTTTTGCCCAGATGCAGCATCAACCGATTGTTCTGCACC
>JAKQCM010000044.1 GCA_029559155.1 Chloroflexota bacterium
GCCGACCGTGATTTTATCCCCGCCGACGCGCCCCAACTCACGCTGGATCAGGCGCGTATTTGGGGCCGCGTTAAAATGGCGATGATTGAAGCGGAAGATGAAGCCCCCACACCTTTCCTGCTGCATGGCGTCACGGGCAGCGGCAAAACCGAAATCTACATGCGGGCCATCGACTATGCCTTGGCGCAAGGGCAGCAGGCGATTGTGCTGGTGCCGGAAATTGCCCTAACGCCGCAAACGGTGCGCCGGTTTGCCGCCCGTTTTCCCGGCCGGGTGGCCGTGCTGCACAGTCTTCTCAGCGATGGCGAGCGCTACGATACCTGGCGGCGGGCGCGGCAGGGTTTGTTCGATATTGTCGTTGGGCCGCGCAGCGCCTTGTTCACGCCGCTGCCCAACATTGGCGTGATTGTGGTCGATGAGGAGCATGATCCCAGCTACAAACAGACGCCGCCGGTGCCACCGCCGTATTACCACGCCCGGGAAACGGCCGTTCACCTGGGCGACATCCTCGGCGCGGCAGTTATCATGGGCAGCGCCACCCCGGATCTGGTCACATACCACCGGGCGCAGGGCGGGCGCTATCGCCTGCTGGAACTGCCCAAACGGGTAATGGGCCACCGCCAGCGCGTCCAAAGCCAGGCCGAACGGCTGCACCAAATTACCCGCTATGTCCAGGCCGGCGAAGACCCCGACGACGCCCTGACGATTCCCCTGCCGCCCATCCAGGTGGTTGATTTGCGCCAGGAACTGCGGGCGGGGAATCGTTCGATTTTTAGCCGGGTGTTGGAAACGGCCGTCACCGAAACATTAGATCGCGGCGAGCAGGCTATTCTCTTCCTCAATCGACGCGGCACGGCCACTTTTGTGATCTGCCGCGATTGCGGCTACATTGCCCGCTGCGCCCGCTGCGATATGCCGCTGACATTCCATCGCCCTCATGCGGCGTTGGTTTGCCATCACTGCGGCCGTCAGGAACCTCAGCTTTCGACGTGTCCGGTCTGTGGGTCTAAACGGATTCGATATTTTGGCCTGGGGACGGAGCAGGTGGAGGAGCAGGTGCAGCAGCGTTGGCCCACTGCGCGCATCACCCGCTGGGACCGGGACACCACGGCCGGGCGCGACGCCCACGAGCAGCTTTTGGCCGGTTTTATTAACCAGGAAGCGGATATTCTGGTGGGCACACAAATGATCGCCAAAGGGCTGGATTTACCGCTGGTGACGCTGGTGGGGGTGATTTCGGCGGACGTGTCTTTGGGGCTGCCGGATTATCGCACTGGCGAACGGGCGTTTCAGATTTTGGCGCAGGTGGCGGGGCGCGCGGGGCGCGGCTTGCTGGGTGGGCGGGTGATCATCCAGACCTATCAGCCGGAGCATTACGCCATTCAGGCGGCGGCGGAGCATGATTATGCCAGCTTTTACCTGGAGGAAATTCGCTTTCGCACGCAGCACAGCCTGCCGCCGTTTCGTCGTCTGGCGAAATTGGTGCTTGTAGACCCGATCAACGAGCGTGGCAAGCGGCAGGCTGAGGACCTGGCAAAAGGGCTGCGCCGCCATGCGCGGGAGTTGGCTCTGGGGGCGACGGAGATTTTGGGGCCGGTGCCGCCATTTTTTAGCCGGGTAGACGGCCGTTACCGCTGGCAGCTCATCGTCCGTTCCCCCAACCCCAACCGGCTGTTGGTCGATTTCCCCATTCCGGCCAACTGGTACGTGGACATAGACCCGGAAAGCACCCTTTAGTCGTTATGTAAATAAATCTCGTTTGGTGAATCGGGCTGTGGCAAAGCGCTGAATGATTTTTGCGTTGGTGAGCCAGGTGATGCGCGCGCCGGATTTGTCGTTGGCTAAAACTTTTTCCGCCAGCCAGGGGGTTACCGTTTCTACTTTGTCGGCCAGGGTGTTGAAGATTTTTTTGGCGTCCTCCAATCCCTGGGGATCATCTTTGTATTGGCCGGTGATAAATTCGGTGATGACCATGCCGGGGCTGAGGGTGCTGACTTTAACCGGCGTTTTGGCCGTTTCTCTCGTCAGAGAGTTGGACAAAAAGCGCACGGCCGATTTGGCGCTGCCATAGATGCTGAGTCCGGGGCGAGTACGGCCGTCGCTGCCAAAGCCTTCCATGTTGTACACATGCCCAAACCCCTGGGTCATCATGCCGCGAATGGCTACCTGCGAGCCGAAAATCAACCCCTTCAAGTCGATGTCGATCACCTGATTGATCAGCGCTTCCGGCAGTTCCCAAACCATCATCATCGGATGGCCGATGCCGGCGTTGTTGATCCAGATGTCTACCCGGCCAAAGCGGGCCACGGCCGTATCCCACACCGCCTGATGATCTGCCAACCGGGTCACATCGCCGGGCTGCCCGGCCAATCTGTCCGGGCCATGTTTTTGGCTGAGCGTGGCCATCGCTTTTTCGACGCTGGCGGGGGAACGGCCGTTAATCACCACCTGACATCCCCGCGCCAAAAACTCGTCGGCCAGCCCATAGCCGATACCGCGTGTGCTGCCTGTAATGACGATTGTTTTCATGTGTGTTTTCACCCATTTAGGTATCTGTTAAGACCCGAAGGGTTTGCCATCTGGTCATTGGAATGGCTCGCTAACCCTTCGGATCCTTCGACTGCGTTCGTACCTGCTAATTCAGACAAGATGAAGCGTGGTTTTACCTGATCGGCATTTTGTTGGCAACTGCTTTGGCCGTTGAGTGGGCAAGTGGAGGGTCGATTTTGGCTTGCCCCGCCTGGCGCTGACGCACCGGGCTATAAAACGACGCCCCGTAAACGGGGCTA
>JAKQCM010000050.1 GCA_029559155.1 Chloroflexota bacterium
CGCACCCCAGCGCCTACGGTCTCAATTTTGTTGCCTTGCCACCTGGGAACCCGGCCCGGAGCAGCTGACGCCGTCGCGCCAGACATTTAATCCCGCCGACCCCGCGCCCGGCTGGTACGCCATCAGCGTGACTAATTTGCAGGGGCTGGTTCTGGGCGAGGCGGCCGACGCTTTCGCCTGGTTCCGCGAGCGGGAGCCGGCGGCGCGATTGGGCGGCAGCATCTTTGTGTATGAGGTGGCCGCGCGCGGCGATCCGGTAAATGTGGCTTTCAGCGGCCTGCGCCCGGCCGATCTGGCCCCCGAACTGCTGGCCGAATTGGGGACAAACGATGTGCGCGTGCGCTGGTTTGATGCAACCACTAGCCTGATTTGGCCGCAGGGCGGCGGCTGGTGGATCAGCCGAACGGATCAGCCGATGGACCCGCTGCTGCGGCCAATGGCGGCCATAACATCCCATCAATTTTCCGAAGATGGGACGCAGGTCTTGGTACAGCCAACTTATCCACCGCCGCTGCCCTGGGCAGACGGCCAACCGGTGGGCGAAACGGCCGTTTTCCTCGGTTACGATATCGCGCCAAATTCTGGCACGGATGGTGAGATTGCTCTGGTGACCGGCTGGCAGGTGGCGGAGGCGACGGAACGGCCGTTAAAAATCTTTGTCCACGCCCTGGACGAGCAGGGGCAAATCATCGGGCAATGGGATGGTTTGGACGTGGATTCGACGAGCTGGCAGCCGGGGGATGTGTTTGTGCAGGTTCACCGGTTTGCCGTGCCGGATACGGCCGCGGTCCACACCTTCGCCGTCGGCCTGTACGATGCCGGCACACTGGAGCGCCTCGCCGACCCAATCATATTGGAGAGCCGTTAGCTATTGGCTAATGATAATCGTTGTCAGTGGCAGCGCATCTTGCCCGTCGGGCAGGCGCAGGCGGGTGTTGTCGCGGGCGTCGTACCAGCCGACGTACAGCGTGTATGCGCCGGGGGGCAGTCCGGCTAACGACAATTGGTAGCTGTCGGCGACGATGGTTTCGTTTTGCCAGCAGGTGGGCGGCCAACGGCCGTTTACCGGCCAGTTATCCTGTTGGGCAGCCAGTTCCCCTTGCATGTTGACCAGATGGGTGAAGACGGTATACGGCCGTTGCGCTGCGCCATGCGCCTGCCAATACAGCGTCAGGTCCAGAGTGTCCGGGCTTTGGGTCAGGTCGTAGCCGCGCAGGGTCATGGCCGGTTCGGTGGCCTCGGCGGCGTAGAAGGGGGCGTTGACGGCCGTTTGCGGCGTGGGGTTGATGGGCAGCGACGGCCGTTCGGCTACCACGATCACCGCTTCAATAGGCCGCCAGGCCAGCCCCAGCGCCAAAACCAGCAGCAGCTGCAGCCCAATCAGCACGAGCGGCGCATGGGTTTCCGGCCGGTTTTCCGGCGCTGGCGTGTAATAAGCGGCGCTGCCAATCGCCAAAAAGGGCATGAGAAACAGCCACAGTCGGCCCACTTCCCCTCTGGCCGAGCCGGACACATCGAGCAGGAGAATGAGGAGCGTGAGCGGGATGAGCAGCGCGGCGAGCGGGCTGCGGCCGGCAATCCGCCGGTTCAGGAGTGCGCCCAGATACCCGACGATGACGACCGGACCGGCAAAAATCAGCAGGTCGAGCAAATTGTAAAACAGCCACCAATCGTAGCGCCGGTGGCTGGTGACCAGATCGTAGTGCTGCGCCAGCCCAACCTGGGCGATGGTCCAGGGCGGCACGCCCCAACCGGCCCAATAGATCAGCCACACGGCCGTGACGCCCAGCCCCAATGCCGCAAGTTGAAAGGCCAGATGGACAAACGGCCGTCCGGTTCGCCGCAGCCAGACATGCACCCCGGCGTAGGCGGCCAGCAACAGCAGCAGCGCTGCGTTGCCCAGGCTTAAAAAGGTCGCCAGGGAAACGATCAGGCCGCTGAGGAAAAACCAGCGGTTTTGTTGTTTGTCCAGACCCATTTGCAGGAGGTAGACGGCCGTTACCGCCAGCAGAGCATCTATTTGTACCGGTGTGGGCGTGAAAATGAGCAAGGCGGGCAGCGTGGCGGTAAAACTCACCGCCAATCGTGCCGGTTCTTCGGGCAGCAGGCGGCGCGCCAGGCCATAGGTGGGCCAAATGACCAGCGCGCCGGCCAGGGCGGTCAGCAGCGTGACTGCCGCCAGCGCAGCCGCCGTCGCCGGAGGGCTGTCTAGCAGCCAGAGGTCGGTGCAGCGCAGCGGCCAGATGCGCTCGGCGATGGGCTGCGAGAGGCCGGGCCAGGCGGCGAAGGCCTTCAGCGCCAGCCAGTTTGCCGCTACCAGACCCGGCGGATGGGTGCGGGTATGTTCGGAGGGGAAGGTGGGCATGAGCGCCGGGTAGTCGGCGAGAAGGGCGGATAAATCGGCCGTATCGGCGGCCAGTGGAAAGTAGCCGTTGGTTTCGTTGGCCAGGGTGCGCTCGATGAGTTCGGTGAGGACGGCCGGTTTGGCGGCGTAAACCAGCCCGCCTTGCAGCAGCAGGTTGCCCATCACCAGCAAGGCCAGCCCCAGCCGCCAGCGTTTGGCGCGCAGCCACCAGCCGCAGAGCGCCGCCATGCCTACGGCCGTTAACACCGGCAGCCACCAGCGGAGAAACGGCCGTACCCCATACACCCAAAACCATTCGCTGGTTTCCGGGGCAGGTCCACGCAGCCCGGGCAGAGCGTCGGTAAAAATGAGCGCAGCCAGCGCCAGGGTAAGTAGTATCGGCAGAATTAGTCGGCGGTTCATCATGGTTAGGGGTTGGATTTTATTGCACAACCTCGATTGCGGGCGAATGGTATCATAAAGTTCTGCGCCCTGCGACGCAAGATGCGCATAGTCATCCAGTGAAATAACCGCTTTGCCCTATTCAGGGCTGTCGCATAGTCGGTTTACGGCTCGTATCACCCGGCGCTGAAGCCGCCGGGCTGCCAAACAACGCCCCGTAAACGGGGCTTTTTCCCTTTCTTAGCCGGTTTCAACCGGCGTTGTGTGGCTGCCGGGGCGTTTACGCCCTGGCAAGGCCACACCAAAAGCTTAGACGCGGCGAGTATGCGATAGCCCTTTTGCCCTGTTTTGCGCCTTTGCCCATCTGTTGCCCCTCGTGTACTATTCCAGTTGACCTTAGTTTGCAGCGATACAGACCCGAGGGTTTTATTGTTGGGGTCATGAATAGATTGAACCACTGTCATTCTGACGAGTCTTCGAGGAAGAATCCCCTCCTGTCGAGAAAGAGGGCTTCTTCGCTCCGCAGGCTCCGCTCAGAATGACTTCAACCAACATGATTTCAGGCGGAGGCAAAATGGCTGAATTTTCGGCGGAATGGCGGTGGTGGCTGCTGGCCCGATTGGCGGCGGAACGCGCCCATTTGTTTTTTCAGATGCGTGGTTTGGGCGAGGAAACGCTGACCGGCGCGCCTGTTTCGGGGAAGATGACGGCCAGAGATGTGCTTTTGCATGTGGCCAATTGGGATGCGGTGAACAGTGAGCGTTTGAGTCTGACGTTAGACGGCCGTCACCGAGAAATCCGATCTGTGGCCAATGTGGACGAGGCCAATGAAACGCTGCACGGCCGTTTCCAATCCATCCCGCTGGAGCAAGCTGTGGCCGCCAGCCTCAAAGAACGCAGCGGGTTTCTGGCGGCCCTAAATCGTTTGCCCGATGATTTGCTGCACCGCCGCATCGCGCTGTCCGGCGGGCGGCGCATTCACCCCCGCACCTGGGCGCGATGGCGGTTTCAGCACGACGCGGCGCACGCCCAGGATATCCTGGCCTGGCGGCAAACCCGGCCCCGGGAAACGCTGCGCCAAATCGGGCCAAAATTCCTGCTGCGGGCGCAGCTAAAAGCCACGCGGCGCGAGATATTGTCGCTGGTGGACGTGATTCCGCCGGCCGAGCGCATCCAGCGGCCTGTATGCGGTGTCTGGACGATGAAGGATTTGCTCGGCCATCTGACCGATTGGGAGAAAGTGGGGGTTGAAGGGTTGCAGCAGTTGGTCGATGGGCAAACGCCCGAGTTCGCGCAAGCCATCACCGATTTCGACGTGTTTAATGCCGCCAACGCGGCAGCCCGGATGGACCAATCGTGGGAGGCGGTGTGGGCGGATTTTACGGCGACGCGACAGTCGCTGTTGGCGTTGTTGGATGAGCTGCCGCAACCGGCGCTGGCACGGCCGTTTCAGGCTCCCTGGGGTTCAACCGTCTCGGCTTACACCTGGCTGTTGGTGTGGATGGGGCACGATCACGAACACGCCATCGACGTGCGACACGCTCTGGGTGTGGCGGGTTGGCCGAATTATTTGACGCAGCACGGCCGTTAACGGCCGTGGCAGAATTTAAAATTATGGAATACAGGGAATGGTTGTGGCGTGAATATCTCCATGTCACGCCTCACGCCTCCGATTGGCGTCTCCCGGATAAACGAAGGCCCCTGCAAGCCACACGCGGCAAGACACCCTTGCCGCGACGAGGAACTGATGAATTACGAGAACAAAACCGATGAAGAACTTCTCCGCCTGCTGGAAACAGTCGGCAGAACGCCGCCCCTGGCGTTGATTCGGACCTGTCTGGGGCGGCAGGCGGGTCTGACGGACGGCCTTTTGGCGCTGTTACAGGCCGGACTGACGGCTGCCTGGGAGGAAGGTGAGGACGAGGATCCGCGCCGGTATGCGCTGGTTCATGCGGGCAAATTGTTGATCGCGTTTCGGGAACCGGCGGCGCTGCCGATTTTTGAATCGTTTTACGCTTCGATGGCTGAAGCGGTACAGGACGAGTTGGAGTGGTTTGGCAAGGACCTGGCTTATTATGGCGGCACGGCCGTTCCTATGCTCTTGCGCGTGATCAATCTGGACACCAACGGCGAGTATCATTACGGCCGTAGCCTGGCTACTGAAACGTTAACCATCATCGCGGCCCGGCATCCCGACGAAAGAGATCGCATCACCGCGGCCTTCAGCGCGCAACTGCCACGGCTCAACGCCGATGGCTCCGTCGATGCGCCGCCGGACCACTTTGACGAGCAGTGGATAAACGCGGTGATGGCCTTAGGCGACCTGAAAGATGAGGCGAGCCGCCCGCAGATTGAGGCTCTTTTCCGCCAGCAGTTGACGGCGAATGATTTTATCTCTCTGGCCGATTATCAGGACCAGATGAAACCAGGCGCGCGGTCGTTGGCCGATGTGGACGTGCAGTTTGATGTGATTGCGTTTTATCAGCATATGCATGAGCTGCAGAAACACATCGATCATAAGGCCTTGCGCCACGGTTTGCTGCAAGATCAGGGGTTTTTGCCGCCAGCGCCGGCGGCTCGCCCGTTTCAGACGCGGGTTGGCGATTGGTTGAGCGCCAAAATAGCGCCTGCGCCTAAGCCGGCCAAAATTGGCCGCAATGATCTGTGCCCCTGTGGCAGTGGGTTGAAGTATAAAAAATGTCATGGTAAGGCGGGCGCGCCGCCGCTAAATTGATGTAATCGTACAGACCCTAAGGGTTTGTCCTGGAGTAGTTAGCCTTTTGGGAACCAAACCCTCAGGGTCTTCCTGGTGGTAAAAGATATGTTGACAGAGCTGCCGATTCAAATTGGCATGAACGGCCGTTTTTTCCCTGAAAATTGGCGTCCGGCCCGCGATGAGATTGTATTTGCCAGTCTGTCTGGTTTTCGCTGCCTGCAATTTCCCGGTCCGCTTGAGGGATTGGGGCTGGAAAGATTGGGCGATTCGCTGGAGACGGTGGCGATGGCGCTGCGGCGGGCGCGGATGACGGCCGTCATGGAAATCGTGGTGCCGCTGTATGGCAACGGCCGTACGACGACCGGTCACACCCCCATGGACTTGCTGCGCGCCAATTTGCAGGCCATTACCACGCTGCCTTGCCGACGGGTTCACTGGCACATTGGGCTGAAAGAGCCGTTGCCGGCGGCTGAAGTGGCGGCTTTGGAAATGTCGCTTTGGCCGCAATTTGCCGAAGCGGTGGCTCTGGCCAAAACGCATGGCTTTCTGTTTGGTTTTGAGCACAATGCGTTCGACGCGCCGATTTTCCATCACCCGGAAAGCTGCCGTAAGGCGTTAACGGCCGTGCCCAACCTCGGGTTTGTTTGGGATTTTAACCATACGCGGCCGGAGGAGTTTGCCGCGTTTGCGGCGTTGGCTTCTCGTTTCAGTCTGCTGCACATTTCCGACACGGTCTGGCCGGATGTGAACCATCATTTGCCGCTGGGCCAGGGGAGCCTGGACCTGAAGGCGTTTTGCCGGGCGGTTGTTGCCGGTGGGTATCGCGGTCCGGCGATTTTGGAAATAGGCGGGCTGCCAAAATCTGGCGGATACGGCCGTGATACCGATGACGCGCTGCATGAATCGCGCCAACATCTGGTAACGGCCGTTCAGGCAGTTATGCAGGAATTGTAAAAAAGAGGTAACTGGACAGACCCTAAGGGTTTTGAACTCGACTAATTTATCTCCAAAACGGCCGAACCCTTAGGGTCTCGCCAGGCAACCTGAATATTTACAAAAAGAGAGCGATTAAACAGACCCCAAGGGTTTGCGTCTGAGAATTTGGATTATTTAGGCATCAGACCCTTGGGGTCATGCCAAAGAACCCTTAAGCGTTGTGGGTACACACCCTCCATTTTCACTCACCCAATCCCCAATCTTCAATTTCCAATCTCACGTTCGCAAATAAGAGGCCCCATTGACGTCTACAATGCAGCCGGTGAGGAATTCTGCGCCTTCTGAGGCGAGGAAAACGGCCGTATAAGCAACTTCATCTGGCGTGGCCACCCGGTTGAGCGGGCTTTGGCCGCGAATGTCGGCGCCGGCCGGGCTGTCCAGGTGTTCCTGGGCCATGTCGGTGGCCACCCATCCGGGGGCGACTGTGCCTACGAAGACGTTGAAGGGAGCAAGATATTTGGCCAGCGATTGTCCCATGGCGTTCAGGCCGGCTTTGCTGGCTCCGTAAGCCGGGGCGGTGGGTTCGCCGCGAAATGCGCCGCGCGAGGAAATGTTGACGATACGGCCGTATCCCTGACGAATCATGTGTTGGCCGGCGCAGTACATGGCGTTGGCCGGACCAATCAGGTTGGCGTCCAGAATGTGCCGCCAGCGGGCCTGCCATTCGTCGTAAGAAACCTCGGCCAGGGGGTGTTCTTCGTAGATGCCGGCGTTGTTGACCAGGATGTCCAGACGGCCGTAATGGGCGACGGCCGTGTCGATCATGGTTTGTACGGCCGTGGAATCTTCCATCGCCGCCTGGGCCAGCAAATGCGGGCCGCCGGGCAGAGAGGCCAGTGTTTCTTCGGCCGCCGTCCGATTTTGGTGGTAATGGATAATGACTTGCGCGCCGCGTTCGGCGAACTGCTGGCAAATTGCCCGCCCAATGCCGCGCGAACCGCCGGTGACTAAAACGACTTTGTTCTTAAAATTCATGGCTGAAAGACCTCGAGAAAGTTGAGAAATTGGGTGATGATGAATGGTAATGGATGTGGTGCGTGATGCGTGATTTTTCACGCATCACGCACCACGCATCACGGCGTAGGCGTGGGTAAATCAATAGGCTGTTGGTCGACGGCCGTATCGGCCTCACCGGCCCCATTTCCCTGCTCTTGGGTTGGGTCCGTGAGGGGCGCGCCGAAAATGGCCGGGTATTTGACGATGCGGTTGTTGTGCGCATCGGCAATATAGACATTGTCCTGGGCGTCGATGGCGATGCCTACCGGTAGGGCAAACTGCGTTGGCCCGGTTCCAAAGGAGCCGAAGCGCCCGATGTAATCGCCGAAGGGGTTAAAAATGAGGACGCGATACCCTTCCGGGTCGGTGACGTAGATGCGACCGGCGCTGTCGGTGGCCAGATAGGGCTTGTTGTCGATGGATTGGCTGTACCAGGCGTTGACACTCCATTGATACGCGGGGGTGAAGTCGGATGTGAATTGTTGGATACGGCCGTTCCACGTATCCGCCACATATACCGAGCCTTCCGGCCCGTTGGCCAGCCCGACCGGTTCATTGAACTGCCCTGGCTGGCTGCCAAACTGGCCAATGGATTGCAGGAAGTTGCCGTCGCGGTCTAATACTTGCAGGCGGTGATTGCCGGTGTCGGTGACGAGCAGCCGGTTGTCATCCAGCAGCAAAATATCACGCGGGCCGTATAGCAGGCCCAGGCCGGGGTCGTTTTGGTCGATGGGGGAACCGTTACGGCCGTACACAGCTTCCAGCACGCCATCCAAGGTGAATTTTTGAATGCGGTAGTTCCAGGTGTCGGCTACGTAGACGAAGGATTCATCGACGGCCAGGTTCCACGGTTCGTTAAAGTTGCCCGGCTCGACGCCAAACTCGCCCCAGGATGTCTGGAAGTTGCCGTCTGCATCGAAGACCTGAATGCGATGGTTGCCGCTGTCGGCGACGTAGATACGGCCGTCTGGCCCAATCGTCATATTACGCGGCGTGGAAAACTCGCCTGGCCCCACGCCGGGCAGCCCGCTTTCGTTCAAAATCAACGCAGGCGCAACTTGCAGATCGTTTTCGGCATAAGGGTCTTGGAGCGACGTCGCATTGGTTGCGCCCACGCCATAATCCCACATATTCGCCAGCACATCTTTGCGGGTGTATACCCGCAGTTCGTGGCGCAGCGGCCATTCGCGGCTGGTGTAGGTCCCGCCAAATGTTTGCCCATACTTTTCGTAGTCGCGGTAGAAGAAGATGTCCCACAAAGCTTGCCGCACGTTGGCGTTGCCCAAACCGCGCCGTTCTAAATCGTTGGGATTGCCAAAAATGGCGTCCCAGGAAAGTTTGCGATATTCCTCCATAGGCCACCAGAGGAACGTATAGGTGTGTTGTTCGTAATTGGTGCCCAGGTATGGTTCGACCTTGCCCCAATTTTGGCTGCCGGCGAGAATGATGGGCGATTCGTTCAATGTGTTGCCGGGGTTTTCGCCGTAATAAACGCGGTTGGGATAATCGCGCAGGTACCAGGTAAACGGCCAGGAAACATCGTTGTCGTAGGCTACCTTGATGCTTTTGTCGCCATACAGGCGCATGGACAATTCTTCCAACTGCGACATGACAATTTGTTTGGTTGCCGGCGCGCCGTGGGCGTAGACCATAAATTCGGTGGTGTAGTCGGCGTTGATGAAACTGGACATGAAGGTGGCGCGAATGGTCAACAGGCTGAGCAAGGTGAAAATTGCCAGGATAACGACCAGGCTGCGCATGGGTTTTTCGGCGGCGGCCGCATATCGCCGCCAGGCGAAAAAGACGGCCAGCGCCACAACCAACAGGCCCAGAAACAGCCCCAGGTTTTTTAGAACGTTGATTTGTTGGTCGCCGAACTGCACTTTGCCCAGCCAAAGTTGGCCAAAGAGGCCAAAGCCGGTGACGAAGAGCAATAATGTGAGACCGAACAGAATGATGATGGGGCGCGAGAACAAGGTTTTTACGTCTATCTGGCGCAGTTTTTCGTTGAAATACCAGCCGGTTAACAGCCCCATGGGGATGACAAAGTGTGTACTGAGCCAGGGCATTTTTTCGCCGGCGTAAGAGTAGGCTGCCCAGGTGAGCAGCAGCCACCAGGTGACGAAGGGTACAAATTCCAATATCTGGTTGACGGAAAAGAGGGAAAGCAGGCTGCCTTCGGGCGTCCATTGGCGGGCGAGCCGCTGCCGGTAGACAAACAACCAAAACAGGATGCCTGCGCCGAAGATGATGAGGGCCAGGATGATGCCCAGGAGGTTGTTACGGCCGTCTTGCGCTGGCGCCATCAACCCACCGGCCGTGAGTGAGCGGGTGTATAACCAGTTGGAAAGGCTGTAAGCGAGAAAGGCAACCAGCAGTAGTGTAACCCAATAGGCAAGAATCTGATGCAGGCGCTGTTTTTTATGCCACAACCAGATAGCCGCCGCCGAGAAGATGACGGGCAAAAATTCGTAGATGGGCATAACGACGAAGTAGTAAAAAGTAGGTTGGCTGCCGCGCTGTACGCCTTGTTGTTCCAGCCAATACCCCAGCGAGCCGACTAACCCGCTGGCCAGGCCGCTGGGATTGGTGAAGACGGAGGTGTAGAGGACGGTGAAGATGGTGTAGAAGATGACGGCCGTTTTCACCCATCGCTTTTTGTCCCACCACAAGCCCACAAGCACGGAAACGAGGAGGGTGGGGATGAGGAAAAATCCGGAGCGCACCAGCCCGGACTGCATTAAAGAACTCCAGCAGGTGGCGTTGCCCATGCGCGCCGCTAACAAGGCGAGCGCGTTCATGCTTTCCTGGCCTTCCAGGATGCATTTGTTGATGGTGTAGTCGGTGGGGTTCCAACCGGCGATTTTGGTAAACAATGGCGAGGCCATTGGCAGAATGAGCGTCGTAAAGAGCAAGATGATGTCGAATTCGGGGTACTGGTCCAGGTGTGGGCGGAAAGTGTTTGCGCCTAAAAACAGCGCCACGCCTAGCAAGACGATGCCGGCGATCTGGCTCCAGCGCCAGACGGCGTCGTTGGGGGTTTGGGGAACGGCCGTATCGCTTAAATCCGGGTTGGGATTGGCGGCAAATCCTTCCTGCGTGGCTGTGGCTGTGGCCGCTGCCTGAGGCGTTTCGCTAACCAGCCGCTTGCCAATCATGCCGCCGCCAACCAGCAGCACCGCCAGCATCATGATCAGGATGGGTGTGCGCAGCCGGCCCAGGTTTTCACGAAACCAGTCGGCGGTGATGGCCTGCACGGCCAACCGCACCACCATAAAGCTGCCAAAGATAGCCACGTAAATAAAGGCTACTTCCTTTGTGGAAAACATCAGCGCCAGGCCACCGGCAAACCACCACAAATACTTCTCTTTGCGCTCGCCAAAATAGTGCCAGATGGCAATAAAAACGATCATCGACCAGACGATGACGTAAATGTCGTGGCGGATATAACGCGAGTAATAGGTGATATACGGCGAAATCAAAAAGATGAAGCTGGTGAACAACGCCCCCACTTTGCCCAATTGGCTGCGGAGAAAATAGGGCATGAGCACCAAAATCACCCCCAGAATGGCCACAGGCAAACGAGCCGTGAAATCATTGGCTCCCAGCAGCCAATAGGTGAGGGCGGTGATGTGAAACAGGAATGGGCCGTGCATCAACGGCGTGTGTTGGTAGCCATCGCCATTGTAGTATTGGTAGGAAAATTGGGTGTGCAGGCTTTCGTCGTGGCTCATGACGCGGTTGCCCAGGGCTGCAAACCGGCTGATGATCGCCAAAATGGCGAAGGTGATGTAAATGGCTTTTTCCCAGTCCAGACGTGTGGCTGCCAGCAACGGCCGTGAGAGCATCTCGTTGATGGTAGTGGTGAATTTGCTGGGGGTAGATAATTCGCTCATAACTGTCATTATTCCTGAGTGAGTTTAGTTGGTGGAAATGGGTGGTCGGGCCAGGGCCAACGGCGTCGGCATTGGGGCGGGCGTGGGATTGGCCTGGCTTTGCAAGGCCGGCTGGCCGGCTGGCGCAGTGGTGGCCGACACGGCCGTTTCCAGCACCCGCGTACTGGTGACCATTTCGGCTAATGTGGCTGTAGCTGTGCTGGTGATGGTGGCCGTGCTGACAACGGCCGTCGGCAGCGGCGGCTGCCAGGCGCGCCGTGTTTGCCCATAACGCAGGCCAAACGTGCCAATCAGCAACAGCAGCAGCAGTCCGGCCAGCGCCAACTGTCGCTGCGGCGGCTGCCAGTGGATGGCTTTGGCGGGGCGGCGGCTGGGAATGGCGGGCATGAGTTGGGGTATACGGCCGTAACCCGGCTCCGTGGCGGCTTGCACCGTGCGACGTACCAGATCGCCAAGCTGCCGTTCGGATTTTAACGCCTGCCGGCAGTCAGCACATTCGGCCGCATGCAGCTCTACCCGCCGCCGTTCGCTTCCGGGCAACAAATCCAGCACATAATCGGAAATTAAGGGTAAAACGTGTTCTTGGTTCATCATCTATCTATACACGTTCACGTGTGAAAAGCCTCATGGGCGGGTCCGTGGTTCATGCTGCGGATGAATTACGGCCGCTCCGCCAGCAGGTCGCGTAAGGCTGCGTGGGCCAGCCTCATGCGCGATTCGGCCGTTTTGGTGGGGATGCCCAACACGGCCCCGATTTCCGGATAAGAAAGGTTTT
>JAKQCM010000062.1 GCA_029559155.1 Chloroflexota bacterium
ATGACGGCGTTTCCGCAGGAGTCTGGTCCGTATCTTTATTTCCCCGGCTCGAATGGGGTGCTGCGCGGACCAGTTTTGTGGCTCATCTTTGGCGCTTTTATTGCGTTGTTCCTGGTGGGGAGCTGGTGGGTGGGCGGGAAACGGCCGTTCCCCCAAATCGCCCACGGTTGGTTAACTGCCCTGCCTCATTTCCTCGGCCTCTGGCTGCCCTGGGTGGCCTCCGGGCTGCTGCTTTACCTGCTGGTGGAAGTGGGGCTGATGGAAAAATTTGACGCCTACCCGGCCGTTGCCCGCGACCCGATCTTGTTCAATCCGCGCTGGCCGGCCGTTATCGTTTACGTTTTGGGGCTGGGGTTGTTCTTGTGGCTGGGGCGGCAGTTGGCCGCCCGTTGGCAGCGCCAGACGCCCGCCTTCTGGCAGCGCAAAAGCCTGACGCTGCTGGTGGTGGGATTGGGCGGCCTGTATATCTTGCTGCTTAATCCGTTTTCGCTGCTCTTCCTGGTCCCGCTGCTCTTCTGGTTCCTCATCAAAGGACGGCAGAGCGTCGCCGGGCGTGTTCTCGATTGGGCGCTGGCCCTGGCGGGCGGTCTGATCGTTTATGTGCTGCTCTACTTTTTCGGCTTTGTCATCCTGCGCAACAACTTCGCCATTCTGTGGTACATCCTGATGATTTTCTCGATTCGCATGGTGAGCTTCTGGTCGATGGCCGTGGCGACGGCGATCCTGGCTTCTGGTGTGGCTCTGGTGGTGAATCTGCCGGTAACGGCCGTTGTTCCCAGCCCAGCCACAGTCGATTCGGCAAAACCGGTAGAGGCGGCCACCTGACAGGGCGGTACTCGCCAAGAATTTTAGCGTTTCCAGATTCGTTCAATCTTGGCGATTGGACGAATCCACCCACATAAGGGAGAGAGCGTGAGCGTCATGCGAAATATCACATGTGTTGTATTGATCATCGTCGCCCTGGTACTGATTGTCGGTTGTGGGACGACGGCCGTTTCCCCTACAGAGGTCGTTCCCCCGCCACCGACAAATAAGCCAGAAGCCACACACACAGCCACGGCCGTTCCTTCCCCAACATTCACGCCACAACCAACCGCCACCGCCACAACGCCGCCAACAACACACCTTGCTCCAGCGCGGTCTTCCACTTGTCGCTGTGGCCGGTCTTCACGCACAGGCGGGTCATGCCAGGGCCATGACTCCCAAATATGACTTTCGGCACATCCAATCGGGCGAATTCCCAGGTATCCTTCAAGCATATTGACAGTTCTTGCACAGCGGCAAACATTCACTTCGTTGTGCAATTTTCAAAGGATTGGAGGGTTATAACATGAACGAAAAGAAAACGAATGGTGTGGTCGGCGGCATTATCCTGATTGGGATCGGGCTCGTGGCTTTGTTAGGGCAATTTGTGGATATTCAGGTAGGCGAAATGATTGGCCTCTTGATTTTGCCGGTTTTGGGGTTGATTTTTCTGGTGTGGGGAATCGCCGCGCACAATGCCGGCCCTATGATTCCCGGTGGTATCTTGAGTGGTCTGGGACTGGGCATCATTTTGGTGGAAAAGGTTTCCTGGCCGCAGGACATGGATGAGGGCGGCGTGTTTATGCTCGCTTTTGCGCTGGGGTGGGCGTTGATTACGGTGTTAACGGCCGTTTTCACCCCCAAAGTTCACTGGTGGCCGCTCATCCCAGGCGGCATCATCGCCTTCATCGGCCTGGCCATACTCTTTGGCGGCGTCTTCTTGAAGACATTGAGCCTGATGAATTTGGTCTGGCCAGTGCTGCTCATCATCTTGGGTTTGTTCGTCATCTACAATGCGCGCAAGCCAAAAGAAAAATCCGCCTGATAACCTGGCCTGCCATTTCTGAATAGCGAGACTTTTAGAACGGCCTCTTGCCCCTCAGCAAGAGGCCGTTTTTTTGTTGCGGAAAAACATTAACAAAATATAAGCAATGAATTGACAAAACATAGACAAACCGTTACTATGTGTCCATGTTCGCCTAAAACGCACAGGAAAAATCCAGATAAAGGAGTGAATCAGTTTACTTTAGAATACTAAACCTGTAAAAAACCTTTGCGCTTTTCATCGCTCTACCATTACCTCTTTAATCGTTTTTACGGTCACTAACTCTAAAATATCCAAACGACCCGGCCGTACTTTGTCCATAAACCATTTCAAATAAATTTAGGAGATACAAAAAAATGAGTCGTTTCGCAAAAAGTTTACTGTTGGTGTTGTTAGCCGTTTTTGTTGCCTTGCCTGTGGTAAAGGCCGAAGAACAAAAAACCATTGTCGAGATTGCCGTTGGGGACGGCCGTTTCGATACCCTCGTCGCTGCAGTTGTAGCCGCTGACCTGGCCGACGCGCTTTCCGCTGGCACATGGACTGTTTTTGCCCCAACCGACGCCGCTTTCGCCAAATTGGGCCTGAACGCCGACAATATCGCCGATGCTTTCTCTAAATCCGAACTGACCGACATTCTGCTTTACCATGTTCTGACCAGCGAAGTTACCTCCGCCAAGGCCAAGACCATGTTAGGCGACATCACCATGGCCAATGGTCAGCTTGCCGGCCTGAAGTACTTTGATGGTTCCCTGTGGGTTAATGACGATTCCAAAGTCATCATTGCCGACGTAGATGCCTCCAACGGTGTTATCCACGCCGTCGACACCGTGATTTTGCCCCCCTGGCCGCGCTCGGCCGATGGTTCTGGCGACGCCGCTCCGGCCGCGCCTGCCGGTGGCAGCATTGTCGACATCGCTGTGAATGACGGCCGTTTCACCACACTGGTCGCCGCAGTAGTAGCCGCCGACCTGGGTGACGCACTCTCTGGTGGGGAATGGACGGTCTTTGCTCCGACCGACGCCGCTTTCGCCAAATTGGGCCTGAACGCTGACAATATCGCCGACGCCTTCACCAAGGCCGAACTGACCGACATCCTGCTTTACCACGCTCTGGGCAGTGAAGTGACCTCTGCCAAAGCCAAAACCTTGCTCGGCGATGTCACCATGGCCAACGGCCAAAAAGCCGGCTTGAAATACTTCGACGGCTCTCTGTGGGTCAACGATGACTCCCGCGTCATCATCCCGGATATCATCGCCAGCAACGGCGTTATCCATGTCGTCGACACCGTCATCCTCGGCCCCTGGCCACGTTAATGCAGGCGAATTTAGCAACAACTTAAGCTTCTCTCCTTTTGACAAAGGCCCGGCTCAACAGAGCCGGGCCTTTTTTCATGTATACTTGCCCCGAATCTTTTTTGTCACAAAGGAAAGAACACCATGCCACCACGCATTCAATTGATTGCGCTAGATTTGGACGGGACTTTGCTCTGCGAGGATGGCTCCGTTTCGGCGCGTAATGTACAGGCCATCCAAACGGCCGTCGCCCAAAACATCCAGGTCATCCTGGCCACCGGCAAAACCCGCGCATCGGCCATCGCCGTGCTGCGTCAATTAGGCTTGCAGGCGCCCGGCGTGTTTACCCAGGGATTGGTCATCCACAATGCCGATGGCTCTGTGCGCCACGAAACCGTTCTGGACCGGGAAACGGCCGTGCGCGCCATCACCTTCGCCCTCCAACACCAACTGCCGCACCTCGCCTACTGCACAGCCCGCATTGTCGCTCCCTACGACCATGCCTACGGCCGTTTGCTGCAAGAAAAATACCACGAGCCGCTGCCCGAAGTCATCGGCCCCTTTCTGGACCAGATCGACGATCTGCACATCAACAAGTTCCTGATCAGCGACGAAGCCCACAACGACGCCACCCGCGCCCGCCTGACCGACTTGATGGGCAATCAGGCGACTGTCACGCAGGCTGTGCCGGGTTACATCGAGATTCTGCCGCCCGGCGCATCCAAAGGGCGCGGCGTGCGGCGGCTTTTGGCCGACATGGGCGTTTCCCCGGCGGCCATGCTGGCCATCGGCGACGGCGAAAACGACCTGGAGATGCTGCAAATGGCCGGGGTTGGCGTGGCGATGGGCAATGCCCGAACGGCCGTTAAAGCCATCGCCGATTATGTAACCGCCGACAACAATCACAGCGGCGTCGCCGAAGCCATCGAGCGGTTTGCTCTGTCATGAGTGGTTGGCAGAGGTGATTTTGGAGATTAGAGATTAGAGATTAGAGATTGGAGATTGGAGATTGGAGATTGGAGATTGGAGATTGGAGATTGGAGATTGGAGATTGGAGATTGGAGATTGGAGATTGGAGATTGGAGATTGGAGATTGGAGATTGGAGATTGGAGATTGGAGATTGGAGATT
>JAKQCM010000064.1 GCA_029559155.1 Chloroflexota bacterium
GCAGACCGCGCCGCTTGATTTCGTTTTGGGCCAACTGGCGTAAATTGGCTTTCTTAAAGCCTTCGACCACGTTGGTCGTGGGAATGTCGCGGATGATGCGTGTCAGGCGAGTGTAACGGGGCGTTTGCAGCTTACACTGCACCAGCACGTCGACCACTTCTTCCTCGGTGTAGGGCTGGTACTCGCCGCGCTGCCAGTAGTCGTACAATTCGGCATTTTCCAGCAGCATGGTGGGATAGATTTTGAGTTCGTCAGGATGGAGGGCGGGATCGGTCCAGAGACGGCCGTAATCCGCCACGTCGCTCTCCGGGGTTGCGCCCAACAGGTTGGGCATCCAGTGCCCGTGAATCTTAAACCCGGCCAATCGCAGCAAACGAAACGCGTCGCGGGTGGCCTGCGTGTCGTGGCCGCGGTTGTTTAGCGCCAGGACTCGCTCGTCCATGCTCTCTATGCCCACCTGCACTTTGGTCACGCCCAGAGTACGCAGCCAGCGCAGCTCTTCCACGTCGATGTGGTCCTGGCGGGTTTCTACCACCAGCCCCACGTTGCGGCGCACGGCCGTGGCGTTAATTGCCTGCGCCTCGGCCAGTGTGTCGGCCTCTATGCCGTTCATGGCGTCGAAGCAGCGTTTGATAAACCATTCCTGGTAATCGCGCCGGTAACTGGACCAGGTGCCGCCCAAAATCAGCAGCTCGATTTTGTCGGCGGGATGGCCGATTTGTTCCAAAGCGCGAATGCGCCCTGCCGTCTGGTCGAAGGGGTCGAACTTGTAGCGCTCGGCGCGCTGCGCCCCCGGCTCGTCGTGGAGGTAGCTTTTGGGCATGCGCACGTCGGTGGGGCAGAAGATGCATTGGCCGGGGCAGGGATACGGCTTCGTCAGCACGGTGACCACGGTGACGCCGGATTGGCTGCGCACCGGCTTGGTTTGCAGGGCCACGCGCACCTCAGGGTCAAATTCCAGATAATTTTGCTCGCACAAGGTCTGGTAGGCTTGCAGCACCTGGCTTTTAGACATCCAGGGCAGCCCCTGGTGAATGTATTTGAGCATGGTGCGGGAGTAGGACTTGGGAGAAGACGGCCGTTTGCCCACCAGTTCCTCAATCAGGGCCACCAGCATTTCTTCCCGGCCGGCAATCTCGACCGCTTCGCGCCGCGCCTGCCATTCGGCGTCGTATTCGTCTACTTCCACCACGGGAATGTATTCAAAGGGCTTGTGTTTGCTCATCGAAAATAATCTACAGAAGGCTTAAAAACTCATCCACACTCAGGTCTGCCTGCCGAATAATCGCTCTTAGCGTCCCGCGATCGAGCTGTTTATGATTGGGCACCACAACTTGGGCAAATGGATCGTCGCGCCGCAAGACAATGTGGCTGCCTCGCTGCCTTTTAAAATAAAAGCCCGCTTTCTCAAGGGCTTTTACACACTCTGCTCCTGAAATCTTGGGTAAGGTGCCCATTAATCATACAGCAACTAGAAGCGCCGCGAAATTGTCCACAGGAACATCTAGCCCATCTTCAGTCAGGGATTCGATGTACAGATCTATAGCCTCGCGAATGTTTACAATGGCTTCTTCTCGTGTTTCGCCCTGGCTAATGCAGCCGGGTAAACTGGGACACTCTGCCACCCAAAAATCATCTTCGCCAGGGTAAATAAGGACTTGTCTCATCATCAGGCCATCCTTGGAAAATTTATCGAAGGTTATTGTACCATCACCTAACTCAATTTTGACTAGATCTGACGCAATGCTAAGGCGACAACGGCCGTCCACGGCAGCAGCTTAAATTCCCCGGCGTCCAGCGCCGCTTCCACCTCTGCCCGTGACAAAAGCAGCAGTTCTTGCTCTTCCAGGTCGTCGGCGTCGATTTCGGCCACGCGGCGCGCATTTTGCGCCAGGTAAAAATAGGCGTTGCCCGCCCCGCGGTTGCCGTCCACAGAGTAACTGCCCAGGAAAGTCCAGTCCGGTGCGGCGTAGCCGGTTTCTTCTAAAAGTTCGCGCTGCGCGCCGGCAAATGGGTCTTCGCCCGGCTCCAAAAAGCCGCCCACCGCCGCCAGCGAGACGCCTTCAAGGCTGTA
>JAKQCM010000073.1 GCA_029559155.1 Chloroflexota bacterium
TTGACGATTGGGCCTTCCGTAAAGGGCGTAATTACGGAACGATTATTATCGATCATGAACTGGGCAAACCGATTGATTTATTGCCTTCTTCTGCGGGTAAGGATGTCAAAGAATGGCTAGAGAAATATCCATCGATTGAGATAGTAACCCGCGATCGCTCTGGAGAATATCGCGACGCCATCACTGAAGCACTACCTGGGGCCACACAAATTGCTGACCGGTGGCATCAGCTCAAAAACATGGGGGAAACAATCGAACGACACATTTCTAAACGATACAAGTCACTTCGCGAGTCAATGGCCAACTGGGCCAAAGAAGATGCGGTTGATGTCGTGGCGATTTGCCAATTTGTCGAGGGAATGCCGTTGGCGATTGAGTTGGCGGCGGCTTCGCTGGGGCGGTTGATGATGGCTGAGATCATGCCGGCCTTAACCGATAATCTTCACCTCCTCGACACCACGCGGCATGACTTGCCGCCCCGTCAGCGCACGCTCCAGGCCGTTTTTGACAACACCTGGCAATTACTCGACTCCCGTGAACAAATGCTGTTGGCGCAAATCTCCATTTTTCGCGGCGGCTTTACCCGCCCGGCGGCCGATGCGGTGTTAAAAGACGCAAAAGGCTTATACATTTTGCAACATCACGCCCTGCTCGGCCGAGACGAAACGGGGCGTTTCAAAATGCACCCACTCATTCGCCAATTCGCGGTTGAGCAGCGCGCCAACTGGCCCCGCGCTGCCGCCTTATTCCAGGACAGCCACGACAATCACAGTCGTTACTACTTGCAGATGATGGGGCAGCAGGCGCAGATTTTGCAACGTGGTGCGCCAGGCCAGCTTTTGGCAACACTCCTGCTTGAGCAGCACAATCTCCGTGCCGCCTGGCAGCAAGCTGTTGGCCAGGCCGCCTGGGCGGACATTGCCCAAAACTTAGAAGGCATACAGCACTATTATTACCGCAGCGGTCTCTTTCGTGACGGGATTGAACTCATCACCCAGGCTTTGGCAACGGCCGTTGCCGCCGACGTACCGCCCCAACTTACCCCCAGCCTGCACCAGGCCAGAGCCGCCCTGTTAGAGCCGATCAGCCAGTTTGATCAGGCGTTGACCGACATCAAAGAGGCACTCAGTCAGGAAACAGTCAGCCAGCAGACAGAAATCAGAGCTTATCTTGTCTGGGGATTGGTGCTCGACGGGCAAGGGGATTACCAGGGATCTCTGGCGCAATATCAAACGGGCGTTGAGCTGCTGCAAGATAGTGATGAGTGGCTTTTACTGGCGAGAGGCAAGCAGGGAATCGGCTGGGCGTTGATTGAGATGGGGCAAACAGAAGCCGCCAGCGAGCCACTACAGCAGGCGCTTGAATGTTCACAGCGAGCTGATGACCAATTTGGGCAAATGATGACGCTGACCTTTTTAGGTGTGCAAGCACGACGGCGCAACAAGCTAATCGTTTGCGAACGTTATTATAAACAAGCACTCGACATTGCCCGGCCGCTGGGGGATCGGCTGGTGGAGGGCAAGCTGTTGTCTAATTTGGGGGTCGCAGCTTCTATGCGCTTTGCTTTGAGCCAGGCCCAACGATACCTGGAACAAGCCCTGACCATTTTTGAGCAGCTCAATGTGCCGAAAAATCGGGCCATTACGGTGGGTGATTTGGGGGTTGTGTATGCCAGAATAGGCAATTATGCGCGTGCCCAGCGCCTATTGGCGCAATCGCTGGCGCTGGCGCGTCAAATTGGGGATCGCTACGGGGAGGCCTGGGGGTTGAACTGGTTGAGCGGCGTGGTATTGGCACAGGGTGACGCCGCGGCAGCCTTACAATTGGCCAGGGAAGCATTTTCTCTTGCCGATGCTATCGGTATCAAGTCACTGCAGGCTGGGGGGCTGGCGAAAATGGGGAATGCGTTGTTGGCAAATGAGGCGTTGGCTGAAGCGGCCGATTGTTACCAACAGGCGCATACGATTTGTGCGCAAATAAACCAGGAGGCCGAGGCCGCCCTGATGCTCGCGGGCTTAGCCGACATCGCGCTGCGGCAGCAGCAGCCTGAGCGTGCCCTGATCCATGTGGAGGCTGTTCTGACCACTATAGCAACCGAGCCAGAGATATGCCAGGGCATTCATTTGCAGGTTTACTGGGTTTGTTATCAGGTGCTGCGAAATCTGGGCAACCCACGAGCG
>JAKQCM010000104.1 GCA_029559155.1 Chloroflexota bacterium
CATCTACCCCCAGGCTGAGGTCATCCACCCAAATAACGCCGTTGCTCGTCGTGTCGGGGTGCGTGCTAAAACCAAAGGCCAGGCCGCTTACCCGATCAGCGTCGGTAAACGGCGCGCCGGCGTTCTCTTCCCAATCCACACGGTGGAAATCGGCCCAGCGCAGATGCACAGGAATCCAATTGTCCACACTGTCCGGCGGGGTTTCCAGAACATAGGCGTAAGTTTCGCGCGCATCTTCCGGCCCGGCGTAAAGGTCTATGTTGACCAGAAGCCCGGCCGATGCCGCTTGCAGGCGAAAGCTGAGGCCGGCGGCGCTTTGCCACGCTGGCGCGGCGTCGAAGAAGTGGGCGCAGGTGGCCCAACTGTTGGCGGCCACGTCGAACTCAATCTGCATGACCTTGCCGCTGCCCGCCGGGTCGGCTGCCGGGGCGCAGGCGAAGCGGGTGAGGGTGGTTTCGTCCCAGAACGCTTCCCATCCCTGGTTGGTTTCAAAGTTATCCAGGAGTGTGGCGGGGAAAACGGCCGTTTCCACCACCTCCTCCTCTGTCACCGCCATCTCCGTTTCCGCTTCTACTTCTACGACCGGTTCCACCGTGGGCGGCGGTGATGCGGCCTCGCTTTGCCAACGATGGTAGAAGACGTTGAGCATGGGCACAAATTCGGCCGTCGCTTTGCGGCTGCCTTCCACCGAGGGATGATCATCGTCGGAGGGGTAATACAGCGTATCCTGGCTGCCCGCCGCATGTTCGATGGTCCCATTCACCACCTGATGATGCGCGTCAGGGTCGGTGAGGATGTTGTAGAAATCAAACACGGCCACGTTGTTGTACGGGTAGTCATTTTCGCGCAGCCAATCGTTGACCAGCCATTGGTTAAACGCCCGCGCATTTTCCGGAATGGATGGCGCCGACAGGGGCGGCGCGGTGATGACGACGAACAGCTTGTCCGGGCGCGTGGCGAAGTATTGCAAAATCTCGTTGTACACCCATTTGGCGTTGCCGACGGTGAAATCGTAGCCTGGCGTGGGCGTGTCATCGGGGCTGCCGTAGAGGTCGGAATTGGGGAAGCAAGATTTGAACAACACAATCTGGTTCTCGCCGCCAGGATCGGCAAAGGTGCGCGTGTAATTGGCGTGCTGCTCGCTTTCGCTCAACAGCGCCGCCATGTAACGCGGCGTCGCGGCGCTGCGAAACCATTCCGGCCAGTTGGGGATGTCGGTGCGGTCGCCGATGCTGTCGGGACCCCAACCGTAGTTGGTGTCGCTGACGAAGTAGTTGTTCTCGCCGAGGGTGCGCCCCAGGTTGCCGTAACCGTCGCGCAGCCAGTTTTCCCCGCTGCTGTGGTGGATGAAGATCAGGCGCACCGTCTCCCCGGGCGGGCTGGGATCGAACCCGGCAGGCGACAACGACCGCCCAGCCTGAGCCGAAACGGGATTGGAAAGGGAAAATACCCATACGACCAGAACGGTCAGCAGCCCTTGTAAAAACCGGTAAAAGGTTTTCATGCGGTCCTCCTCGCAGAAGCGGGCAGGTCGGGCTTGAAGGCGCGGCTATCTCACCCCTTCAAACCCAACAGAACAAAACAATATACCAGCCGCGAGAAATCCTGGACAGCGATGATTCAGATATATTTATTATAGTTTCAATGCTCAGCCTAAAGTGTCATTTCGAGCCGTCTTTCGGC
>JAKQCM010000107.1 GCA_029559155.1 Chloroflexota bacterium
TTTAGTCGATGAACCATACCATTATAAACGATACGTTAATCATTTTTCCGGTATGGCTTAGAAGGCTTAGCGAAAATTCAGAAAGATGGCCGCGCCCTAGATTGGCCAATCTCCAGGATTGGACCAATTTTTGCCAGAAGATCGACGATTCGTTTGCGCCTGCGCTATTCTTGTTGATCCGAAAGAATCTCTTCCAGAGGATTATCGCCTTCTTCAACCAGGCTTTTGCGGGTTTTGCCGCCCGTTTGCGGGTCTTCTACCAGGCCCATTTCGTAGAGGTGCTCCATGATGCGGGCGGCGCGTGGATAGCCGATGCGCAGTCGACGCTGCAACATGGAGCTGGAAATGGTGTCTTGTTTTTGGGCGATTTCGATGGCCTGCTCTAGCAGTTGATCGGTTTCGTCTAGCAGGGCGTGTTTGGCGATGAGTGTTTCCCAGGGTGTGGGAATGGGCGCGAAGTCTGGCATGGCGGCGTGCCAATGATCGACGATGCGCTCGATCTCGTTATCGCTGACAAAAACGCCTTGCACGCGCACCGGTCCGGCGGCGTCGGGCGATTGGAAAAGCATGTCGCCTTTGCCCAGAAGCTGTTCTGCGCCCACGGTGTCTAAGATAACGCGCGAATCTGTGCCGGAGGCTACTGAGAAGGAGAGGCGGGCAGGAAAGTTTGCTTTGATGAGGCCGGTGATGACGTCGGTAGACGGCCGTTGCGTAGCCACAATCAAATGAATCCCCGTTGCGCGCGCCATTTGCGCCAGACGGCACAAGGTGCGCTCTACATCGCCGGGGTACATGTGCATCAAATCGGCCAATTCGTCGATAAAGACAGCCAGATAAGGCAGCTTTTTGAGTGTTGGGTGGCGGGCGACACGGCCGTTGTAACCGTTCAGGTTGCGCGCGCCAACCATCGTAAACAATTCGTAGCGGCGATCCATTTCGGCCGTCAGCCAGCGCAGCACACCCACCGCCCGATCCGCCTCCACCTCCACTTTGCCAATCAGATGCGGCAGGCCATTGAAGCGAATCAACTCCACTTTCTTGGGGTCAATCATGATCAGGTTCAGTTTGTCCGGCGGGTTGTTAAACACCAGGCAGGAGACAAAAGCGTTGATGCACACCGATTTACCGGAACCGGTCGTCCCGGCAATCAGCAAGTGAGGCAAAGTCGCCAGGTCTACAGCCAACGGCACGCCAGAAACATCCTGGCCAAGGGCAACGCCGAGCGGGCTTTTGATCTTGGCAAATGCGTCGGCCTCCAGAATGGCGCGCAGCCGCACAATGCTGATTTCGGCGTTGGGAACCTCCACGCCGACCACGCCACGGCCAGGAACCGGCGCTTCGATGCGCAGTCGGGTGACGGCCAACGCCAAAGCCAGGTCGCGGCGCAGGGAGGCAATCTGTCCGATGCGGATTTTTTGTTGTTTCAGGTCGCCTTCGGGACCAACTTTTTCTACATAACCGGGTTCGACGCCAAATTGGGTGATGGCCGGACCGCGCCGGATTTCGGTGACGGTGGCCGGAATCTGGAAGTCGGCCAGGGTTTCTTCGATGATGCGTTTCTTTTCGTCGATTTCGGCCGGGGACATGGCCGCGGGCGCGCCTTCTTCCAGCAGGGTGATGGGGGGCAGGCGTTTGTCGCGCCGCTGCCAATCGACGCCCTCGTCTTGGGAGGCGGAATCGTCGATGATGATCAGGTTGTTGGGGTTGGGGAGGTGAGATTGAGGCAGGGGAACGGCCGTTGCCTGTTCAATTTCCGCCGCCGGTGTGGCTGCGGGTTCCCGCGCTGGCGGGGCAATTTTTTCCGCCCAGCGGCGCAGGGCGATGGCCAGCCGGTTGAGGGTTTCCAGCATGTCGAGCCAACTGTAGTTGACCAGAAGCGCAAAGCCCCAGATGAGCAAAATGGCGTAGAGCAGACTGGTCAGCAAGGGGCCGATGAGTTCTAAGAGAGGTTCAGACAATGCCCAGCCGACCAAACCGCCGCCCAGCCCACGGTAGGCGTCGGATAGGTTGGAATTGGTGACCAGGTGGCTGAGAGGTAGGGCGGTGAGCAGCAGCAGTTCCAGGCCAACGATTTGCGAGGCTTGGATGTTGTACGGCCGTTTCACTTTCCGAATGGCGATATGCAGCCCCACAGCCGCCAGAATAAAAAACAATGGATACGCTCCCCACCCAAACACCTGGCGCAGCAGGCGCGTCCAGGCTGTCAACCAGCCAGCTTCCGTCAGCCCGGGCAGCGCCAACAACGTGATCATGGCAAAGGCAAAGAGGACAATGCCGCCGATTTCCACGCGCCAGGGGATGAGGCTGTTGATAAATTTCTCGTCCCAGGTAGGTGGTGGTTGGGGAGGTGGCGAAGGCTCGGTCTTGGGCGAGCGGGTTGTGGGTTTGCGAGTCATTGCGTAGTCGATAGCCGAAAGTCGATAGCCGAAAGTTGGTAGTTGGTTGTAAGCACCTGCAAGTATACAACAAATCGACGCCGGGCGTGAGAGCGCCTCCTGCCCACGGATCGATTTCCAACGACTGGTTGACTACGGGTTTTGGGGAACGCTGCGTAAACTGAGGGCGAGACGTTTGGCACGGCCGTCTACTTGCAGCACGCGGGCGGTCACTTTATCGCCAATTTCCACCACATTGCGCGGGTGCAAAAATGCGCCTTCGGCCAGTTCCGAAATGTGAATCAGACCTTCTAATTCTGGCTCCAAGAGGACAAACGCGCCGTAATTGACGATGTTGTTGACGATGCCTTCGACAAGTTGGCCCGGCTGGTAGCGAGATTCGGCCGTTTTCCAGGGATCGGGGTAAAGTTGTTTCAGACTCAGGGCAACCCGTTCATTTTCCTGGTCTACCCCCAGAACCAAGACTTTCACTTCCTCGTCGGGTTTAACCACTTTGCTGGGGTGCGGCACACGGCTCCAGGAAAG
>JAKQCM010000109.1 GCA_029559155.1 Chloroflexota bacterium
CAGCAGCGCCGCCGGAAAAATTTTGATCACTGTCGCCAACGCCAACGCGCTGCCCGCCAGTCCCAAACGGCCGTCGCGGTAAAAAGTCACCATCGCCGCCAGCAAAAACAACAGCCAGATATTCGCCTGCCCAATCCGCAAGGCGCTAAACACCGGCGCCGCCAGCGCAAACAAAATAATCAGCCAGGGATAATGGCGGCCCAACCGCTGTCGCAGCGTAAATGAATGCGTCAACAGCGCCAACGACCCCGCCAACAAAACCAAATTCAGCCCGTTCCAAAAGCGCGCGGCCGTCTCGATGGACACGCGGCTCAACGGCAGCAGCAGATGGGCCAACACGCTGGGATACACGTAATACACCTGATCCGGCGCAAACCCCAACAAACTCCCGGCCTCATCCTGCAAAACTGGGTCATAAATGGATTGTCCGTCGCGCAGCAGTTGAGCAGCGATGTAATACGCCTTAAAGTCCCCTGCGCCAATGCCGCCTTTGTAAAAATCAACCGGGTCTACAAACGCAACGCGCAAATAAAGCGGGATGATGAGGATAAAGATGATGGCCCAGAGAACGGCCGTTAACAAACGAGATGGCGACACCAAAACTCCTTTACGGGGCGCGCCGCAGCACAACCAGCGGCGGCGCCTCCGGCACAACCACAAAATCATCGCCGCGCTCCGGCAGCAGCAACGGCCGTTCATCGCCCGGCAGCACCGCCAATCGCCGCACACCCTGCTGCCACATCTGCGCCAGCAGCGCCGGCGGCACAGCGCTGTCATTCACAAACAGAAAAATCTTGTCCGTACCGCTCATTTGCGGCGGCAAGAACAAGATATTCGTCACCACCACATCCACCGGCAGCGCGGCAATTTGCGCCTGCACCGCCCGCTGCTCGCGGTGAATCCCGGCCAGATACGTCACGCTCATCACCTGTATCACCAGCGTAGCCAGCAGCAAGCTGCCCACCAGGAGCCTATCGCCCTGGCGGTGGATGGCGCGCAGCGGCTGGCGGTAACTATCGACGGCCGTCCATGCCAAATAGACCAGCAGCGGATAGGCGGGCAGCATGTAACGCACGCCCCACTGCTTGCCGCCATCCGTCGGCCAGAGCGCCACCATCAAAACCACAAATGCCCACGTCACGGCAAAACAAAAGCGGTAAATGGATTGGGCTTCACGCCGGGGCTGCCGTACATAGGCCAGGCTGAACGGCAGCAAAGGAAAGGTAGCAATCAGACCGGTAACAGGTTTGTCTTGAGCAGACAAAACCAGCAAGAAGTATCCCAATAGCGTCACGGCCGTGCCGCCAAACAAAACCCCGCGCCGCTGATACCGGGGCAGCCGCAGCACAAACACAATGAGCGCCATGCCAATCAACAGGCACAACGTCGCCAGCAGCGTGGTCACATTACCCGGTTCAATGTAGGTAAAAAAGCGGGTTAATTGGAAAGCGCGCGTCCGGCCAAACGTGCTGTCCACGTCATGGGCCACGACGCCGTAGCCAAATAAATTTTGGGCCATGGGAATGCCCAATGGATGACCCACCCAGGCATATTGCAGCAGCCACAGAGGTACGGCCGTGATCAGCGCCCCACCCACCGTCCAGGCCAACGGCCGCCAGTTCCGCCCACCGACCAGCAGCAGGCCCAACCCCAGGGCCACCGCAAACACATACGCTTCCGGCCGCGGCTCCAGCCCAAGCCCCAAAGCCATACCGCCCAGGATGAAGGGCAACGGCCGTTCGCGCTTCAATCCCGCCGCCACGCCCACCACCGCCCACAGCAAAACGGCCGTGCCCAGCGTATGGTCCCAAAACGTCAGGCTGTAAAACAGCAGCGGCGTTGCCAACACCGCCAGCCACAACCCCCAAAAAGCGTACGGCAGTCCGCTCAATCGTCCCAATTTGTACACAGCCGCCGCCGCCAGCACAGCGCCCAACACCGGCACAACAGCCAATCCTGCTGCCCCCACCCAGGCGTACCACAAAGAAGCCAACAAGGGAAACAGGGCGCTGATGGGCAAATAAATCTGGTCGCCAATCCGGGCATAAGCAAAATAGTAGGGCAAATAATTTAGCCCCGGGTCCAACGCTTGCCCCGGATTTACCATCACCGGACTTTGCCAGCCGCGCGCCAGCAGCGACTTCACCTGCATAAACCGCAGACCGGTATCGCTGGAAAAAAAAGTCGGGCCGCGCTGCAGCCACCAGGCCAATAACAGTAGCCCACTGCCCAAAGCTAGCAGATGCCAGGTGATGTGACTATTTCGTGAAGAACTACGGCCGTTTCGCCTTTCCAGATGCTTATCTCTATCCGAAATCATGATGCAATGGTAAACACAGAAACCACCAGCGACAATAGCCCCAGGGTCAGGCAAAGAGTCTGAGAATACAAGGCGAACGGGGTTTCCAGTTGGGGTCTGATGTCAAGCAGCAAAGTCCAATTTCCGCAAAAAAGTCAGAAGTATGTGTAATCGTCAAGAGTTGGGTAGAGTCATTCTGAATGGAGTCTGCGGAGCGAAGAATCACTCTTTCTCGACAGCAGGGGATTCTTCCTCGAAGACTCGTCAGAATGACAGTGGTTTAATCTATTCTTGACCCCAACAAAAGTCTGAAGAACGACTACAAAAACATTTAACCCGCGCCGGTATTCTCTTTCGGCGCGAATGTGGCGGGATGATTGCGCCGCTACGTGCGGCTCGCCGGGAGCCTGGTCTTTTCAGTGCGAAACCCATACAACGTTCCACCCAGAATTGCTACAGCAATCGGAAACCAAAAAAACTTATCATCCCACACTTCTAAAGTGCGCTGATAAAGCATGAACAGGTTGCAAAAGACAAACAGAAACGACACAATTACGGCCGTCTTCCGATCAACACGACCCTCTACCATCGCTACAAGACCGTACTGTACTGGAAGTAGCAAAAGCACCATGTCAAAGCTCCACCCAAATGGAGCAGTGATGGTAGAAAGAATGAGCGTCGTGACCGTCCAGTTCACTAGATTTAGCTCTTCCTTTCGCGGCTGCAAATACCAAAGTAGCAAAACTACGGGCAAAATGACCAATCCCATCAAGCGCAAACCACGCCATCCCACAACCGTT
This sequence comes from Chloroflexota bacterium, assembly GCA_029559155.1. Classification (GTDB taxonomy): domain Bacteria; phylum Chloroflexota; class Anaerolineae; order Promineifilales; family Promineifilaceae; genus Leptovillus. Next base: position 3,100 of record JAKQCM010000109.1, read on the forward strand.
GCCAAGAAATAGCCCAGCGTAGGCACTGTAAGGCGAAGAAGGTTACTTTCACCCATGGTAGCCATATACTCACCCGGAAATGTGGGTCGCAACCAGAACGCAATAAATGTTCCAACTGCTGGCAGCAGGGCAAAACCAAGGAGTGCTTTCCAACGCTTGTGCCACAACAAGTGTAACAGCAGTAACGGCAAAGTGATGTAGACCAGGTGGGGCTTTATCGTGGTTAATGACAAACCGATCCCTGCCATAAAGTCTTCGTTTTTCCGATCAAAGTATAAAAACAGAGTCAAGCCGAGCAAGATCAGTGTAGATATCTGTCCCACAAGCAGCAAGGTTATGGTCGGTATAAAGAGGAAGGTAACCAACAGCCCAATTCCCAATAGTTTTCGAGTTGACTCTTGATGCGGAAATAGGCGCCACATATACCAAGTCGAAACAAAAAGTAGAAAAATATTGGTTAAAAACCACACCCAACTGGCCTTATCAAATTTCAGAAATGTATAAGGCAAAAACCATGCAAGTAACCAGGGAGGATTCCATGTCATTTGTGCCGAGTCTTCCGTCCACTCCGTAAACTGCCGCTGGACTTCGAGAAGTTTGTCGGCATCAGCAAAGTTTTCTGATTTAGATAACAAATAGCTGGCGCCCCAATATGCTTGAAAATCGACCTTAGTGAGATGGTGAGGAAAGGGTTGAGGAAGCCATAGCAGGATCGTCACAGCTGCGAGCAACAGGATTCTACGGAACCAAATGGACTGAGTTATAAAGGTCATGGTTAGTTTACCGGCACAAAAATCTGGCTCAAGTCGTCCTGGTACACTTCCTGCCAATCCGGGCTGACGGCCAGCAGGCTGTTTAGTGGTTGCCCTTTTTCCATCAAAACGTAGTCTACGTCATATTCTGTTAGCGGCTCTTCCCACGTTTCTTTAGCCTTATACGCTTGCAAATAAAACAACATAAATTGATCGCCGTACACGTCGGCCCGCCCATCAATAAAAACCGGGATGCCTTCCCAGATCAGGTAGCCTCCCCAGTTGTAGGAGTTGTAACCGTGTTTTTCGGCCAGACCCGATTCCTGCAGATAAGCCACGGCCGTTACAGGAAAATTCTCCGCCACGGCCGTTTCGTTTCCCGCAATAATGTCCAGCGTCCAGACCAATGCCGCCACCAGAGCCAGCGCCAGCACGGCTGCATGCAGCGTCGTTTGCCGGACCGTCGGTCGTGGGGTAGAGACCGGTTCCTGCAAAAATGCGGCCAGACGCGGATCTGCCCCTAGCCAGCCAACCAGCGCGCGGCACACAATCGGCGGAGCAATAATGGCAAATAAAGGAATGTTTCGCGCAGAAACAAAACCCGCAAAGGCAGTCCCACCAAATAAGAGCAGATCGCTCAGGCGTGGCCGGCGGGAACCGAAAGCCCAGCCCACAACGCCCAGCCCGCCTAATGCCAGAAACGGCCAGAATATGCGCTGGTGAAAATCGGGCGAATTCCACTCGACGATGTAGGTTTGCATGGCTGAGCTGCCCAACGTGAGAAAGGGGTAAATCCACATCTCGGGGCCATTGGGATTCACGGCAGCGGCGAGAAAGGAAACGGCCGTTATCCCCGCCAGCCCCCGTATCTGAGACCAGGTCATCGGCGGCGTTTCAAGCGGTGCGCGTCGCTGCAAAACAATCTCCACCGCTTCCCCCAGCGTCAACACGGCCAGATAAACCACACCCAACAAATAGCCGCTGTGGAAATTGGCCCAGACAATCGTCACCACCGGGAGCCACCATAACGTCCGCGCCCCCGCCTCCCCTTTTCGATAACGCTCGACAATGTAAATAAAAACGGCCGTAAACAACGTGTTGAAGATCTGTGGCCGTACGCCCCATACGATAGCCGACGCAAACGCCCCAAGCAGCACCACAAACGCCGCCAGATACGGCCGTCCCGCCGACACCCGATAGACGAGGAAAAAGGAAACGGCCGTCAGCAAAGCAAACACCACTGTCAGCCCCGGCAGCCCAGCCACCCGATACACGCTCCACATAAAAACCTGCGATAACCATTCATGCGTCAGCCATTCATGATCCGGCACGGTAAAGGAAAACACATCGTGCCGGGGAATGCCTTCCTGCAAAATGTACTCCCCCGTCCGCAGGTGCCACCACATGTCAGGGTCCAACGTCTCCCGCACGGCAATAGTGAACAAAGCAATCAAAAACAGGGCAACAAAAAGGCGTTTCACGTTCATAGGCAGGTATGCAAAGCCAACTCAGGCTAACCCTCACTAAAAAATGATCGGCGCTACTGTATCCAGGTCGTTTCCTTTAGGCAACCTGAAACCGGTTAGATCCCCTTGCTACTTTGCCCGCCTCTGTTATCCTTGGTCCTTATGGAAGAACGACTGCAAAAACTTATGGGCCAGGCCGGCATCGCCTCCCGCCGCGAAAGCGAAAAAATGATCCGCGACGGCCGTGTCAAAATCAACGGCCGTGTCGCCCAAATCGGCGACAAAGCCGACCCCAACAAAGACCGCATCGAGGTAGACGGCCGTAAACTCGCCCGCCCCGAAACCCAGCACATCTACATCGCCCTCAACAAGCCCAAAGGTGTGCTCTCCTCTACCGAGGACGAAATGGAGCAGGGCCGCCAGACCGTGCGCGACCTCATCGACCTGCCCGGCCACCTGTACCCCGTCGGCCGCCTGGACAAACAAAGCGAGGGCCTCATGCTCATGACCAACGACGGCCAGCTTGCCCACCAGCTCACCCACCCTCGCTACGGCCACGAAAAAACCTACCGTGTGGAAATCGAAGGCGACATTCACCCCGCCCAGTTGGACCAATGGCGGCAAGGGGTCATGCTAGACGGCCGTCTCACCGCCCCCGTGCGCATCACCGTCTTAGAGCAGTTCCCCGACCTCACGCGCCTGGAAATCATCATGCGCGAGGGGCGCAAGCGGCAAATCCGCCGCATCGCCGCCGAGTTTGGCCATCCCGTGCGCCAGCTCAAACGCCTGCGCATCGGCCCGCTGCAATTAGGCAATCTGGCTCCCGGCAAATGGCGCTACCTCAAGCCCCAAGAAGTCGCCGCCCTCCGCCAGGCCACCAACAAACCATCCAAAAAACCATCCTCCCCCAAACCACGAGGCAAATCTTGAACAACGCCCCCATCCCTTACCCTGTCATTGCCATCGACGGCCCGGCCGCTTCCGGCAAATCTACCGTCGGCCGCCTGCTGGCCGAAAAATTAAACTTTCTCTTTTTAGACACCGGCTTTATGTACCGCGCCGTCACCCTGGCCGCCCTGCGGGCCGGGGTGGATCTGGCGGATGAAACGGCCGTTACCACCCTCTCCGCCCAGCTCGATCTGGACGTACAGCCGGCCGCCGGGCACGATGACGGCCGTCACTACACCGCCCTGCTCAACGGCGAAGACGTCACCTGGGCGCTGCGCACGCCGGAAATCGACGCCAACGTCAGCCTGGTTTCCAGCTATCCCGGCGTGCGCCAGGAAATGGTCAGACGCCAGCGCGCCTTCGGCCGACGCGGCCAGGTGGTCATGGTCGGCCGCGACATCGGCACCGTGGTCATGCCCGACGCGCCGCTCAAACTCTTCATCACCGCCAGCGCCGCCGAACGCGCCCGTCGCCGCTGGCGCGACCGCCAACAGCAAGGCCACGAAGCCTCCTTCGAAGAAATCCTGGCCGACGTCGAACGCCGCGACGACATCGACAGCCACCGCGAAGTCTCCCCACTGCGCCCCGCCGCCGACGCCCAGATCATCGACACCACCGGCCACACCGTCGCCGACATCGTTGCCGACATCATCGAGAAATTATCCATAATCCGCAATCCGCAATCCGCAATCCGCAATTCATAAATCGCAAATCGTAAATCGTAAATCCCATGCCTTTATTCCAAGAACTCGACCCCACCACCTTCACCGGCGGCCGTATCACCGGCATCGAACCACGCAGCGTCGCCGCCAAAATCGGCCTGCAAGTGGGCGACGAACTGCTGGCCATCAACGACAACCGCGTTGAAGACGTGATCGACGTGCAGTTTCATGGCGCGGATGAACACCTGGACCTGCTCATCCGGCGCGGCGACGACCTGCTGCTTTATGAAGCCGAACGCCGCTACAACCAATCTCTCGGCCTGGCGTTTGAGCATCCCACCTTCGACATTGACATTCGCCGCTGCAACAACTTGTGCGAATTTTGTTTTGTGCTGCAAATGGCCCCCAAATTCCGCCGCACACTCTACATCAAAGACGACGACTACCGTTACTCTTTCCTGTTCGGCCACTTTGTCACCCTCACCAACCTCAGCGACCATGACTGGGAGCGCATCGCCATGATGCGCCTTTCGCCGCTGTACATCTCCGTCCACGTCACCGACACGGAGATGCGCCGCAAGTTCTTGCGCAACCCCACCGCGCCGGACATCCTGGAGCAGCTGCGCTGGCTGGCCGACCGTCACATTGAAGTGCACACGCAGTTGGTGGTCGTGCCGGGTTTTAACGATGGCCCCTGGCTGGAACGCTCCATCCGCGAACTGGCCGATTTATGGCCGGCGGTGCAGTCGATCAGTGTGGTGCCGGTGGGCCTGACGCGCCATCACAAATACACCATGCGCGTCCATACACCAGAGGAAGCGGCCGCCACCCTGGCGTATGTGGAATCGCTGCAGCCAATCTACCAGGAACGGTTTGGCGTGCGGTTTGTGTACCCCACCGACGAATGGTATCTGGTAACCGGCCGCGACGCGCCGCCGCTGGCCGCCTACGATGGCCAGCAGCTGCACGAAAACGGACTGGGCCTGGTGCGCCAGTTTTTGGACGACTGGGAAGGCGTCAAAGGGGAGATTAGAGATTGGAGATTGGCCAATGGCCCCCAATCTCCAATCTCTAATCTCCAGTCTCTCCTGCTGGCCACAGCCACCCTGTTTGCGCCCACGCTGCGCGAGAAGGCGGCGGAGTTTGCCGCCCTGACCGGGACATGGGTGGAGGTTTTACCCGTGGTCAATCAGCGGCTGGGCGAGACGATTACGGTGGCCGGCCTGTTGATGGGGTCGGATGTGCTGGCGGCGCTGGCGGAGAAAACGGCCGTTTCTCCCCCAGACCTCATCGTCCTCCCCCGCGTCATGTTCGACCACCCCGACCGAATCGCCCTCGACGACATCTCACCGCAGGACATCGCCAACCGCCTTAACCGCCCCATCGCCCTGGCCGACACCCTTGGCGACGTGTGGGACGCGCTCATCGGCCAATCGCAGGTAGTCTATTGGCCGCAGTCCGGCAGCGCCGCCGCCCACATCCCCCTCCGCCTCCTCCCCGACGACGAAGACAACACCCACTTCTCCTGACACTGCCGCCCGCCAGACCCAAGACGGTAATGCCCATGGTTATCGCATACACGCCGCGCCTAAGCTTTTGCTTAGCCCCGCCGGGGCGTATTGGTGTTTAAGAAAATATTCCGGTAACTCCGAACCCTAAAAATGAGATCGTTGTAGGGGCTAGACAGGCGGGTGAGACGTTGGCCAAACACACGGCCGTTTTCTCCGCCTGGCTTGCCCGCTGACTGGCGCGGGCGAGGCGGCGCGGACAATGAAGTCTCGTTTGCCTCAGGTATTACCGCGCCGCCTAGCCCCTACGAACGTTGCGGGCATAGCCCAATTATTTCCTTAAAACCTAAAACGCCCCGGCAGCCACACAACGCCGGTTGATGAAGATTAAAAAATTAATCCGGTAACTGGGAGACATGTCATGCTGAGGTCCTCCGAAGCATCCCCTGCACCTTCCGTTGCCAGAGAAGTAGGGATTCTTCGCTCCGAAGACTGCGCTCAGAATGACAGGCCGATTACCTGGTTGTTTTCATGAAGTCCATAAACCGGCTACAAGGGGGAAAAAGCCCCGTTTACGGGGCGTTGTTTGGCAGCCCGGCGGCTTCAGCGCCGGGCGATACGGGCCATGAACCGACTATGCGATAGCCCTGCGGCAATCCCCAACTCCTCAGGACAAAGCCTTTACAAACGTTTATAATTAAAAGAAGCGTACAAACAACGGCCGTTTCCCCACCATCTACCGGCATCCGGTAAGCGAGACGGCCGTTTCCGGGCTCACCAGAAATTTCATGCGTGAGGAAGGCCCTTACGAACACATTTCGACTACGGAAACAAAGACACCGGTCTTATTCTATGCTCTTCCACGCCATGCTCACGAGAGGAAGATATGAGCGAATTGAATGCCAACTCCATGCCTGAAGCAGAACAAGAGACTGAAAAAAACCCACAGCCCCGGTTTATGGTCGTGGCAATCGGCGCATCCGCCGGCGGCCTGGCTGGCTTGAAAACGTTCTTCGACAACACGCCGGCCGATACCGGCCTCGCGTTTGTGGTCGTCATGCACCTGGCTCCCGAATACCAGAGCCATCTGCCAGAACTGCTGCAAACCCACACCAACATGCCTGTGATCCAGGTGTCGCAGACGATAGAAATGTCCCCGAATCACGTCTACGTCATCCCCCCAAACCGCAATCTGGCGGCCATCGACACTCACCTCCGGTTGTTAGAGTTAGAAGAAACGCGGCAGCAGCGGGCGACCATCGATCACTTCTTTCGCACGTTAGCCTCGGCGCATGGCGCGGAGGCCATTGGCGTCATCCTCTCCGGCACCGGCGCCGACGGCTCCCTGGGCTTGAAGCAAATCAAAGAACTCGGCGGACTTACCGTAGTACAAGACCCGGCTGAAGCGGAATACAACAGTATGCCGCAGAACGCCATTGCTACTGGCGTAATAGACTTGGTACTACCAGTGGCCGAGATGCCGTCACAAATTTGCGACTTTGTCCGTGTATCGCCGGATCTGCCATCTCTGGAAGAGCAGCAAAATCTCCCGGAAACAGAAGAAGACATATTGCAAAAGATTTTTGTCCATTTGCGCACCCACACCAGCCACGACTTTTCCAGTTACAAACAAGCCACCATTATGCGCCGCGTGCGTCGGCGTATGCAGCTGCACCAGATGGAAGAATTGACCGATTATCTGGATTATTTACGCAAGCATCCGGAAGAAACGCGGATCTTATTTCGTGATTTGTTGATTACGGTCACAAACTTTTTCCGGGATGCGGATGCTTACGCCGCCCTGGAAAATTTGGTGATGCCCCAACTCTTTGAGGGTAAGCAGCGAGAAAATATAGTCCGGGTATGGGTGATCGGCTGCGCCACCGGTGAAGAGGCCTACAGCGTGGCCATGCTGCTGCTAGAGCAGCGCGGCCGGCTAGACGACCCACCAGAGATTCAGGTGTTTGCCTCGGACATCAGCCAAGAAGCACTGGCGCGGGCCAGAGAGGGCATTTATCCGGCGGTGATCGCCGCCGACATTTCGCCGGAGCGCATGACCCGCTTTTTCCAGGAAGAAAACGGGGCATATCGGATAAAAAAAGAGGTGCGCGAGGTGGTTTTGTTTGCCGAACACAATCTGCTAAGCGATCCGCCGTTTTCCCGGCTGGACCTCATTACCTGCCGCAATTTGCTGATCTATTTGCAGCGAGACGTTCAGAACAAAATCACGGAGTTGTTCCATTATGCCTTGAAACCAGGAGGATATTTGTTTTTGGGCAGTTCCGAATCTGTC
>JAKQCM010000125.1 GCA_029559155.1 Chloroflexota bacterium
CCGTGCGCATCAACCGAGAACTGTTGTGGGCCGGCGAAGTGGGCCAGCTGTCCGGCCAGGTGGGGTTGGTAGGTGAAAATTATGGGGGTGGAGAAACGGCCGTGGTACAGTGGGTTAAATTGGAAGTGCAGGAATAAGGCAGAAGGTAAAGAGCCTGGAGAGTGGTGATTTCACTTATCACTCTCCAGGCTCCAATCACAAATCGCAAATCGCAAATCACAAATCGCAAATCGCAAATCACAAATCGCAAATCACAAATCGCAAATCGTAAATCACAAATCGCAAATCGTAAATCACAAATCGCAAATCGTAAATCTTCCCTACCGCCCCACTCCCACGCTGCCGCCAAAAGCAGCCGACATCTCATCATAAATGGCAGCGATACTTGCCTCATCGCCCCGGTAAAAGTTGCCGTTGCCGCTGATGGCCAGTTGCCCTAACACACCTTCGTCGGCGTCGCCGCCGTAGGCGATGGTGAAAATGGTCGTGTTGTTGCCGGTCGCGGTGTCGATTAGCTCCTGGTTGAAGCTGTAGCGGTAGCTGCGTGTATCTTGCCCATCGGACAAAACCACCATGGCGTTGGTCATGGATGTATTGTTGGTGCGCGCAATGCTGGTTGCCCCGTCACCGATGGCATCGAACAGGGTTGTGTCGCCATAAGCTTCCAGATCACGAATGGCGTTGGTCAATTTATTGCGGTTTGGCCCGACTTGAATGCCTTCCACCAATAAGCTTGGTTCGGTGGAGAAGGCGATGATGGTCAGGCGGTCTTCGTCGCCCATTTGCGCCACAAATTGCACGGCCGCTTCGCGCATGCTGTCGATTTTGCTGCCGCGCATACTGCCGGAGGTGTCTAGCAGCATGACCAGATTTACGTCTTTGCGAGCGTTTTGCCAGACATCTTGAATGGCGTAGACGGTTTGTACGTTGGGTTCGCCAAAAATGATGGCCGGTTGAGCCATGTCTACGCCGTTGTCGGCGGTGAGCGGCGCGGTGATGGGGGTGTTGGCATTGACGGGGCGCAGGGCGTGGGAAACGGCCGTTACCTGCCCCGCATCACTCAATAAATAATCCCGAAACAACCTGGCCGCCTCCTGCTCTGCCGACTGTTGGTTGAGGCAGGCCGGATGGGTGGCCACAAACGTGCCTTCCAACGGGTAAATCGGCACGATTTCCCCCTGACCGCTGCTGACCGCATCGCTTTCATACATCACCGCTGCGCCCAAATAGCCGGGGCCGCGTTCCTGCATGGTTCGCGCCAGGGTGTATGGGTCGCTGGCAAACGAGGTTACTGCGCTCTCAAATGCGCCTACGGACGCCTGCACAATCGGCAGGTTGATCTCGTCTACGGTAACGGCTCGCGCCTGTCGCTGCGCCGACTGCACCAACGCCAGCAGTGTGCTCGCGCCTGCGCCGGAAAGACCGGGGTGCGTGTGGCTCAGGCGCAAACTAGCGCCATAATCGCCGCCGGTGTAGTAATTCCAGGCTGATGGGTCCTGGGCCAGGCTGCCAAAGTCCAGCCAGCCCAGCGTGTAACCGGGCCAGCCCAGCGATTCGGCCACGTTACGCCAGGTGGCGATGACCAACGGGCTTTCGGCGATGCTGACGCAGTTGCCCTGATAGGCGTCGTTGCCCTTGTCGGCCAGGACGTTGGTCCAGACCGGGCTGTCGGGTATCCAAATGGCCGGCGGTTCGATGGCCCCATTGGCCAGGTCGGTGATAAATTGGCCGGATTCCTGGCCCTGGATGGTGACGTAAGCAGGTTGGTCGACGGCCGTTTTCGGTTCGCTGGCATTAAACTCGGCGGCGGCCTGGTTCAGCCAGGGAACCAGGCTGTTGTTGGCGACCACGGTAACGATGGTCGCGTTGTTGGGGATGCTGGGTGTATCGGATGTATCTGATTGGCCGATGCCGCCTAGCTGGCAGGCAACGGCCGTGAGCCCTAACAACCCAACAAACAGCCACAACCCGCGATAACGTTGCAAACGTTTCATAGTTTGGTCTCCACAGACCCCAAGGGTTTTCAGAAACCCTTGGGGTCGTTGCTCACTTATTCTTTATCGGCCCACCGTAATCAGAGTCAGTTCCACATAGCGGTCGGCGGCTTGCAGATTCGCATCGCTGGTGTTGCGGTGGTCTTCCGGCGGCAGAGCGGCCTCAATGATGAAGCGGGCCGGATCAATGCCCTTGCTCACCAAATAATCGACAACCGACTGCGCGCGCCCTTCGGCTACTTCTAAAATATCGGTTTCGGTGTAGGGTGGGTTGTTGGCCGGCCACGCCGAGGAGCCTACCACTTTCAGGAACAAACCGACACTTTGCGACAACGTGGGTACAACGCAATTATCCAAAATGCGCCGCGATTCCAGGGTTAGTTCGGTCGATTCGGGTAGGAAGGTGAAGGTGCGGCAGGGCAGCACAACCAGAGTTTCAGAAGCGGAAGTGGTGACGCCGCTCAGGTCTAGCTGCTGCGAGATGGAAAAGGTATTGTTCACCGGATTACCATTGGGCTGTAAGCTGGCCTGCTCCGCTGCGCGGATCACAAAGCCGGGATTGACCAGGTTGTCCACGGTGTCGGAGGGAACGGGCACGTCGGAGGCGGCCCAGACGCGTCGGGCAATGTTGAGCCGGTCGATGATGGGGCGCATGTCGCGCATCACGAAGGCATTGTCGCCTAAATCTGCCTGGGCAACGCTTTCCAGCCAGGCGTTAAAATCAGTGCTGGCCGTTTCCGGGTAAACGAAGCTCCAATCGTTGTGGCCCCAGGCGGCAATCTGGCTGGCGGCTGTATCAAAATCTTCTACCTGGGCTTTGAGGGTGGCAAACCAGGCGTTGTGGAAGTTTTGCACCAGGTCGGGTTGGTTTTGGATGGAATCGCGCGAGGTGACGATGGTGTCGATAACGATGCGTAGTTGGGCGGAACTAAGCAGGGGCAGCCCACCGCTGGATTCTGCGTCGTAGATGTCTGGTTCCCAACCGGAAACGGCGTCGGCCTGCCCGCTGTTGAAGGCGGCGATGGCGTCGGCGACGGTGTCCTGGGGGACCAGGGTGACATCGGAGCGTGGGCTGAGTTGGGCGATGGAAAGTGTGTAGTAGACGAAGTATTCGCCTACGCTGCCGCGTGAAAAGGCGATGCGCTTGCCCTGCATGTCGTTGATGGTCTCGATGTTGCGGCCCCAAAGTTGGTCGGCGCCGGCGCTTTCATCGACGATGGCGGTGATGACGCCCGGGCTGGTGAGGGCTACCGAGTCCAGGGTGGTTAGCAGGCAGTCCCAAATGCCGCTGTTGAGCAGCGCAGTGCGCTGTTCTTCGGAGATTTCATACTTGGGGTCGCCGTCCAGGGCGAAGGGTACGATGCCCAGATGGAAGCCATTGGCTTTGTCGATGCCGGACATTTGCATTTGTTGTAGGGTGAAATAGCTGCCGAAGGCATCTGCGCCGCAGATGTAGGTGGGCAGGCCATCGTTGGCGTCGTAGTTGGGTCCCCAAATGGGTTCTGGCGATTGGAGATTGGTAGACGGCCGTGTAGGGCTGGCCGTTGTGGCGGCGGTTGTGGCGACTTGGGCTACCGGCGTGGGGGTAGCGGCGTTGTTGGAGAACATGGTTACAGCGCCGGCCACACAGGCGACGATGAGGGCCAGGCCGACGATTGCTATAAAAATGACGCGGGTACGATCCATTTGCATTGCTCTTCTCCTGATAAGAAATTGGCGCAGAAGCGTGGGCGCACCGATTGGGCCTTTGCTTCTGAAATTATATGATACAGACCCTAAGGGTTAGGTTTCGAGAAATTAACCTTGGCGTTTGTTTAAACCCTTAGGGTCTCTCGATATAGTCACAAGCTATTTCCAAAATATGGGTGAATGAATGACAATTTTCCTGATTTGTCCATATTTGCGGGTCCACGTCTGGGTGATATTACGTGGAAAACGGCCGTGAAGTTGCGTGTTAGATGAGCTGATAACCGAGGTTGCGCAGGACATCGGCGGTGGTTTGGCCGGGGAGGAGATCGAATTGGTAACGGCCGTTTTCATCCTTATACACCACCAACTCCATCGCTTCCGGCAGCACGCAATGTTTGCTGCCACGCACCCCGCCCAACATTTCCTGGTACGCGCCAATGCTAAAAAAGCCGATATACAAATTGTCTGTTTCCACCGGCAGATAGAGCGGTGCGTGGCTCTTTTTCGGCGGATAGACATCATCGCTGTCGCAGGTGATGCCGCCAAGCTGCACTCGCTGGAAGGGTTTGTCCAGGTGATTCAGCGGCAGCACAATGAAATGCTCGCCCAGCGCCCAACTATCGGGAAACGAACTCATAATCGAGCCGTCGATGATATACCACGGCGTTTCCGAGTCGTTTTCTTTGTCGGTGATGATTTTGAAGAGATGCGCGCCATGTTCCGAGGTGGTGTACCGGCCGAATTCACCCATCACGTCTGGCTCTGGCACATGATACCGGGCGCAGGTTTCTTTAAGCGTGGTCAGCAGTTGGCGGGCGAAGGCGGCATAGTCAAAATCGAAATTCAGGGTCATGGCCACGGGCATACCCCCGCCAAAATCGAAGATGGACAGGCTGGGGTGGCGCTGGCGCAGTTGGGCGTACAATTCGATGCCCGGTTTCAGGTAGTCGACAAATGAGGCTTTGTCTGTGAGCTGGCTGCCGACCATGTTATGGAACAATTTAAGCGTCAGGTTAGGGGCGGCGGCGATGTAGTCGGCGGCTTTCCACATGTTGTTGCTGGCTAGACCAAAGCGGGAATTGGCGGCGTCCATCTCGGCCAGAGATGTGTTGGGGCCGTAGCTTTTTTGGCGTAAACCCACTTCAAATGGGTGGCGGCTGTTCAGGAAGGGAGCGATTTCGCTCAGATCTTCGATGACCGGGATGACGTTGGGGTGTTCGTCTTTGAGGCGCAGGATGTTGTCGGCGTAGGCGCTGCCATTGGTTTTGAACCCATTGCACACGATGAGCCGATCTTGCGGCAGGAGGCCGCGCCGGATCATGAGGCGGGCGATGTCCACATCGACGGTGGAGGACATTTCGTGGTGGGCGCCGGCGGAGAGGGTGGTGCGGATGACTTCTTCGGCGGCGTTGGCTTTGGAGGCGTAGGTGTAAATGAAACGGCCGTGATACCCCATGTCTTCTATCGCCTGCGCAAAGACGGCATTCATAAACTCAATCTGGCGGCTGATGATCGGCAGGTAGACAATTTCCAGCGGGCTGGGCAGCGTGCGGCCGATGCCCGGGCCGCTGCCGCCCAGAAATAATTGCGCCAGATCCAGGTCTTCCATGTGGAGACGGCCGTTTCGCACATTCAAATAGCTGTTAAATTGAGTGCCTTCCGGGACAGGCTCGGTGCTTTCCCAACCAACCACAGGTTGTGTCATAGATGTTTTCTCCCAGTTGCAGAATGTAAAAACATTATACAAGAGAACAAAACGGGATCATAACCCAGGGTACACAAACAACCTGTCAATTAAAAAACAGGCTGCGGTTCGATTTCATTTCGTATCAACGGCAAATTCTTTGTGGATGGTCCAACGAACTGCGCATTGTCAGGCATGGATGAGCATAGTATAGTTAGCAGCGTCACCAATCTATACCAGACAAAAATCAGGAGGAATTGACATGGCACACCCTGATAACTCACAGGAATCAAAACAAGAACACAATCCTGAGATGCCGCCTATCTCCCGACGAAAAGCGTTGAAAATTTTGGCTGCGGCTGCGGGTACGGTCACGCTGACCAGCGTGATGGGACAGTGGATGAAGCCTGTCTTGCGCGTCGGCGTGCTGCCGGCGCACGCCCAAACATCCGGTTTACCATCCTCTACCCCAACGGCCACACCCACCGGTACAGCTACCAGCACACCCACAGCCACGCCCACCAGCACAGCCACGCCCACGGCCACAGCGACCCCGCAAATTATCCAGGGCTTGCTGGGCGTTGTTTTGGATTGGGGGTTTGAGGTTGGCGAGATTGATTTGGACCTGGAAGTGTTCGATCCAGGCGACAACACCTGGGCCACGCCTGCCAATCTATCTACCCTGACGCTGGTACACGGCGGCGACGCCGGTTTAGGCGGCTCAGGTGTAGAGACCGTGGATTCGACGACTGGCGTCGTGGCGGGAACTTACCAGATTTGGCTGCGAGTCATTTCGACCAACTCCCAACAGGGCTTTCTGATTTTTGCTTCCATTGATGTGACGGCCAATGCGACCAATGAAAATCGAGGGATTTCGTTTGATGCGCCCCCGTCTAGCAACAGCACAATCCACGTCGCCGATGTGACTTATCCGGCCGGGACAATTAGCTGGTTGATTCCCTGAATGAAGACAGGCGATTATCGGTTCTTTTGGGATTAGAGCAGGGGCGCCCTGCTCTGATCCTTGTGTGAGTTTAGAGTGTCGCCAGACGCCCACCGCGATTGGCGCATAATTTTTTAGAAGGCATGGTTTGAGAGTGGATTTGCAAAAACGGCCGTTACCCACCCCCAACTTTCGCATCGAAACGCTGGACGGCGAACTCCTCCTGTTTAATCCGGTCAGCGACCAGATTTTGCAAACCAACCAGAGCGGCGCGTTGGTCTGGCAGTTGTGCGACGGCCGTCGCACCATCGCTGACATCACCGCTATTCTGGCCGCCGCTTACCCCGACGACGCGCCAGCCATCACCACCGACGTGCCCGATATTCTGGCCAGTTTTGCCAACCACGGAGCGATTCACTGGCAATGAACCCGTCGCCGCTGCGCATCCACTTTGGCGACCAGGCTATCTCTCTGCAATGCGACGATCTGGAGATGGCTGCCTATCTGGCCGAGATGTTCCGGCATAGTTTAGACGGCCGTTACCCCCCACGCGCCACCTACCACATCAGCCAAAACGATCACGGCCGTTTTACCCTGCGCCGTGACGGGCACAGCTTGCAAACCGGCCCGACGGCCGTTGCCCTGCTGCCCTGGTTGATGCAAGATTTGGTGTCCGCGCTCATCGAAGCGCAAGCCAACCACCTGATATTTCACGCAGGCGGCGTGATAGTTGACGACATGGGCGTTTTTCTTGGCGGACCAACCGGCAGTGGCAAATCTACCCTCACGGCCTGCCTGCTGGCCAATGGAGCGACCTACCTCAGCGACGAAGTCGCCGCCCTGTCACCCGGCGACCCGCCGACTATGATGGGATTGGCTCGCCCTTTGGTGCTGAAGGAAGCGCTGCCGCCCGCCTGGGCGCCCTGGCTGCCCGACCCAACTTCCCCGCCGCTGGCGGCGATGACCGATGGCACGCATTGGATTTTACCCGCCTGGATGGGCGCCGGGGTAGCGGCCGGACCTGCGCCGCTGCGTCTGCTGTTGTTTCCTACGTATCGGGCGGACGTGTCGTTGGATATACGGCCGTTAACCCCTGCCGAAGCTGCCTTTCACCTGCTGCAAAATCTGGTTAACGCCCGCAATTTGCCTGATAAGGGCCTCGCCTCGGCGGCTAACATAGCTCGCCATGTGCCCGCTTACCAGATCGCTTACGATGAAGCGACGGCCGTTGCCGCCTGGATTCACGATCAATCTCTCCGCCTATGAGCCACGTGGATGGCCTGCTGTTGGCCTGCGCCCACCTCCCCCAGAATGACGACTCCCGCTTAGCCCAACATCTGGCCTCTTTTGCTGCCTGGGACACCCTGCTGCCGGCCGCCGAAACCCAGGGATTGGGGCCGCTGCTCTACGCCCACATGCGGCGCGCAGCTTTCGACCCGCCGCCTGCTGTGCGATTGGGCCTGCAAGGGATGTTTTTGCGCGCCCGGCATTGGCACGAGGTAGCCCAGACCGTCGTTGGGGATGCCTTGCAGGCCGCCCGGCAAGCCGATGTGCCACTGGTCGTGTTGAAGGGGATGGCCTTGGCCAGCGTGGCCTACCCGGAACCCGCGCTGCGCCCCATGCGCGATGTGGATGTGCTGGTAAGCTCCGCCGACGAGCCGCGCCTGCGCCGGGCGCTGGCCGATTGGGGGTTTTCGCCGCTGGCAAGTGGTCCCATTCCTCCTGACCACCGGCATGGGGTGGGGTTGGCGCGAACAGTGGATGGCGCGGTGGTGCAGTTGGAACTGCATCACAATTTGT
Source organism: Chloroflexota bacterium (assembly GCA_029559155.1). Lineage (GTDB taxonomy): Bacteria > Chloroflexota > Anaerolineae > Promineifilales > Promineifilaceae > Leptovillus. The sequence continues at coordinate 8,111 of JAKQCM010000125.1, forward strand.
TTAGCGGTTTTATGGCCGGGGATTCGTTGACGTTGGCGGATGTAGCGGCCTGGTTACGGCCGTTTCATCTGGGCGACCAGGAAGCCTTCACCTTAGACCATGAAGTCATGTTGTGGCATCTGTATCGGCACATGATCGTCGAGCCATGGCGGTTGATTCGTGTGGTAGACCTGGTGACTTACGCGGAAAAATTTTCGGGGCGGATCGATTGGGCGCGTCTGCGGCGGCGGTATCCACTGGTAGTACCGGCGCTGGCGCTGCTGCACGGCATCACGCCATTGTCGGCGCAGCTGCAGGCCAGGGCCGGCATCAACCCCACCTTTACTCTAGCTCTGACAGAAATCCCCGACGATTGGCCGCCTCTTGGCGACGCGCACTGGGCGCAGATGGGGCGAGGGCAGCGGGCGCGGGCGTTGTTTTTTCCCCAGCCAGCCTCATTAAGCCTATATTATGGCGTAAAGAGCAAGAATGAATTGGCCTGGCAGCGCTGGCTGCGCCATCCGCTGCAAGTGGGGGTGTGGATTATGCGGCGGGTGGTTTGGGGACAGAGCCGGTCTTAGTGGACTGGAAGGCAGCGGCTGTGTCTGGTGGCGGCAAGACCTGGGGCAAGGTAAACCAAAAGGTGCTGCCTTCGCTCGGTTGGCTGTCTACGCCGACATGCCCGCCGCACTTTTCTGCGATGCGGCGAACGATAGAGAGACCCAGCCCTTTGCCTTGTGTGCGCTGCGGATTGAGGCGGGTGTGGGTTTTGAATAATCGAATCTGGTCAGCCTCGGTAATGCCTTCGCCGTTGTCTTTTACCCAAAAGCAGATGGCGTTGTCCGGGGTGATGGTGGCTCCCAATTCCAAGATGGGTGGGGTTCCGCCGTATTTCAGGCCGTTGCTGATGTAGTTTACCCACACTTCTTCGATCCATGAGGGGTAGCCAACGGCCGTGGGCCATTCTTCTGGTTGGCTGATTTGCGCGCCGCTTTCCTGAATTTCAAACACGAGTCGTTTACATGCTTCGGCAACAATCCGCTGCATATTCAGTGGAATCAGCATCGCTTCTTCTCTGTCTACGCTGGCCAGCAGCAAAATTTCGTTGAGAACATTGTTCATTTTGTGGCCGCTTTGCAAAATGCGCTTTAGCGCCAATTGTCCTTCGGCGTCCATTTGCTCCAAATAAACCATGTGCAAATAGCTGCTATACCCGATGACTTGCCCCAGAAGCCCCTGAACTTGATGGGCGACGGTGTGGGCAAACTGGTCCAATTCTTCGTTGCGCGTTTGCAGCTCGATGGTTTGCTGGGCTAACTGGTTTTTGGCTTGCAGGTGGTCGTTGATCAGATGTTGGCGTTCGATGGCGTGGCGAATGGCGCGGATTAGAAGCTGCGCGTCGATGCTGCCCTTTACCAGGTAATCTTGCGCGCCTTCCTTCATGGCTTTGGAGGTGATGGTTTGATCGTCCAGGCCGCTGAGGACGATGATTGGGGTGCCGGGAGCGTTGATCTTGATTTTTTTGAAGGTGTCCAGGCCCTGGCTGTCTGGCAAGGAAAGGTCGAGCAGAATGGTTTGATATGTGTTTCGGGCCAACAGGCCGACAGCTTCGGAAACACGTTTGGCTTGATGAATGGTTATTTCTTCGGTTTGAGGGGTGGGAATGGTTGCCAGACTGTGGAGCAGGTAATGGATGAGGTCGGCGTCGGCCTGGTTGTCCTCAATCAGGAGAATGTTGATGACCGGTTGGCTCATAACAGGCTCCAGTGATGCTGTGGACAGTAAGGAGGTTGAGAAAATGAGATCTCGTTCATGGTAGTTGAACAATACTTAACCAGAATTGTTCGATTTGTTTGATGACGGCGATGAATTCGTCGAGGTTGGCGGGTTTGGTGATGTAACTGTTGGCGTGGTGATCGTAGGTCTGGCGAATATCTTCGGCGGCTTTTGAGTTGGTGAGGATGACGATGGGGATGCGTTTGATGTCGGGGGTTTTTTTGACTTCCTCGAGGACCTGACGGCCGTCTTTCTTCGGCAGGTTCAGGTCTAATAAGATCATGTCGGGGCGGGGAACGGCCGTAAACCGGCCGGTTTGGCGCAAAAACGCCAACGCTTCTGTGCCGTCACGCACGACGTGCAGGATGATGTTTTGCCTGGTTTCTTTGAAGGCTTCCTGAGTCAGGCGGATATCGGCCGGATTGTCTTCCACCAATAAAATGTTGGTCAGCGTTTTGGTTGGGCTTTGTGAATCGGTCATTGTATATGTGTCCTTTGTTACGTGGGCAGAGTGAAATAAAACGTGGCGCCTTCTCCGGGTTGAGATTCTACCCAGATACGGCCGTTATGTCGCTCCACAATCTTCTTGCAAATGGCCAACCCAATCCCGGTTCCGGGATATTCTTCCAGGGTATGCAAGCGCTGGAAAATCGCAAAAATCCGTTCGGCATACTCAATGTCTAATCCAATGCCATTGTCCTGAACCCAGAACAACCACTCCCGCCCCTCGTTCCGGCAGCCAATAAAAACTTCTGGTTGGTCTGCGCTAAACTTGATCGCGTTGCTGATCAGGTTTTGCCACAACTGCCGAAGTTGAACCGCGTCGCCCAACAGGGTAGGCAAAGGGTCGGCATGAATAATCGCCCCGGTTTCTGTGATTGTTACCTGAAGGTTTGCCAGCGCTTCCGCCAAAACATCATTGCAGTTTGTTACGGTGAATGGCGACCCTGAGCGACCCAGATAGGAATAATCTAACAATCCGTTGATCAGATCGCGCATCCGCAGCGCGCCATCGACGATGTAATGAAAAAACAGGTCGGCGTCTTCATCAAACTGGCCTCCGTAGCGCCGCTGCAGCAGTTGTACATAGCTGATCACAATGCGCAACGGCTCCTGAAGGTCATGCGAGGCCACATAGGCAAACTGCGCCAATTCCAGGTTTTGTTCTTCCAGAACCTGGGCATGCTGCTTGACCTGTTCGTAGAGACGGGCTTGTTCGATGGCAATGGCTAAAGGGGCGGCGATTTCGCCAACGGCCGTAACCTCACTTTCATCAAACGAATCCGCCGTTTCACGACCCAGGTTTAACGTGCCCATTAACTTTTCATGCGTGTGCAGCGGGTAAATCAAAATAGATCGCGTACCCCCATTCATCAACGTGTTAAAAAACGGCAAACTAGGCTGCAATTTATCCAGTGCGCCAAAAATTGGCCCCTTGTTTATCAACGCCAAAGTCTCGGTGTTGGGGTCCAGCGAATAATCGCCCTCCATCAGAGAAGTTTCGTCGCCATTGGTCACCGATACAACATGCGCCCGGCTGTTCTCATAATCAAACATCGTAAAACTTGCCCGGTGGTAAGGCACAATAGTCTTCAAACATTCGATGGCTTTCCTGGCGATGCTTTCCGGCGATTGGGCCGTCAAAATCGCCTGGTCGATCTGGTGCAGGCTTTGCAGCCGTTCCGCATACCGGCGCAGCGCATTTTCCGCTTCTTTTTGTTCTTCAAACAAATGGGCGTTTTGGATGGCCGTGGCGATGTGTCCGGATATGCTGCTAAAAGTCGCCAGGTCCAATTGGTCAAAACGATGAGAACGATCATCTTGCACATCCAGGACGCCCAGAACATGGCGGCCAAGAATCAGCGGCACCGCCAACTCACAGCGCGTATTGGGCAGCAGTGGGTTGGGCAGAAAGTCTGGCTCCAGGCTAACATCATCTACCAAAATGGTGTACCCGTCGCGGGCGGCGCGAGCTACCAGACTGTGTTCGGTGTCCAGAGCAATCGTATGGCGACGATCGCGCAGACGCTCGCCAACGGAGCCAGAACCGGCCACCATGCGCAATGTGCTATTGTCGCCATCCAGCAAATAGACGTGGACGTGATAAAGCTCGAATCGTTCTTTTAGCAGCGTAACAACCTCACGTAAGAGCGGGTCTAGCTCCAAAATCGAGCTGAGTTGTTTGGAAACTTCGGCTGCTGTACGCAGTTGGTTGGCAAAACGAGATATTTGCGCCCCGGTTTCTTTGTAAGTTGCCAGTTCGGCCTCTAACCGATGGATAGTTTTTGTTAGGGCTGCGATTTGTTCTGCGCTGCTAGCTTGTTTTGGTGAGGTTGGCTCCCTGGTTTGGGTCATGTTTTTTTGCCTTGTCGCGTTTGTGACTATTCGTTTGCACCGCCTGGTAAAACCGACAAACAAGTTCCAGGTATTTCCGTTCAGTTCGATAGAGATGCACAGGGTTGCGCTTTGGTTTCTGTGTAGGCACATTTTAACATAATTTGTGCTATAATTTCTTGTAGAACGTATGGTCTATATTCTGGGGTATAAGCGATGGCACGATTAGCGACACGGACAGCGCGGCTGCGCGAGATTGAGTCTTTATTGTTGTTGGCGCCGGAAGGTCTGACGGCGATTGAACTGGCGGATGATCTGGGGGTTGACCGGCGTACGGTGTATCGGGACGTAGAGTTTTTATGTGATCAGGGTGTGCCTGTGTGGCAGGAAAACGGCCGTTTCGGGATCAATCGCAGCCGTTATTTAGCCAGTATCCGGCTCTCCTTTCAGGAAGCCATGGCTCTGGTGCTGGCCGGGCTTCTACTTTCTCGCACAGTTGAAGATCGCAATCCTCATGTCATGGCTGCCTTGCGCAAGCTGGCCTCTACCCTGCCCAAACCCCTCAGCAACCATCTCCAGCGCGCCGCCGACCGCGTGGACCAACGCGAAACGAGCGGCCAGGGCGCCGTCCTGGAAGCCGTTGCCGAAGGTTGGGGAACCGGCCAGCAGGTAAAAATCGGCTACCGTTCGCCACGCAGCGGCGTACTGCGCCAGCGCATCATCTGCCCATATGCCCTGGAGCCGACCCCTTCAGGCATTTACGTTATTGGCCACGACAGTTGGTCGGATGAAATCCGCACGTTTAAGCTGGATCGGCTGGAAAGCGCGGCCGTCTTGAAGAAAAAATTCACCATCCCGGAAGATTTTGACCTGGAAGCGCGGCTGGCTTCCGGCTGGCGAATCATGGCCGGCGACGAAGTGAATGAAGTGGTTTTGCGTTTTGCGCCAGAAGTGAACGCCCAGGTGCGCGAGCGCCAGTGGCACCCCTCGCAAACGCTTGAAGCCACGCCGACCGGCGGCTGCTTGCTGCGCGTACAGGTGGCGGAGCCTTTGGAAATGAAGCCGTGGATTCGTAGTTGGGGCGCGCAGGTAGAAGTTTTGGCGCCTGGCTGGCTGCGGGCCGACCTGGCTGCGGAAATGCGCCAGGCAGCCGCCCTCTATTTTCCTCAGGCAATTTCCGCGCCTACGGATTGAGGTGTTGGTCCTTCTGCATTTGTGGGTTTGGCCAGGGTTGACCCTCTCCTCTTCACGCCTCACGTATCACGCTTCAAAAAGGCGTTGCCTGCTCATTCACCCAAAACCACAACGTGTTGTTGCCCCATCCTCCCCAATTCCTGAATCATTCCCTTACTTTGGTTGTTTTTGTTGGGAATCGCTGTCTGACGTGATACTATAATTGCGGCGGGTCGGGTCCGCTTGGTTTGGCCGTGTTAGCGGGAAAATAACGTTTATGACGCAATTAACCATTGCTGTGGGACAAATGGATGTCGCGATGGGCGATCCGGCGCAAAATTTGGCGCGTGTGGCGCGGCTGGCGGCGGCCGCCGCCGGTCAGTCGGCCGATTGGCTGGTGCTGCCGGAGTTGTGGTCTACGGGGTATGATTTGACGAATGCCGCGCACCATGCAGCGCGGCTGGATGAGGGTATTTTTGCGGCCACGGCCGTTCTCGCTCGCACCTACCATTTGCACATTATCGGCTCCTGCCTTTCCCGATTGGGGGATGGACGGGTGGGGAATACGGCCGTATTTTGGGATCATAACGGCCGTATTTTGGCCGATTACAGTAAAATCCACCTCTTCCGTCTGATGGACGAACACCAATATCTGACAGCCGGCGACAAACTTACCCTGGCAACTACAGCCTGGGGCCAGGTTGGGCTGGCCATTTGTTACGATTTGCGCTTCCCTGAGCAATTTCGCGCCTATGCTCTGGCTGGTGCGCGTCTGGTTGTGCTGCCCGCCGAATGGCCTCATCCGCGCCTGGCCCATTGGCAAACCTTGTTGCGCGCCCGAGCCATCGAAAACCAGATGTTTATCGTCGCCTGCAATCGTGTCGGCCAATCGGGCGACAGCAGATTTTTTGGCCATTCGGCCATCATCGACCCCTGGGGCGACCTGCTAACCGAAGGCGGTGAAACGGAAGAACTGCTGATCGCCACTCTGGATTTGTCGCAAGTAGACGCTGTCCGCCAAAAAATCCCGGTTTTTGCGGATCGCCGGCCCCGGCTTTATCCGATCGATCCGGTTAATACCTGAAAACGGCCGTCAAAAAAGACATGTCTTTTTCTCACCTCCCGCGCAACTTTGATTTAAATGCCGCTCCGCCGCAAACCCTGGAAGAGTGGCGCGAACATTTGTTGAATGGGGTGCTTCGGGGCATTTTGGTCTTTTGGGTGGTCGGCATGGCGGTAGGACTGGTCACCATCTTTCAAATCGGCCGCCAGACCAACCATATGTTCACCAGTTGGTTGGTGGTTGGATTTTACTTGCTTGTGGCGGCGGCGATGTTGGCGGTCACTTTCTGGCCTCGGTTGGGGTATTCGGTTCGCGTCACCGCCTTTTTGCTGCTTATATACCTGTTCGGCCTGGCCGATTTTGCCTTCCGGGGATACAGCGGCGACGGCCGTGTCTTTTTGCTCGCGTTTGCCATCCTGACAGCTATATTTTTTAATTTTAAGCGCAGTTTGCTCGCATTGCTCGTTGGCGTTGGCACCCTGGCGGTCATGGCTTTTCTCCAATTGAATGGCTATCTTTCCTTTTTGCTGCTAACCGATATGAACAATGGGGTCCGATTGGTGGATTGGGTGAACAGCAGCGCCATCTTTTTGGCAATTTCCGTCACCCTGGTTATTTCGGTCTCCTATCTGATCAGCAGCCTGGATAGCAGCGTAGCTGAATCCCGGAGAGAGCGAGATTTTGTGAGTACCGTGCTGGATACGTCTGGGGCGTTGGTGATGGTGTGTGATCCTGACGGCCGTATCGAACGATTCAACCGCGCCTCTGTTGCCGTATCCGGTTACGCAGCCGCGGAAATGGTCGGTCAATCCGTCGCCGACCGCCTGCTGACGCCCGAAGGAGCGGCGCAACTCGAACCCATTCTGGCCCAACTGCGGCAAGATTTACAACCCGTGCATTACCGGGGAAATTGGCTGACGCGCACCGGGCAGCGCCGGTTAATTGATTGGACCAGCGCGGTGTTATTGGCCGAAGACGGCCGTGTCCAACACATCGTCAGCACCGGCATCGACATCACGCAGCAAGAACTAACCGCAGCCGAACGCAGCCTCCTCCTGGCAGCCGAACACGAACAACGCCTTCTGGCCGAGACTCTGGCGGAAGCCACCCTTTCGCTTACCTCCCAAACCCAACCGGAAGAGCTGCTCGACCAGATATTGCGCCAGGTGCAGCGCATTGTGCCCTTCAAAGCGGCCCACATTATGCTTCTCAACGACGATATTCTGCAGATCGCTCGTTGGCAGGGGTATGACCAACTGGGCGGCGAAGCCCTGGTGACCAATCTGGAGCAATCGTTAGCGGCCATGCCTTTGGAACGGGAAGTGGTGGGCAGTCGGCAAACGGCCGTGATTCCCGACACCTACCAGGACCCCCGCTGGATTGTTTACACGGAGACCGCCTGGGTGCGGTCTCACCTTGTCGTGCCCATTTTGCAGCAAGACAACGTTCTGGGCCTGCTGCGCCTGGATGGCGACGAACCGGGAGAGTTTGACGATCAGGACGCCCAACGATTGCAGCATCTTGCCGCGACTATTGCCATTGCGCTGCATAATTCCAGGCTGTTGCAAGAAACCAAGCAAATCGCCCAACGAGTGCAGCATATTCTAAATACAGTTCAGGATGGCATTTTGCTCCTGGACGCGCACCTGAGAGTCGAACTCGCCAATCCGGCCGCCCAAAATTACCTGACCGTCCTCGTTCATTCGCCATCGGGCCAGCCGATCAAATCATTAGGCGGCCGTCCAATCTACGATTTACTGCAATCGCCGCCAGCGGATGCTCTCTGGCATGATGTGTTTGTGCCGCAGTTTGCGCGTACCTTTGAGGTACGCGCTCAGCCCATGCAAACGCAGTCTGGCGGCTGGGTATTGGTCTTGCGCGATACCACCGAGGCGCGCAAACAGCAGCAATACCTTCAGGCGCAGGAAAGATTGGTGATGATTGGCCAACTGGCGGCGGGTATTGCCCATGATTTTAACAATATCATGACAGTTATTCTGCTGTATACCCAGATGCTTTTAAAAACACCAGAGCTGCCCGTTTATTTAACCGGGCGTTTAGAAACTGTTTTTCAACAATCCAAACTGGCCGCGAGTCTTATCAGCCAGATTCTCGATTTTAGCCGCCAATCGGATGTGCAGCGTCGGCCCCTTTCCTTGCTGCCGTTTTTGAAGGAATTTTTTCATTTGTTACGCCGGATGCTGCCGGAAATGATTGAGTTGCACCTGGAATATGAAGAAGGCGAATATGTGATCAGCGCGGACCTGACGCGGCTGCAGCAGGCGGTGATGAACCTGGTGGTGAATGCCCGGGATGCAATGCCGGACGGCGGCAATTTGCGCCTGGAGTTGACGCGGTTGGTGGTGGAAGTGGATGGTGGGACACGGCCGTTACCCGATATGCCTCCTGGCGAATGGATATGTTTACAGGTCAGCGATACAGGCGAGGGCATACCGCCGGAAATTCGGCAGCGCATCTTTGAGCCGTTGTTCACCACCAAAGCGCGCAGCAAAGGCACGGGCCTGGGCTTATCGCAGGTGTACAACATCATCAAACACCATCAGGGATACATTGACGTCGATAGTACCCCCGGCGAAGGCACGACGTTTTACCTCTACTTTCCCGCCCAGACACGCTCCGCGCCTTTCATGGCTGAAAGCTCTCCTGTGGCCGCGCAAAGAGGTGAGGGTCAGGTGATTTTGGTGGTGGAGGATGAGCAAATCACCCGCGAAGCCATCTGCACCACTCTGGAATCTTTTAATTACCGCACCTATGCGGCCGCAAATGGTGAAGAAGCCGTTCGCCTATTTCAGGCCTTCATCGATGACATTGCCCTGGTTCTAAGCGACATGGTCATGCCGGACATCAGCGGCGCGACGCTGTATTCGCGGCTCCAGGCGATGCGGCCAGAAATTAAGATGATCATTCTGACCGGCTACCCATTTGGCGAGGAAGATCGGGCGGCTTTGCGCCACGGCATCGTCGGCTGGATTCAGAAACCGTTTGAAGTGGAACAAATCGTGACGGCCTTGCAAACCGCATTGGCTGCTGATCGCCCCTCGAAAAGCAGGTAGCTGGCCACTTCCTGCCCAAAAGCCCGCAGTTTTGTCCGCCAACTGATCCATTGAATGCTCCGTGTGGGCGAGCTGTAGGCTTGCATGTCCAGGTCGGCGGCGATGGCCATGGCGCGTTTCATGTGGAAGGGCGTGCTGACGATGAGGAAGGTGTCGAGGTGTTGGGCCACGGCCGTTTCTCGCGCATTCTTCAGGTTTTCCAGGGTGTTGGTGGAAGTGGTCTCGCGCAAAATGGCTTCCGGCGGCACGCCGTGCGCCAGCGCATACTGCGCCGCAATATCGGCCTCGGTGGGTTCGCCGGGGCGGCCCTGCCCGCCGGTGAAGATCAGGTAACGCACGGCTCCGGCCTGGTACAGGCGAATGGCGTGGTTGATGCGCTCGCGCAAGACAGGCGACGGCCGTTGACCAAATACCGCCGCGCCCAACACAATCGCCGCGTCTGCCGGACGTGTTTCGTCTATGCGGGCGTAGGCATACACCTGCCACGCAGCCGAGGCCACTATCCAGCAGACCAGGAATAAAGAGAGGAAGACGGCCGTTTTTACCCGTTTGCGCCAGCGCATACAGATCGCTATCTGACAACGCCCTTCAGGCGCAGGGTTTGCATCACCACCTTTTCCCAGGGGGTGTCGGTGACGAGGGGGATGTAATGGACGGCGCGGCTGGCGCAGAAGGCGGCGATTTCGGCCTGCCAGCTTTGCAGACGCTGGCGGTAGGCGGCCAGCGTGGCCCCGTCCAGGCTGATTTCGGCGTCCTGACCGGTTTCCACGTCCACCAGTTTCAGGTCGCCGCTCAGGGGCGGGTCGATTTCGTCAGGACTGAGCAGGTGGAGCAGGCCGACTTCGTAGCCACGGGACAACACGGCCGTTAACCCATCCTGGTAGCCGTTGGGCGAGAGCAAATCGCTGAGCAGGAATAGCAGGCCAGGGCGACGGCCGTGCAGCGCATAATCCCGCAGCGACAGGTTCAAATCGGTCAGGCCGCTGCCCCGGCCCGTTTCCAAAAATTGCAGCAGGCGCAGGCTGTTTTGCTGGCCGCGAAACGGCCCCCAACGGCGGCTGCCCTGGCCGGTGAGCAAGGTCACCGTCAGCAAATCGCCGGAGGTGAGGGCGATGTGGCCGAGCGCGCCGGCCAGACGGAGGGCGTAGAGGAGTTTGTTGGTTTGTTGGTTGGTTTGTTGGTTGGTTGGTTGGTCGGTAGGGGGCCAGTCCATGCTGGCGCTGGCGTCGACGAGCAGGTGAACGGAGAGGTCTTCTTCTTCTTCGAGCAGCTTGATGAACGGCCGTTCCAGCCGAGCATACACATTCCAATCCAGCCGCCGCAAATCATCGCCCTTCACGTAGTTGCGATAATCGGCAAACTCGATGGACGTGCCGCGCTTGCGGCTGCGTCGGTCGCCCTTCATCACCCCCACGCGCACCTGTTCGGCCACGAGGGTGAGTTGTTCCAGCTTGCGCAGGGTGGGTTCGTCGAAAAGGTTCATGGGAAGAAGGAGATTGGAGATTGGAGATTGAACCAATCACTAATCTCCAATCTCCAATCTCCAATCTCTAGTCTCCAATCTCTAGTCTCTTTTTACCTTATCCAGCAAATCCCCTACCACGTCGTCCGGCGCAATGCCTTCGGCCTGACCTTCGAAGTTGAGCAGCAGGCGGTGGCGCAGGGCGGCGGGGGCGACGGCGGCGATGTCGTCGAAGGCGACGTTGAGACGGCCGTCTAACAGCGCCGTAATCTTCCCGCCCAGCACCAGCGCCTGCGCGCCGCGCGGGCTGGCGCCGTAGCGCACGTAGCTGTTGACCGTGGCCGACGGGCTGCCGCCGGGATGCGTAGCCACCACCAGGCGGCTGACGTAGTCGGTAACGTGGCTGGGGATGGGAATCTGGCGGGCAAGCTGCTGCATGGTGCGGATGGTAGGGCCGGAAACGGCCGTGGCCGCCGCCGCCACCTCTTTGCCCGTTGTGCGCGTCAAAATCTCGGTCAATTCGGCCGGCGAGGGGAAGCCGACGTTGATTTTGAACAGGAAGCGATCCAGCTGCGCTTCCGGCAGCGGGTAGGTGCCTTCCTGCTCGATGGGGTTTTGCGTCGCCAGCACGAAGAACGGTTCCGGCAGCGGGTAGGTGTGGGTAGCGACGGTGACGGTGTGTTCCTGCATCGCTTCCAGCAGCGCCGACTGGGTTTTGGGCGTGGCCCGGTTGATTTCGTCGGCCAGAATCAGGTTGGCAAAGACGGGGCCATGTTGGAAGCGGAATTGGCGACGGCCGTCGCCCACCTCTTCCATGATGTCCGTGCCGGTGATGTCTGCCGGCATCAGGTCGGGGGTAAACTGGATGCGGCTGAAATCCAGGCTCATGGCCTGGGCGAAGGTGCGCACCAGCATCGTTTTGCCCAGCCCCGGCACGCCCTCCAGCAGCACATGCCCGCCGCTGAGAATGCCAATCAGCACATGCCGCACCACGTCCCGCTGCCCGACGATAACTTTGGCGACTTCGGCTTCGATGGATACGGCCGTTTCCCGAAAAGATTCTACGGTGAGATCAGTCATGGGTTGATTCCTTTGTGGAGACTGGAGACTGGAGACTGGGAGTTGGAGATTGGGATCCCTGGGTATAATTCGCCAGCCATTCGAAGTCGGTCAGGGTGAAGAGAACTGTTTCATCAGCAATGTGGTAATCAATCGGAGACTCGCGCAGAATGCGCGTGTCTAGTTTTTGTTGTTTCAGGCTTTTCACAAATTTATTAAGCTGGCGAGCGATTTCTGAGAGTTGTCTGGCGTAGTTACTGCTCTGCTGTTCGGTTAGCAATTTTCGCGCGGCGCTTCTGTTTATCCAATACTTGGTTTCAAAGAGACTGCCTCGGGCATAGTACATGAACTGTATCTTTTCACCATAGTGGAAACGGCCGTAAGCCTCCGCAATATTTGCGCCGATAGAATCTGCAGCACGAGCTAACTGCATCCCAATCACACTTCGAGAAAACTCATCCCACCTGGAAACATCCTCCCATAAACCATCTACAACTCCCTCAACAACCTGCAAAATCTTCAAATCCTCCAACTCAGTCGCCATATCAACCACTCTCCAATCTCCACTCTCCAATCTCCACTCTCCAATCTCCAGTCTCCAATCTCCAGTCTCCAATCTCCAGTCTCCAATCTCCAATCTCCAATCCCCCCTACGGTTCAAGAGACGAAAAATAATCGCGGATGTAACCTTTCATGCCCAGGGGGACGTAATCACCGGAGAGAGCTTCCGAGGCGGCGTTGCGGTAATCGCCGAAGACCTGGTTGTAGGGGACCGTGCTGCCTTCCACGCCAAATTCGGTGGGCGTTTCGCCGAGCAGCGCGCCGCAGTTGGCCGGATTGGCGGCGCATTCGGCGGGCAGTTCCACGTCCACGCCCGGCTCGCCGCTCAGGTCGCGGACCTCCGGCACAAAGACGTTCTCGGCGTGACCGCCGCCGGGACCCGGACCGCCGGCGCCTTCGCCTTGTTCGCTGCCAACGCCCTGACCGGAGCCTGAACCTTGTCCTTCACCCTGGCCTTGCCCGTTACCTTGACCTTGCCCCTGCCCCTGCCCCTGTCCTTGCCCTTGACCTGCCTGATTACCTTCGGCCGTTTCCTGACCTTGCCCAGTTTGTCCCGCCTGGGCCACTTCCTGACGGCCGTTCGCTAACTGCCCGGCCGCGTTTTGCGCCTGCTGCCCGGCGGCACTCTCCTGCGCCCGCTGCTGCAATGTGCCCGCCGCCTCTTGCAAAGCTTGTTGGGCGGCGGCCACGTCGCCATTTTGCAAAGCCTGGGCCGCATCGGCCAACTGCTGCGCGAGTTGGTCGTCCACGCCTTGCAATGACGCGGCCGTGGCGGCCAAATCTTCGGCCAGGGCTTGCTGCGCTTCGGCGCCAAGGGCGGGCAGGGCGTCGGCCAACTGGGCGGCGGCGGAAGCCGCGCTGAACAGATCGCCATTCTGCAGGCTCTGGCCGAGCGATTGCCCGGCGCTGTTTTCGGCCAGCGGTTGGCCCGCTTCTTGCAGGCGCTGCTGCAATTCGCCGGTATTGTTGTCGGCGGCCAACTGGCGCAGGTCGGCCTCGGCTTCGGA
>JAKQCM010000131.1 GCA_029559155.1 Chloroflexota bacterium
TTTGCCTTTGAGAAGTTAAACGTTTTGGAAACTCCAACCCTTAGGGTCTTCGTAGCGAGACCTGAACAGATGTGGGTGATTTTAGACGATGCCGATTCTGGATAAGTGGACGTTAGATTTTATTAGCAGTGGTGTAGAGCAGACGGTGCGCCTGGGTGTGCGGTTGGGCGAACTGCTGGAGCCTGGCGACGTGCTTTGCCTGTATGGCGATTTGGGGGCGGGGAAAACGGCCGTTGCCCGTGGCGTTGGTCGCGGTTGGGGCACAGGTTTGCGGGTCACCAGCCCTACCTTTACCCTGGTTAATGAATACCCGCGCCTGAAAGACGGCCGTATCCTCTACCATCTCGACTGCTACCGGCTGGAATCCGCCGCCGATATCTGGACCGTTGGGCTAGAAGACATCCTCGACGACCGGCAAACCATCATGATCGAATGGCCAGAACGATTGGCCGCCTGGCTGCCCGGCGACAGGCTGGAAATACGTCTGGCTTATCTGAATGAAACCCGGCGCAGTCTGCGCTTTTCGGCTGTAGGCCAACGCGCCGCCAAACTGCTGGCCGACTTTAAACAAAGCGCGTTTGGCGTATAAACCATCACCCGCCAAACCGCTTCCTATGGAACAAGTATGATGATTTTAGCTATTGATTCTGCAACACGATGGGCGGGGTTGGCGCTGTATGACGGTACGGCCGTTATCGCTGAATATGGCTGGCGCTGCCTGAACAACCACACCATCGAACTGACGCCGGCTATCGCCGAAATGGGCGAGCGCGTCGGCGTATCGCCAGCCGACTGGAAAGGCATCGCCGTCGCTGTTGGGCCAGGCTCCTATACCGGGCTGCGTGTCGGGCTGGCGCTGGGTAAAGGGCTGGCCCTGGCCAACCAGATCCCCCTCATCGGCGTGCCCACCTTAGACATTGTGGCTGCTTCCATCCAACAATCTTCCGAACAGCTGCTGGTGGCCGCCGCCGCCGGACGTTCACGGGTATGCGCGGCCGTTTACCAGTGGCAAACCCGCGGCGGCTGGCAGGCGCGCCGTCCCGCAGTGATCGATTCCTGGGAAAACATCCTATCCGGAGTCAGCAAACCTACCCTGTTCGTCGGCGAAATCACCCCAGAGGCTGCCCGTCTCATCAAATCGGCCAACAAGGAATTTCGCGTGGGGACGCCGGCGCTGTCTACTCGTCGCGCCGGTTTCCTGGCCGAATTGGGCTGGCAGCGCCTGCGCAAAGGCCAGATCGATGACGCCAGCAGTCTGGCGCCCATCTATTTACGTGATCCTGCCGGACAGAAAATAGAATCCTCCGCCATCGATTGATACGCTATGCAGCCACCCCCGCCAGCACCTTTTAGTCTGCGTAACATGCAGCTTGCAGACCTGAAAACGATTGGAACCATCGACCGTTTGGCGTACCCAACGCCCACGCGCGAGAGCCTTTTCCGGCACGAACTGTCTGACAATAAAATGGCTCATTATCAGGTGTTGGTCGAACAGCAGACTGTGGTGGGGTTTGCCGGTTTCTGGCTCATCGGTGATGAGATCCACGTCAGTACCATTGCCGTGCATCCCGAGCAGCAGGGACGAGGATTGGGGGAACTGCTGTTTTTAAACATTCTTTTACAAGCTTACGATCACCCTGCCTGTCTGGTGACATTGGAAGTGCGCCGCAGCAATCTCCCTGCTCAGAAGTTGTATGAAAAATACCAGTTTGTGGTGGTGGGCGAGCGGCGCGGCTATTATCGGGATACCGGGGAGGATGCGTTGTTGATGACGGTAACACCGCTGGACGGCCGTTATCACCAATTTCTCATCGCCCAACAAACCGCCCTCTACGAGCGGCTGCAAACTGAGGCTTAAACAAGCCACAGGTGTATAAACCAGCAAGAAAGAGCTTCGAAAGGGGACCTAATCTCGCCTTGCTTTCAAATCTCTAATCGCAACACTCAAGGAAGAACCATGAAATTTTTTATCACCGGCGGCGCCGGTTTTATCGGCAGCAACTGTGCCCATCATTTTGCCGCCCAGGGCCACGACATTACCATCTACGACAACCTGAGCCGCGTTGGCGGGCAGGCCAATCTGGATTGGCTGCGCCAGCAGCATGGCGACCAAATTTGCTTTGTGCGCGGCGACGTGCGCGATTATGACCACCTGGCGCAAGCGGTAGCCGGCGCGCATGTCGTGCTGCACCTGGCCAGCCAGGTGGCCGTCACCACTTCGGTGCAAAACCCCCGCGAAGATTTCGAGATCAATGCTTTGGGCACGTTTAATGTGCTGGAAGCTGTGCGCCATCAAGCGCCGCAAGCGGCCGTGTTATATGCTTCCACAAACAAAGTGTATGGCGGCATGGAAGGCGTGGGGGTGATTGAACAAGACGGCCGTTACGCCTACGCCAACCATCCACACGGCATTGGCGAAGATTACCCGTTGGATTTCCACTCCCCTTATGGCTGCTCCAAGGGCACCGGCGACCAGTACATGATCGATTATGCGCGGATTTATGGGCTGCGGACGTTGGTTTTTCGCCAATCGTGCATTTACGGCCGTCGCCAATTTGGCGTCGAAGACCAGGGCTGGGTGGCTCATTTTGTTATCGCCGCCCAGTTCCAGCGCCCCATCAGCATCTTTGGCGATGGGCGGCAGGTGCGCGATTTGCTGCACGTCACCGATTTGATCCGCGCTTACGAGTTGGGCATCGCTCAGATAGACGATCTGGCCGGGCAGGCGCTCAATCTGGGCGGCGGACCAGCAAACACGCTGTCTGTGTGGACCGAATTTGGGCCGCTGCTGACGGAATTGGCCGGGCGAGAGGTGCCCATCACTTACCACGATTGGCGGCCGGGCGACCAGCGGGTTTTTGTGGCCGATATTCGCAAAGCCGGGCGTTTGTTGGGCTGGCAGCCGGCCGTTTCGCCGGAGGAAGGCATCCGTGATTTGTTCGCCTGGGTGGCGGCAAACCCGGAATTGTTTAGCTGAAAGGAATCAGGACCTTGGGCCGTTTTCCAGTAAATCCAGGGCGCGCACGGCCGTTTCCCGCCAGGTAAAACGTCTCACATTCTCAAACCCGCGCCCTATGAGCCGTGCGCGCAGCGTTTGGTCTTGCACCAGACGCTGCAATGCGGCTGTCATCGCCGCCGTGTCCAGCGGATCGACCAGGAGGGCGGAATCACCGGCAATTTCTGGCAGCGAACTGGTGTTGGCTGCCAGCACCGGCACACCACAGACCTGCGCCTCCAACAGCGGGAAGCCAAACCCCTCATACAAAGATGGATAGAGAAACGCCTCCGCGCCGGAAAGCAGCGCCGCTTTATCGGCGTCGTCGATGAAGCCCGGCAGGAGGATTTCGGATTTCGGATTTCGGATTTCGGATTTCGGAAACGGCCATTGGCCATTGGCAATTTCTTCCAGGATGGGTTGGCTGAGCCAGCCGGTTTTGCCGGCCAGGACAAGCTGGTGGGGTAGATTGGCGGCCCGGTAGGCGCGAATCAAGCGGACGAGGTTTTTGCGGGGCTGTAAGGTGCTGATGAAAAGGAGATAGGGCGGAGTGATGCCGTAGTGGTGGAGAACGGCCGTTACCCTTCCCTCATCCTCTA
Organism: Chloroflexota bacterium; assembly: GCA_029559155.1. Taxonomy (GTDB): domain Bacteria; phylum Chloroflexota; class Anaerolineae; order Promineifilales; family Promineifilaceae; genus Leptovillus. The sequence goes on from JAKQCM010000131.1 coordinate 3,595, forward strand.
CCCGCCGCAATGTCGGGTCCAATCCAGGGTACACCACACTGACTTTGTCCGGCGAAAGGCCATCCAGGCGGACCAAATCCTCTTTGGTGGCCTGAGAGTCGGCGAGAAGATAGCGGGCGCGACGGCCGTTGTGCCGCGTAGACCAGCGCAAATAAGCCAGCTGCCGTTTGGGGTGCGCTTCGGGAAAATAATGGTAGCCCAGATCGTGAATGGTGGCTGCGCTGGGACCGGTATAGGTGTAGGGAATAACGTGGGCCGGCGTGAAAAAGAGGTCCGGCGGGCGGCGTTGCAGCTCTAGAGCCAGTCGTAGATGGGTCCACAGGCGCGGAAAGGGGATGACGATAGAGGTCACACAATCGGCTTGAGGGAAAAGATTGGCCGGCGGCGGCTGGTTGAAGTAAAGCCGAAGCTGGTGGCCGCGCTCGGCGGCCAGGGGGATGAGCGCCTGGATTAAAAAGAAGGCGTACGCTTCTGTCCCCGTGCGTTGGGCGGTGACGGCGCGGCTGGCGTCAATGCCAATAATCACGCCCAACCACCTTGTTACTCACACGGCGCGCCAATGCGTATAAAGTCCTCGGCGACCCACCCTTCCTGATTGGTGATGGATTTGACTTTGCGCCACATAAAACCGCCAGACTCCTGCGCTGCTTCATCCTGGTTCAGGGTCAGGATGGAGCCATCGGGCAAGATAGCGACTTCCGCGCCGCCCGGCGTATCGCGCAGGGTAAGGCCGTTGCCGGACGTGCCTTCCACCACAGCGCGGCAAATGATGGGCGTGGCGGTGGGCGTAGGAATAGAAACGTCCAGTGTGGCTGTCATGGTGGGCGTTGGCGGAAAAGATTCCAGCAGAGGTGTGGGGGTTACGGTGACCACACCCTCGACATTTTCGCCGGAAACGGCCGCTTCCACGGCCTGCGAGCGTTGGAATGTGTAGGCAAAAAAGCCGACTGCGCCCAGGAAAAAGAGCACGCTGCCGATCAATGTGTAACTGGCGCGGCGCAAAATTTCTTCGCGCTCCAGCGTGTAAAACCGCGCCCCGCCACGGCGGATGTCGCGGTAGGTTAGAAAGGCAAAAATTACGCCAATGAAAGCTAAAACCAACGGCAGAAATAGCTGGTTCATGAGTTGGTTTGCCTCGGTTGGGCAGGGGAAAGGAGCTGGTGAGCAGGAATGGGGCCTTCGCGCACGATGACGGGCGGGTTTTGCAGATAGCTGATGATGGTAGACGGCCGTTCGCCAGGGCTGGGGCCATCATCCAAAACGATAGAAACCAGGCCATCCAGGGCGGCCATGGCTTGTTGGCCGCTGAGAGCCGGCGGCTGGCCGGAAAGATTGGCGCTGCTGGTTGCCAGCGCCCCGCCGGCGGCGCGAATCAGAGAGCGGGCGGCGGCATTGTCGGGGATACGCAGGGCGATACCTGCGTTAGGCGATAGGGAAGCGGGTAAATCTGGTCGTTTGGGCACGATGATGGTGAGCGGTCCGGGCCAGAATTGGGCGATGTGCTGGCGCGCCAGCGGCGGAATCTGCGCGGCGATTTTGTCCAAATCGTCGGGATCGGCCAGGAGGATTGGGATGCCTTTGTCCAGCGGGCGTTGTTTGATGTGGTAGAGGGCGCGAATGGCGGCATCGTCCCAGGCGTAGACGCCCACGCCGTAGACTGTGTCGGTAGGGAAAACGACCAGGTGGCCTTGTTGGAGTAAAACGGCCGTCTGTTGAATTGCTTCCGGGTCAGCCGCCGGTAAAAGGCGGGTTGCCTGGGGGTTTTGTGGGGAACTTGCTCCCCGGGTTCCGGTCTCCAGTCTTTAATCTCCCATGAACGCTGTTGTTTGCACCACCACAAATCGATCGTGGCCGGCAAAATCAACTTTAATTTCAACCTCAGCAGAGGGAAAACACGCCTGGGCAAGCGCCTGGGCTGCGGCTCCTTGCCGCCAGCCAATCTCCAAAATCATAATGCCGCCAGGGATAAGTTTGGTGGTGGCCTGCTCCAGTAGTGGTTTGATCAGGTCTAAACCGTCTGGCCCCCCGAGCAGGGCAACTTGCGGTTCGTGTAATTTTACCCTATCGTCAAGCATCGTCCACTCGCCATCTGTGACATAGGGCAGATTGGCGACGAGCAGGTCGATGGGCTGGTTGATGGGTTCCAGAAGTGAGCCGTGATGAAATTGTACGCGGCTCGGAGCCAGCCTGACAGCATTTTGCCGGGCAATCGACAGCGCCGCCAGAGAAATGTCGGTGGACTGAACGGCCGTTTGCGGCAGATGTCGGGCCAGGGTGATGGCGATGCAGCCGCTGCCGGTCCCCACGTCGACGATGCGGATGGGACCGCGCCCGTTTGCCCAGGAGAGAGCCATTTGCACAAGCTGTTCGGTTTCTGGTCGGGGAATGAGTACGTCTGGCGTGACAAGAAATTCGAGGTCGTAGAAAGGGGCGTGGCCCAAAATGTAGGGGATGGGTTCTTTGGCGGCGGCGCGTTGCAGGCTGGCGCGGAATTGTTGGATTTGTACGGCCGTTAACGGCTCATCGTCATGGGCGATGAGGTAACTGTGGGAAACCTGGAGGATGTGCTGCAAAAGCAGCCGGGCGTCCAGGTCAGGGGTCGGGGAGGTAGAGAGGAGTGAACGGCCGTCGGTCAGGGCCTGGCGAATGTTCATGGCGCAAGATGAATCAAGCTACCGCCGCGCAGTGGGTGTGGGTCAGGCGGCAAACGGCTATATCAGGCAGCCACGGACACATAAAAAGCGCTTTGCCCGTTGGTTTCTTGTTCATAGACAAATTCATCAACCTGGAAACCGCATTGAACCAGCAGCGCTTGCAAAAAGTCTACGTTGTATCGGACGCAGTGCAGGGCTGATTTCCACTCGATGTTGCGGTAGTTGGCCGGGTTGACAGTCATGTTGGGCACATCTTTTTCGGCGAAGGCGGTGAAGAAGAGACGGCCGTTCTTGTTCAAGACGCGGCGCAGTTCAGCCAGGTAGATTTCGACATCGGTCTGCACCATGTGCGAAAAAACAGAGTAGAGGTAGGCTACGTCGAAGGTGTTGTCGTGGAAAGGGAAACGGAAACGGCCGTCCAGAGCCTGCCCGTCAGGGTTATACCGATCGTTCTGCACATCCAGGCGAACAAATTGGAAAGAAGGATGAACTGCTTCGAGATGCCGCTGGCACCACGCGATGGCTACCGGATTGACGTCTAGCCCGGTATAGGCCAGTTTGGGCAGCGTGTCTAACAAACCTATCGCCAGGCGGCCAAACCCGCACCCTACGTCTAACAGGTTATCCTCAGCTGTAAGGCTAAAATGGGAAACCAGTCGCTGCGCTTCATGACGCGCCGATTGTAAAAAGTAGGCGTCGTCCTGAAATTCTTCGCCGCCGGTGCGCAGTCGCTTATCGGGTAGGGGTAAGTTTTCATGCCAGACATGGTCCGGGGCAAAACGGTAATAGAGTGTACGGAGCGATTTTGTTAGATTAGAAGCCATAGTGGGTCTCACGAAACGGCCGTGTCTTTCTGCATCACAAAAACAGCCTTAGCAGTAAACATCTCCTGTACAACAGGGAGCCGGTTAACAGGTTGAATCACCTTATTACTAAAAGAACTCGTTCGCCAATTGGGCGGTAGCAGGCGCGCTGTCACAATGCGCCACCCGTTAACCCCTTCAGCAAGCTGCCGAAAACGTTTGACTGTCAGATGGCTTACAAAAGGAATAATGGCCCCATCACCAAGCGACAGGCGCGTTTCTGGCGGCAGTTGGCTGTTAATCGACTTGCCCTCTGCCTCAAACTGGCGCGCCACGTTCAAAACGGTTTCCTCAGAAAAGAAAACCTGGCACCAGGGAAGGCGAATCCAGTTCACCATATGCGCCCCCCAGGGCGAATAAAACGGCGGGAAATATGCATACAAAAATCCACCGGGCTTCAGCACACGGGCGCACTCACGCAGAGTAGGCTCCAGGTCATCCACATGCTCGAACGTATCAGCGGCCACCAGAGCATCAAAGCTATTTGCCGCAAACGGCATACAAGACGCATCTGCCCCAATAAACCGGGTGCGTTTGGCCAATTCCGGCCGATTCTCGCGCAGCATCTCCTGAGTACACTGCGCCTGAGTCACACTAATATCCAGTCCTGTGACCGATTCAGCGCCCAGCTCAAACAAATGGGCAATATTAGCCCCCAGCCCACAGCCGACATCCAGCACATGCCAGCCGGTAAGGTCTAGCTCACCAAAACTGGCAAAAGACCTTGCCGAGCGGCCGGCGAAAAATTGTTGATAAGTCAGTGGATCTTGTTTGGCTTCCAACAGCCGCTCATGAGAATCGGGCATCAGGCTGTTCAGAGCGCGAAGCAGGGCTTCACCGGATTTAGACATCTGGCCTCGCCTAAGGAGTTTGGACAAGCATTGTTCCCAGGTCTAACACATCGCCTTCAGCTACTGTGAAAACAATAGTCACTTCATCTTGATCTGCGACCAAAAAGGAATAATCTGGTGTGACAAAGACAAGGGAATACTCGCCCGGTTCAACATTTTCAAAAATAAAGCCCCCGTTTTGAGGCAAAATAACAAAGGGCGCTTCCTGGCGATTCAGGCTTACCACGGGGAAACCTTTCTCTGTGTATTGCATACGCCCTAAATAAATAATGCTTTCTGGCGGCGCTTCCTGACTCTTGGCATCCACGACAATCCCACCCACCGTAGCGCCTGTTTCTGATGGCGCTAGTTGTAAAGGCAGATCAGGTTGTGGAATGTTTTCCAAAACAACCTGTGTCGGTTCTATAACCGGATATCCTGGATCCGGAGATTCCACTTGCGGTTCAAGGCCAGGATAAGCGGAATTGTCTGTTCCCCCAGATACCGGTGTAATCTCAATTGCGGGAGCGCTTATTTCTGTGGGCGCTGCTGTGGAGGGAGAGTCGCCATTGCTGCACCCCGTAAGCGCGACGAATCCTAACACAAATAAAGCAGCAATAATCCATTTGGTTTTCTGATACATGCCTGACTCCAAATAAAAATTACCAATTCAGCAAGCTTCGATCGCTTACTTTAGAAGGTCAATTTTAGCTGATAATGGGAGAGTGTCACAAAAAAACAGCCGGAGCAGCGCTGCTCCGGCTGTTTTTTAATGTGCTGTTAGAGTAACAGCTTTAGGGGCAGGTGTAGTTAACGCCAACGTAGTTGCGGGCGATACCAGCGGTCGTATTCGCGCTAGAGGCCAGAACTAACATGGGTTGACCATTTGTGCTTTCCAAGGAAGCGCCGCCGTAGAATCCCAAGGCAGTGGCCGCATCGGTGGGCATGTAGATGGTTAAAGGAGAATTGGCCGGTACCGAGTAGGTCTTGCTGGCATCGGGGGTGGCCGGGTTGGAGCTGGAGTAGGTAATCGTAACCGACGAAGCAGATGCGCCGAGGTTCAGGATATTGATACCAGTTTTCCAGCTTGTGCGGTTGTGAACGACCGGCAAGGCAACGCAAGAGCTGCCAGCGGAAGAAACAGCGCCTTCGTAAGCGAAGGCAACATTGTTGCCGTTGCCATCAACACGAGCCGAGGAAACAACCACAGCAACGTCAGCAGCGGTGGAAGAAACGACGGCCGAACCGAAGACGCCGCTTGGCAAACCAGCCGGTTGATAGAAGGTGTACATTTGTCCGGGTTGCAATGTCTGCGGTGCGGTGGTCCATGGACCGCCAGCGACGCCGTTGGAGCTGGTATATTCAACAGTTACATCGGTAGCCACGGCGCCACGGTTGACGACATTGATACCGGAGTTGAATTTATTGAAGTTGTTGTAGAACAAGGGCAGCAAAATTTCAGCGCCTTGTTGATCGGCGGTGAAGGCGCGGTAGGTCAGTTCCGCTTTGGCGGCCGGGCCGGTGCCTTTATCGCGGATAGCAATGGCGGTACCAGCTAACGGGCCGGAGCCGGTCACAACTGCGCCACCAAAATCATTGCCGAAGGCGGCGTAGTCAGCCAGGTCAAAAACTGCGTAGGACATGGGCTGGATGTTGGCCGAATCAGTTGCCGCAGGAGTCGTGACGCCTTGTTTGAAGAACTGGATGTTAACAGTTTGGGCGCTATTGTTGGCGTTCTGGACAACCAATTGCGAGGTGTAGCTGCCGTAGTTGCGATAAATCAGGGGGAAGCTCAATTCAGCGGCGGGGACGGAAGTACCCACGTAGTCATCACCCAATTTTTCCGGGCTGTCGGTCAGACCGACGGTTGCGGCAACCGGTACATCCGAGCTGACCACGGCCGAATATTGGCCAGCGGGCAACGTGGTGGACGGGATGTTGGGGATGTAGAAGTTTACGGCGCCAAATGCTGAGATATTTTCAGAAACGGAACCGGGGGAGGAACCATCAGCAGCATAGAAGGTGACAACCACAGAACCGGCACTGTTCGACAGGTTAACGACGTCGATACCAGTTGTTGTGGCCGCAAATGCTGTGGCGAAGCTTAACAGGCCAATCAGCAGGGCTAATACGACAACAAACATAACACGTTTTTTCATTGTAACATCTCCTTTCGACATATTTATTACTTGGAAAAGCTTAGTACAGACTGATAATACCTGAAGACTCAATGGGTTGTCGATAATCCATTGGGAGTATTAGACCAGAGTAGGGACTGTTTTGGGGTGATCTGTTCGGGGTATTTGGGCTGACAGGTTTGTTTTAGGGGTCGATCTCGTTTATGGGTCGATTTCTGGCGAATAGTTGTTTCAGGTAGAGGCGATCTTCCAAAGTAAAGGCGCCGGTAATGAGGATAACGCCGCCATAAACCAGGCCGCCGACAAGAACGGGTAAGAGAATGAATTGCTGGCGCAGCGGCCACATGGCAAGAGCCATCAGGCCAGAGGCCACCATCGGTCGCAGGAGGATGGGCAGCAGGTTGTTGGGCAGCAGGTGGCGTTGGACGTAGATGTTGGTGAGCCAGAAAGCGAGGAAGGCGGCTAACGGCCGTGCAAAAGCCGGTCCATAAATCCCATAAAGCGGCAGCAGCCATAGATTCAACCCAAGGTTAACCAGCATGGTCAGTCCGGTTATCCAACCCAATTGTTTTTGTCGATTGTTTACCAGCATCAGTCGGGCGTTGGGGATGTGCAGAAAGGTGAAAAAGACCTCCCAAATCATCAACGCCAGAGCCGGCGCGGCGGGGGCAAAAGAGTCTGTAAATATGAGCGTGATGATGGGTCCGGCTAACACGCAAATGACCACGGTGATAGGTAAAATGCCGATGGTAATATATTGGTAGAGTTTGCGATAGAAGTGGGGAAGTTTATCCGGTGAGTGGGTGTGGTAGCGGGCCATAAGAGGGTACACGGCCGTTCGCACCGCCGCCGATAACATCAAAATCCCCATCAACAAGGTTTGCGCCGCGCCGTAGTAACCCAGTTCCGTTTCCGATAGATACAACGAGACCAGGAATGTGTCTTGTTGGGCATTAATGTTATAAAAAATGCCGATCATGATAAAGCCGGGAATATGCCGCAGTTGCTCCAGCGTAAAGCGCAAACTGAGCCGGGTTGGCAGTTCTTGTGGAAAGGTCCGGTATAGGCGCATGAGCGCCGGGATAAAAACGAACAGACTCAGGGTGCTGCCGATGGGAATGATCCAGGCGGTTGTGACCACATTTTGCGTCACCAGCAGGAGCAGCACGCCGCCGAATAATTTGACGCCGCCGTTAACCACGGCCGCCAGTGTCGGAACCCCTAGCTTTTCGTAGGCGATGAAGATGGATTCGAAGAGTACGTAAGCCGCTTCGGCAAAAATCGCCAGGCTGTAGATGAGGATAACGGCGATGGCTTGCTGGCTGTAAGGCAGCGGCAGCCCTACCACGCCGACGGCCAGCAAAACAAATGCGCCTAGGGCCAGAACAAGGCGCAGCGCCATAAAATTAACCAGATATTGATTGCTGCTGTTGCGCCGGGGAGCTGCTTCGCGCACCAGCAGATCGTCTAATCCCCAGGCGGAGAAGGCCAGCGCCAGTGTGAGGTACGTTTTGCCCAGGCGAAAAACGCCGGCTTGCTCCGGTCCCATCATGCGGCCGATGATAATGAACAGCAGCACGTCGCTGAATTTGGCGATGATGCGGGTGACAAAGGCCAGGGCGGTGTTGCTAAATAGACGCTGGGTGGGGTTCATAGGGTCTGTGGCGCACGGCCGTTACCCGGACACCAGTTCTATCGGGGAAGGTTTAAATGTGCGAATGGTTTCGACGACGGCCGTTTGCTCCCCCTCGGTCAAATCATTAAAAAAGGGCAGCCTCAGCAGTCGGTCAGACACCGACTCTGTTACCGGGCAGTCGCCTGCTTGCCCGCCCATTTTGCGCCCCATTTTGGATAGATGCAGCGGCACATAATGAAACACGCTCTGGATGCCGTGCGTTTTCAGGTGATTGATGAGCGCCGTGCGGTAAGCCAGTGAAGGGGTGAGCAGATAATACATGTGGTAAGCCTGTTCGCAGGTGTGGGGGATATACGGCCGTGTCACTCCCTGCCCTTCCGCCCAATCCGCCAACGCCTCGTCATAAAAATGCCATATCTGGCGCCGTTTGGCCTGAATCGTCTCGCGAGACTCTAGCTGCGCCAACAAAAACGCGGCCAACAAATCGGCCGGCAAATAGCTGGAACCGGAGGATACCCAGGAATATTTATCGACCTGTCCGCGAAAGAACCGGCTGCGATCCGTCCCCTTTTCGCGGAATATTTCGGCCGCTTCGATAAATTGCGGGTCGTTGATCACCAGCGCGCCGCCCTCGCCGCAGGTAAAATTTTTGGTGTCGTGGAAACTTTGCGTCGCCAATGCCCCAAACGTGCCCAGATAACGTCCTTTGTATTTGCCAAATAGGCCGTGGGCGGCGTCTTCGACCACCTGGATGCCATGCCGCTGCGCCAGCGCCAGAATGGCGTCCATTTCGCAGCCCACCCCGGCGTAATGAACAGGAATAATCGCTTTGGTGTGCGGTGTGATCAAGGATTCGAGCTGAGTTTCGTCCATGTTCAGGGTGTCGGGGCGAATGTCGGCAAAGACGATTTGCGCGCCGCGCAGCACAAACGCGTTGGCGGTGGAGACAAAGGTAAAAGAGGGCAGAATGATCTCGTCGCCGGGCTGAATGTTGAGCAGCAGGGCGGCCATCTCCAGGGCATGGGTGCAGGAAGTGGTGAGCAATACACGCGGCACGCCCAGCGCCTGTTCCAAATAGGCATGGCATTTTTTGGTGAAGGGGCCGTCGCCGGACAAACGGCCGTTCCCCATTGCCTGCCGCATGTATTCAAATTCGTTGCCGGTTAGACTTGGCCGGTTGAAGGGAATGGTTATTGACATGAAGGCCACCATGATGCCAGATCGAAGCCAAAACGGGCTGTTAAACGGCCGTTTGCCTCCGCAAAATAATCCACCAAAAAGCGCTGCAAATCGGGCGACAACGCATACTCCTCTTGCTGGCTGGCATTGCTGGCCTGATGCAGCTGCCGGGGCGCAAACGTCGCCGCTGCGCCCAAAAACCGATAAAGCGCCTGCACCTGGGATAAATTGCCCAACAACTGCTCATAAATTAACCCGCAAATCTGCTCCGGCGGAAAAAGCCGGTCATACACGTCGATAAAATTCATATAACGCCCGCGCCGCAGATAATGAAACGGATTCACCGATACGGATGGGTCATACGGCGTTTCGCGGCTCGATTCTTCCCAGAAGGCCTTTTCAATAGGCCAGGTTTCCAGCCCGTGATTGCGCGAAAACCAATAATTTGATATGGCCCGCTCAATCGGATCACGCAGCAAAATTATAATTTTCGCCTCTGGATAATGGGTCGCCAGGCGTTCGGCTGCCAGCGTCGATTCCATGTAACTGGCCGATTTTTCGCCGCGCAGTGGCGCCTGGCCGCAATCTGGAAAATAACACGTTTCATAGTATCCCAGACCGCGCGCATACAATTCGTTTTTTAAGAAAAATTTTGGCTCCGGGCGCAACGGCCGTGCCATGCAAATTTCCGGGTGCTCGTCCAGCAGGTGGTACAAATAAGTTGTGCCGCTGCGCTGCGCCCCAATAATAAAAAAGTGTTCAGTCATGATGATGGGCGATCTCTTTAATGTAGTAGCTCTTGGTCGAACTGACCTGATTTAAAAGGCGAATGATGTATTCGCCCAACATGCTCAGGATGAGCAGGCTCAGGCCGTTAAAAAAGGACATCAGGACGATCAGCGTTGCCCAGCCGGGCACGGAGGTGCCGATAAAAATAGCGCGTATCAAATAGTAAATGCCCAACAAAAAACTCAGCAGAGAAATTACCATGCCCGCCAGACTGACAAACCGCAGAGGGTACGAGGAATAATTGAACAAAATCCGCATGACGAGTTCGAGGATTTTGATGAAGTTATAGTTGCTGCTGCCTGACGGCCGTTTCTGATGCTCCACCCATACATTCGCCGGATTCGTGGCAAACATCAGCGACAACCCCGGAATATACGGGTAATTGGTCTGGTAGCCGCAAATTCGATCCACCACATCCCGCCGAATGATGCGGAAATTGGTCAGCACCAGGTCGTCGGGTTTGTCGAAAATCTTCTCGTTCATGTAGCCGATCAACCGGCTGCCCACCCGCCGATACGAATCATGTTCTTTTTTGCGAAAACGGCCGAATACCAGATCATGCCCTTCCTCCGCTTTTTCAATCAAATGCAGCATCTCTTCGGGCGGATTTTGCAAATCGTCGTCCAGGGTGATGACGTAATCGCCGGTGCTTTGCTGGAAACCGCAGTACAACGCGGTGTGCTGCCCATAATTGCGCAGCAAATTCACCGCTACCACGTGCGGCATGGCCTGCGCTTTGTCGCGGATAACCTGCCAGCTGTTGTCCGGGCTGCCATCGTTGACCAGGATAATTTCGTAGGCCAGATTGTGCGCTTCAAAAAACGCTGCGGTGCGATCAATCGTATCGCCGACGATTTTTTGGCTGTTGTAAACGGGAATGACGGCGCTGTAGCGTTTGGGATCAGGTGTCTGGTTCATCATCAGTTCCGGCGGTGGTACACGGCCGTGCCGTCCCCCGCCACATAATCCACCACAAAATGCTCGGCAATATATTGCCAAAGCTGCGCCGTTTCCTCCGGCGACTGCTGCCAGAATTCCTGGCTGTCGGCCACGACAAATTCGCTGTCTTGCAAAATGCTCATGTTTCTATCGAATGGCTCCGTATACAAAAAAAGATAAGGGCGATCCGCGTAGTATCCCACCACCGGCCCTTGCCGGACAACTGTAATCACCTCGCCGGGCGCGCTCGCCTGCGCCAGATACGTTCCGATCTCCGCCATCGGCGTTAGGCGGGCGTCGCTGTAAAAAATGCGGTCGGCCAGCATGGGGTTCCACCAGTCGGCGGCCGTTTGCTGCCCGGCCGGAAACTGGAGCGGCGATACGAACCAGAGGAAGATCACGGCCGTTCCCGCCGCCAACGCCTGCCCCCACCACCGCTGCGACAAACGCGCCCACCAATCGTCCCAATCGCCCATCAGGCCAATGGCCACGGCCGTTACCGGAATCAGCCCAATCACGTGGCGCGGCTCTTTGAGCTGCATCACCAACGACGTGCCCAGCGTCAACGCCAGATAAAGCAGCAGCAGCCAGACCAACGGCCGTTTCCCGCGCCGCACCGCCAAAAAATAAACCAGCATGGCAGCAAACAGAGCCGCCATCCCCCAGCTTACCACGTTCGCGCCCACCGTTTGCAGCCAGGGCCAGGCCGCCACCCCCAGGCGCGGGTCCACAATTGGGCTGTTTCCGCCCACCGCGCCGGTCCAGCGGTCGATTCGCAGGGCCAGGCGTTCCGGCTCCAGCAGGCTCATACTCAGCCACAACACAATCCCCACGGCCGTTGGCGCGCCCAGCCACAACGCGGCCACAATGCGCTGCCGCATCCCCGCCGCTCGCCAGAAACCATAAACCACCGCCGCCGCGCAAAAGAAAACGGCCACCACTTTGAAGAGAACGGCCGTCGCCACCACCACACCGGCCCAGGCCAAAAACGCCCGCCGCTCCGTTTCCTCCCAGCGCCACAGCAGCCACACCGCCAGCAGCAAGAAAAAGCACATAAACACTTCCATGCGCACAAAAAACGCATAGAGCAAAAAAAACGGATTCACCGCCAGCAGCAGCGCCGCCGTCAGCCCGGCCACCGGCCCGCGCAGCCGCAGCCCCAGGACATACGCCAGGACGATGGTTCCCGCGCCGACCAGCGTGGTTACCAACCGCAGCCACAGCACGTTATCCCCGAACACAGCGCTCAGGCCGCCCAATAAATATGGGTAGAGCGGCGTCTGGTCCAGCAGCAAAAAGCCCTCCGCGCCAAACGAGCGCAGCGGCAGACCGGTGCGGCGAATGTTGCGCGCCACGTCCAGATAGATGCTTTCATCGTATTGGGCGATGTGCACCGAGCGCATGAGAACCAGTTGAAAAGCCAGGTAGATCCCCAGCGCCAACAAGAGGGGGGCGTAACTGCGCCATCGTTTGCTCATAATTAATCGCGTTTCCATTGGGCAATTCTAAGCCGATGCTCGCCAGCCGTCACGCAGCCCGCGCAGATAGGCGCGGGCCACGGCCGTTTCCCCGCGCAGCAGCAACCTGGCCACCATCTTCACGCCGCTGCCCAGCCGGAACAAAAATATGGCCCACGGCCGTCCCAAGCGCGCATACCGCCGCCAAAAAATCACCCCGCTGCGCGCCAGATAATACCGCCGCGCCGCCGATTCTAACCCGCCGCTGCTCAACGCCACCTCATGGTACAGATGGGCGTCCGCCGCCAGCCGCAGCCGAAACCCCGCCTGCCGCCAGCGCAGCGACCAATCCAAATCTTCGAAATACATAAAAAATTGCTCGTCCAACAGGCCAACGGCCGTTACCTTTTGCAAATTCACCAACAAACAGGTTCCCAACACATAATCCGCGTCGCGGCTGTGCCGCCAATCCGGGCCGTCCATTTGGCCGCGCCCTGTGCCGCGCAAATCCAAGGTGATGGGGTGCATACGGCCGTCGCCAAACCAGATCCGCTCCCGCGCCGCCGCATAAAAAATCTTCGGTGAAACCAGGCCCACATCCGGCGCAGTCTCCGCCAGCAGGCGGACCAGCATATCGGGCGCGGCGAAGGCGTCGTTGTTCACCAGCAGAGCAAACTCAAATTCCTGCGCGATGGCTTCTCGCAGGCCTACGTTGTTGCCGGCGGCAAATCCCAGGTTCTCCGGCAGCGCCCTCAGCCGCACTTCGGGCGGCAGTTCGGCCGCCAGCCGCGCCGCCGACCCATCGCCCGACCCGTTGTCGATGACCAAAATGCGCAGGTTGGGATAGGCCATCGCTTGCAGTGCGCGCACGCAGGCCAGCGTCGTTTCCGCCTGCCGCCAATTCAGGGTGATGGCCAGAACCGTTGGTTGGGTCATGATGGCGGCTCGCGGCGGCTCGCACCCCAGCACCAGGCGATTTTGCTCAGGTAGATGGCCGGTATGGCGGCGGCGTGGCGGCGGAGGATGAACGGCCGTTCCCCCAAAATCTTCCCCGTCACTGCTGCGGCAATGAGCGGCGAAAGCAGCAGCACCAGCCAGCGCCAGCGCAGCCACAGCGGCGTGCCCAATGTTTCCCGATGGGCCAGCCGCGCCTGCCGCGCAAAATGCCCCGACCGGGCGCAATCTTGCCACACTTTGCCCGCCGTGGTGCGATTATGCCGGTGCTGGATGGCCGCCTCCGGCCAAAAATAGGGCGAAAACCCGGCCTGATTCATGCGCGTGGTCCAATCCAGGTCCTGGCTGCGGGGCAGCGCCTCGTTTAGCAGGCCCACTGCGTCAATCACCCGCCGTTCGACGGAGAGGTTGAGCGTGGGCAGCAACGGCCGTTTGCCGGCCATCGCCGTGCTGAAATACTCGTGGAACATGGTCAAATTGTAACTGAGCGCCCAATAATTCTCGCCATCCGGCAGCACACCGCCGCCCACCACAGCGTGCCCGGCCTGGTGCGCCGCCAGATGCGCCGCCAGCCAGCCCGGCTGCGGCAAACAATCGCTGTCCAAAAAGATGAGCAAATCGGCCGTGGCTGCCCGGATGCCCAAATTACGCGCCGTGCCCGGCGGAACCGGCTGCCCGGTGTCCAACAGCCGCACCCGGCCGCCCACCGGCAGCAATCCGGCCTCATCTTTGCCCACGACCACAATTTCGCGGATCACCTCGGCCTGTTCCTGGCCAACGATGGCCGCCGTCACCTGATCGATGAGTGGGGAGTTGAGGCTGGGGATGATGATGCTGACGGCCGTTGCCCTTTCACCTATCACCGCGCCTCCGTTTTAGCCGGCGGCAGCAAGGAAACCAGCGCCGCCGCCGCCTGCCGCCCAATCGCCGCCGGGCAGTTCCCGGCCAGATACCGCGCATAACCGGCCTGAGCCATCTGTTCCCGCTGCGCTGGGCGCTGTTTCAGGTCCAAAAGTCCAGTGGCCAGCGCCGTCGGGTCATTGCGCGCCACCAGATAGATGTGCTCCCGGTCGGTCAGCGCCTCACGCACCACTGCGGAATCGCCGGAAATGACCGGCCGCCCCA
>JAKQCM010000135.1 GCA_029559155.1 Chloroflexota bacterium
CGAACTGGTCCACGCCTTCGCCATCTCCGTGCACAAGAGCCAGGGCGCGGAGTATCCGTGTGTGGTGGTGCCGGTGCTGACGCAGCATTACATGATGCTGCAGCGCAATTTGCTGTATACGGCCGTTACCCGCGCCAAAAAGCTGGCCATCCTGGTGGGCACGCGCCGGGCCATCGCCATCGCCGTCAAGAACGACAAAACCACAGAGCGCCACACCGCCCTGGATTGGCGTCTGCAAAAATAACGCCTTTCTATGTTAAAATAGCTCATGGACATGGAAGCCAAACGACATAAGAATGAACGCAAATATGGATCGTGGCAAACGTTGCCTGATGGGGGCCGGATATATACACTAGAAATTAAAGGCCATTATGGTTGGCGTGCCCGTTATCTAAAACAAGTCGATGATGTGGAAGAAACGACAAGATTCTGGCAAGAAATTTATGACCAAACCGGCAGGCTGGTCGAAATTCATGAGAAATATCCAATAGATAAGGGCCATCGCCGTTTATAAAAAGTGGAGTGATTGATGACCACACAAATTACCCGCCAAGTTGTTGCCGATACGCTGAGCCATTATTTACAAGGCCAGATGAGCCTGGAGGCCTTAGTAGACTGGGCTGAAGAAGCGATGCTAGACGGGGACATTGATCCCCAAGACAGTCTGGTCTTGCCGGAAATAATTGGCCAATTGGGCCTGGCCGATGTCCGCGCTTTTGGTTTAACCTGGGAGGACTGTCAGAAATTGTTCCATCGCCTCGGTTTCCAGGCGCATATTTTTGTCGAACCTGTTAGTTAACGTGATTGGACGCATTTCTGACAGTAGCCATAGCACAACATGAGCCGCGAACGAATCGAACGCCTGTATTTTGTGACCGCATCGGAGAATAAATTCAACGATTACCAGTTTTTGCTGGGCAAATACGCCGATCTGTTCTGGTTCCGCCATCACGTCGAAGACGTGGTGACCACCGACCTGGACATCCTCATCCGGCGCAAGATGGAAGCGATTAAGCCCAAGCTGCCCTACCTGCCGTTTTTGGTCGAACAAACCAACCTGACGATTCGCGCCTGGAAGAATCTGCCGGGCAACGCCGCCGGGCTGTTTATGGATGGCGTCGGCGCGGCCGGGATTTGCAAAATGTTGGATACGTTCCCGGACCGGTCGGCCACGGCCGTTACCAAGCTCGCCTACCACGCCGCCGACGACCGCGTGGCCGTGTTTGCCGGACAGTTGGCCGGAACCATCGCCCCGGAGCCGCGCGGCCAGCAGATTTTCGGCTGGGACGCCATCTTCATCCCCGAAGGCCACGACCGCACCCTGGCGGAGATGGGCATGGAGCAGCGCAACAGCGTCTCGACCCGGAAACTGGCGGTGGCGGCGTTTTATACGGCCGTTCTTCAGGAAGAGCAGGCCGACACACTGCTGCAAAACCGCATCCGCCTGCGCGAACTGATGATGCGGTATTTCAACAAGACCGAGCTGGAAAGCCTCTGCTTCGATCTGGGCATCGATAAGGACAATCTGCCCAACATCACCAAACAAGAGATGGCCCAGGAAATCATTCTCTATTGCGAACGCCACGACCTGATTTCCCGTCTCCTGGACCTCTGCCGCGACCAGCGCCCCAACGCCGACTGGCCGGAGGCGCTGTAGGAAGGGGAGATTGGAGACTAGAGACTGGAGATTGGAGATTGGAGATTGGAGATTTAAGCGGTTTCCAGCCTCCTGAGCCGTTCCTAAAGCCTCCTGAGCCGTTCCTAAAGCCTCCTGAGCCGTTCCTAAAGCCTCCTGAGCCGTTCCTAAA
>JAKQCM010000167.1 GCA_029559155.1 Chloroflexota bacterium
GGCAGCGGGCGGCAGATTGGTGTCAGCGCGATAGGCTTGCGTTGGGTTCATATAGCTGCGGTAATTGGCGATGCCCAGATATTGGCGGGCAAGCGGCGTTCCTCTGTGCGCATCTAAAAAGTCCTGACTGCTCAGGAACAACCGGCCGCCCTGGGCCAGATAAGCCGTCAGGCGGGCGGTTTCGAGGTTCGAGACAGGTTCGTACCAGTCGTAGCCTGTGTACCAGATCACATACTCATAGGCATCCAGGAGCGCCTGGGAAGGACTGCCGCGCACTTCGCCATCCCAGCCCACCGTCCACTCGTCGAAGGTGAAACCGGCCTGCGTGAGCGCTGTGCGGTACAGGGCTTCCTGGTTAAACCAGCGGTCATCATCTACCAACAGGATGTCGCCGGGGACTTTTAAGCGGATGGGCAGGGTGGCGCTGGTGGTGGCGGAGTTGTGCGAGACGGCCGTAATTCCCCATTCATACACGCCATCCTTGGGCGCATCGGCCGGAATGCGCATGGTCATGGTGATAACGGCCGTTTCGCACGGCCCAATCGTCAGGCTGCTGTCTGAAATATCCACCGGCCAGGGCGCATTAACCAGCCGCAGGGAAATGGTGTCGGTGAGCAATTCGCTCAGGTTGCGCAGCGTAAGCGGGTACGTCAGGTCGCTGTCGGCCGGGCTAAAATCGTTGATGGCTGCATGTTCCCAATTCAGGCCATATTCGGTTGGCGGCGTTTGAAAGAAGGCAAATGTTCGCGCCAGCAGCGCATCGCGGTCCGCTTGCTGCGAAACGCCCTCCAGACCAAAACTAAAATAGGATAAGTGGTAATTTCGGCATTGGTCGGCTTGTAGTCCTTCGGCCAGGCCGTTGGGGGCATTAAAAATCTTTTCGGACAAAGCATAGGGGGCAGGCATGACCTGATCCACATCGCCCTGATTATTGGCGCTGCTGCCGCCGTTTAGCGTGAATGATAGCCCCTCGTAAACCGTGCTTGCTGCCCCGGTAATCATTTGCGTGGAGGGCGTTTTGCCCTGGAAGCGGGCCTGCAAAAGATCGGCCCACCAGATTTCGGTAAACATGCCCACGCCGTCGTAGTAGCCCACGTTTTGCCCGCTAATTAGCATGGAACCGCCGGTTCCCAGGAAGTTGGTGATGGTTTCGCCGGCCGCGATATACCCGGGTGAATCGTCGGGCGCGGACCAGATAACGATATCGTAATCGGCGAGGTCTTGTGCGGAAGGGATGCCGGGGGTGAAGGGGGAGTAAATGGGCCAATAATCGTAGGCATACCCCAGATTATCCAGGCTGGCCTTGTAGAATCCCGCCTGGCTGCGGTAATACCAGTGCCCGCTGTCAACGAGTATGATATTGGGGCCGGGTTGAAGATAAACAGCCAGATTCGTGGTTGTGTTGGCGCTGATGGTTACTTCTTTCTGGGCGCGTTCGTACCCGGCGCGGTTGATGTGTAGGGTGTAGCGGCCGATGGGCAGGGTAACGGCCGTTTCCCCCCGCAAATCTGTCGCCAAGAGGATGGGCGTGCCGGAAATAGTCACCGTCGCGGTGAGTGGCGTTTGCCCCGCGTCGTCGAAGATGGACAGCGCCAGCCTGCCCGACGACGGCCGTACCAGATCGAAATCCTGGGTAACAGTCTGGCCGTTTTGCATCACCAGATACCCATTGCCGGTTGGGTAAAAGCCAAACGGCGCAATGTCCAGCCGGTAGCTGCCTGCGCGCAAGGCGGCGGTGAAACGGCCGTCTAACCCGGTGGTATAGGTTAGAGGCACGGCCGTGGGCGTGGTAATGGTGACGACGACGCCCGCCAGAGGCGCGCCATGGTCGCGTAGTTGACCGGTTACAGTTCCGTGGGCGGCCTGGGCGCTGACGGCGGCGTAGGCATTGAGCAAGCCCCAGCCGGAGAGTTGGTTGGGGGCGTCTGGGGACACGGGAACGGCCGTTTCCGTGAGGATGCGCGTCAGTTGGGCGCGGGTCAGACTGGGGTTGGCCGACAAAAGCAAGGCGGCAGCGCCGGTTGTGTGCGGTGTGGCCATCGAGGTGCCATTGAGGTAGGCGTAGCTGCCCCCGGGCATGGCGGATAAAATGCGCGCTCCTGGAGCTATCAGGGTCGGTTTGGTTTCTGGCGTTAGCAAAGATGGCCCGCGTGAGGAAAACCAGGCAGGCGGTCCATGCGGGTCGCTGGCCCCAACTGCCAGCACACCGGGCAAGCTGGCAGGCGACAAAATGGTCTCCGGTTCCGGCCCATTGTTGCCCGCGGCAAAAATGGTGATGATTCCGGCCGCCTGCACGGCCGTAATGTCCGGCAAGAAAGTTGTCAGCCAGCCGGAACCGCCCCAGGACCCGTTGATGATGTCCGGGGCCAGGCTGGTGTCGCCGGCAGGGGCCAGCAGCCATTGAAAGCCCAGATGGACAGCGCTGTCGTAAATGAAACCATCATCGGCCAGGATGTTGACGGCTATCCAGGCTGCGCCGGGCGCTACGCCCAGACCGTTTTGGCCTACGGCCGTGCCGGCGACATGGGTTCCGTGGCCATACCAGTCGATGGGAACGGTGTCGGTGGGATGGACGGTGTTGAACCAGTTGCCTTCATGGTTAAACGCGCCGCCGCCCAGATTGCCGCGGTAATTGGGCAGCAAATCGGGGTGCTGCCAATCGACGCCGGTATCCATGATGGCCACGGCAACGCCCTGGCCGCTGACGCCCAGGGCGTGCCAGACGTAAGGGGCCTGTATCTTATTGATGCCCCACGGGGAGATTGCTCCGGTGGGCGCGGCGGCTGGCAGGGCGCGTGTCAGCAGGGCTTCGTCGTCGGTGGTGGGTGGTGGGGTGAGGGGACGGCCGTTGTCGAGCAAAATTTCTTTTACGGCCGGGTCTTGGGCGAGTTCGTAAACGCTTTCAGGCTGACCGGTGACGGCGATGGCGTTGATGATCCACAAGGGCTGAAAAGTGGTGATACGGCCGTTGGTTTGCATGGCGGCGAGTTTGGCGCGTAAGGGAGCCTGGGAGGCGACGGCCGTTTGTTGCAGCGTTTGCACCAGGGCATTGTGGCGGTCATCGCTGGTGGGCAGGGTTTCCAGAGCGTTGAGATCGGTGGTTTCGTTCAGGTAGACGATGTAGCGGGCGGTGGATGGCGGTGGAACGGCCGTGAGGATTTCACTTAGCGCGGGGTCCAGTTTTCCCGCCGCCTCTTCAGGGCTGGGCGTGTTGGTTGGCGAATCTGGCGGCTGCGCAACGCCAACTGATGTGGTTTGGGCATACGCTGGCGCAAGCAAAATAAGCAGCCCGGCAATCATTCCCCCAACGGCTGAAAGTAAGAGAAAGGCGAGACGATCTCTTTTCATGGGCAGAATTATAGACGTGATTTTAATCGGCGATAGATTACCTTAACCAAAACCGTAACCGATTCTCATATAATTGACTGTAAGTACCTGTAAAGATCCCAAATCAGGCTCTGCGGTTTTGCCAAAGAAACCAAAGCAGTTACGGTTTCAATGCAATTTGCCTGTTGGCGGCACGTCGTTGGTTGGTGTTTGGTCAGCATTCGTTTTTTTCTGCCGGAATCTGGCCAATTTTGAAGATTGGACTAATCGGGAATCCGCCAGCTTATTTGGGAATAGGCCATCGACTAACAAGCCTGAATTAACGAGTCGTACTTTGTTACAAAAATAATTCCAAGTTCTGCGTGTGGAATTTGTAGCCACGGCAGCCTTACTGCGGCTACGCGGCATATAACTCAAAAAGCTTACCTTACAAAGCAGTAGATTTGTAATTCTTTAAAATTGATAGACAGGTGGGACTGGATTTACTACACTAAAGTTGTTGTCATCCCACTGCGCAAAATTGTTGTTGGAAAAGTTAGTCGAACCAGAAAATTGGCTTGTTCGTTGTATCAAGCCTTCTCGTGGCTGATTTTTATCGTAAAGGTTTCAGACGCAACGCTGTGTCATCGTTGGTACGGAAGTAAAAAGTAATGGCGTTATTAGCAGGTAGTGAGGTAGCCAGCTTGAGGGATTGGGAGTTTGTTATAGGACGGCCGTCGGCTGCCATTTTCCAAGTTCAGGGGCTGCTTCAGAGGGGAGGAAGCCGTGCGTCTACGCCTTAAAATTGCCGCTCTATTTGCTTGTTTTGTTTTCTTTCTTCTGTTTGGGGCGTTGTTGTCGTCGGTGGCGCTGCCTGCCTATTGGGTGCTAGATATGCTGGTGTTTGGCGCGATGGCGGTCATTTTGGTGTTGGCCCCTGGCTTGCAGCGGATTTCTGGTTGGTTTGTCCTTGGCGCGGGAGTCGTGCTTCTTGTGTTATTTAAGGTTTTCACCGGATGGAATCATGGACCGGTTTGGTCGACCTGGGGAATATATTTGGTCGAACTTTTCTTTTTAGTGATGATCACTTATTTATCTTATGAAGTGTCGCTTGATTTGGGAATTTTGCAGAGTCAGGTACGGGCCGAGGGCTACGACACGGCCGTTCCCCCAGCGCTGGACTCTGAAACCGGCGTTCGTCTTATTCGGCAAGAAATGGTCGTGAGCCGGCGGTATGAACGGCCGTTAAGCCTGATCCTTTTCCAAACGTTTCCTTATTTGGCCTCGCAGAATCTGGCGGCTTCAGACGGCGAAGCCGCGCAGCGAGCGCATGATGCCCGCCTGCCGACTGCCTTGCATCAATCGATTACCCGTCATCTTCGCCCGGGTGATAAGCTGTTTATTGAACGGCGTGGCAATCGGTATGCCATTGTGTGCCCGGAAACGGCCGTTGACGATGCTACCCAGTTAGCCGATGCCCTGGCCCAAGCCCTGGCGATTGAGTATGGCTTTAGACCAACCTGCGCCGTCGCCTCCTTTCCCCAAGATGGGCTGACATTTAACAAGTTGTTAGAACGCACGGCCGTTACTTTAGATGGCACTGTTCAAGATAATAAATTTGTGCAAACCCTATTACCGTCATCCAACGCCATCGGTTAATCGATTTAGCTATGGCTGCTTCACGCCAAATTGCAACATACCACTCACACCGCACTCACACCTTTGCCGATGTTTGTCAATTGAACCGGCTTGCCCCGCAACCGGAAAAACCCGGACATTACGCTAAACAGGTGACTTTGCCTGGAATATGAAAGTGACCCGTTACTTTCAGGGCTGCTATACGACTAATAAAGTGAGTAATCA
Organism: Chloroflexota bacterium; assembly: GCA_029559155.1. Classification (GTDB taxonomy): domain Bacteria; phylum Chloroflexota; class Anaerolineae; order Promineifilales; family Promineifilaceae; genus Leptovillus. Next base: position 5,170 of record JAKQCM010000167.1, read on the forward strand.
CGCAAAATTACTCGACCAGGCATCTGCTCCAATCATGTATCAACTGCAAATCATAATTTCCTTGGGCAGTTTAACGTAAAGGATTAATTTCATGAGTTACCATCTTGATTACGAAGCGCTTTTTGACCAGGATAGCCCACGGCAAGATTTTGAGCGATCTGCTGCCTATATGCTGCGCCACGCTATCGCGCAGGAGTACCCCAACTCTTGGTGGATGAATATCTCGTCTGAGAAAGCGCTTTTTCAGGGGCAGAGCTACCTTTTTATGAAACGGGTTATGGATTTAACGCTGGTTTTTTTGTCCATGCCAGTCTGGTTAATGATCATTGGTATTTGCGGTTTGTTGGTTAAACTCGACAGCCCGGGCGGTCCTGTTTTCTTTAAACAATGGCGTACCGGGAAAGATGGCAATCGGTTCCAAATCTACAAATTCCGTACAATGGTGCCCAACGCAGAACAAATCAAACAAGATTTGATGCACCTGAATGAGCTGCAATGGCCGGATTTTAAAATAACCTCTGACCCCAGAATTACACGGGTCGGTCGGATTTTGCGCAAGACGAGCCTGGACGAGCTGCCGCAGTTGTTAAACGTCATCCGCGGTGAAATGAGCATTGTTGGACCACGGCCGACATCCTTTAAACCAGAGACGTATGCCTTGTGGCAAACGGAACGTCTGGATGTGCTGCCCGGCGTAACCGGCCTGTGGCAGGTGATCGGGCGTGGTTCGATGGAGTTTGATGAGCGCGTGCGGTTGGATATTGCCTACATTGAACGCCAATGTCTCTGGCTGGACTTTTTGATTTTGATCCATACGGCGACGGCCGTCGTATCCCAACGAGGCGCTTATTGACCGCTGCTCACAACATGGCCCACAAAATTGCTTTTGCCCGGATGTTTCCTAAGGCTCCGGTAGGTGACAGCGTCGCCCAGATGCTGGCGAATGCTTTTCCGGAATTTCAAGTCGATACTTATGATGTCACCACCCTTTTAAAAGGTAGCCCTGGTCTGGTGGCGGCCAATGGCGTGGCGATGGTGCGCGCTTACGGCCGTGACATCTTGCGCGGCTACCGCACCATCGGCCAGGCCTTTTGGGGTACAAGCTATCTCATGACCCATGCGCGCCGTGTGCTGGCGCAAAAAATGCGCCAGCAAGAAGGCGCGTATGCTTTTTCTTTCCAACTGCAATCCATGCTGGCTTTGCAAACAGATATCTGCCCTCATTTTGTGTATACCGACCACACCCATCTGGCAAATCTTGATTACGCCCATTTCGACAGGAACCGCCTGAATAATGAGGCCTGGGTGGCTGAAGAGCGCCAGCTCTACCATCAGGCAGCGCTGGTTTTTACACGCAGCAGTAACATTTCCCGTTCGCTGGTAGACCACTATGGTCTGGCGGCTGAACGGGCCGTTTGCGTGTATGTTGGGGTGAATGTCCGGCCACAGCCGGCGGCGCTGCGAGAAGAGGCGAAGAACGGCCGTTACCAGGAGCCGCACATCCTTTTTGTCGGCATAGATTGGGAACGCAAGGGCGGCCCTGATCTGGTGCAAGCCTTCATGGAATTGCAAAAAAGCAGCCCCAACGCCCGTTTGACCATCGTCGGCGCTGCGCCCGACCTGAACGTGCCGAACTGCCGGGTGTTAGGCCCGGTGCCGGTGAACGAAGTCAGTCAGTATTACCAGGAAGCATCTATCTTTTGTTTGCCTACCCAGTTGGAACCTTTTGGCGTTGCTTTTGTGGAGGCGATGGCGCATCGGTTGCCCATCGTGGCTACCAATGTGGGCGCAATTCCTGATTTTGTGAAAACGGGTTACAATGGCTACCTTGTATCGCCAAACAATGTGCCCGAATTAACAGCCGCCCTGAAAACTTTGTCGGAAAATCCTGAAGCGTGCGAAACCTTTGGGGCGCAGGGGTATGAGTTGTTCACACAGCGATACAATTGGAACTACGTTGGGGCGGCGGTTCGCGGCCACGTTTTGGCAGCCATTTCGGATTTGCAGGTGAATTGAGGACAGGCGCAATGCCCCCGCACTTGGGATTTCTCACCAGTGGGCCGCGCAGCCTAAACCGATAATTTGACCTGATGAAATAACTTTATTTTGGGAGTATACGCGGTGACACAAATCAACACATATTGGCGAATTATTCGGCGGGGATGGTGGATAATTGTTTTAACGGCCGTTGCGGCAGTAGCCGCTGTTCTTATTTTAGCTTCCGTCTCGCCGCGTGTTTATCGGACCACGGCGCGGTACATTGTCAGCCCGCAAGAAGTGATCATGTCCAACCAGACGGATTATTTTCGCAGCCTGGACACATTAGACCGGCGGTCGATCATCACCACCTACGCGGAAGTGTTTGGCAGCAGCCGAATTTTGTCTGAAGCGATTGCGTCGTTGGGCGAAACATCCGAGACGATGGGCGATTATCGGGTAACGGCCGTCAGCTTGCCGGAAGCCAGCGTGATTCAGGTTTCCGTTGAAGGCGGCGACCCTTCCCAGGCGATGGCTCTGACAACGGCCGTAGGCGAACGCGCCACAGAATACATCGAAGGATTGTATTTCCTGTACGCCGTCAACCCGCTCGATCCGCCCAGTGTGCCCAAAGGTCCCATCAGCCCCACGCCGCTGCGTGATGCCCTGGTCGCCGGTATTTTAGGTCTGGCGGTTGGCGCGGTTTTGGCTATTTTGTACGTCACCATCGTGGATAAACAGGCGCAAACTGAACCAGACGCGCCTCTGGCAGAAACGCCTGCCGCCTAATAAAGCCGTTGGGCTATTAGCTAAAGGATTTCAGATAGGTCTGATCCTGGCGAGCGGGCCTATCTTGGATAAATCACGCTTTACCCATGACCTCATCCTTGCCGCCTACCTCTCAAGATAACCAAAACCTCGTGCGCGCCACGCTGCACGGCACGTTTTGGCTCTATGCCGCTACTTACAGCGGGAAAATCCTGGTCTTCATCAGCACCATTATTCTGGCTCGCCTTCTGGCGCAGGAGGATTTTGGTCTGGCCGGGTACGCGCTGATCGTCATCAGCTTTTTAGATGTTCTCAACGATTTGGGCATCGGCGCGGCGGTTATCTATCACCGTGACGATCCCAAAGTGCTCAATACGGCGTTTTGGCTCAATATCGCCACAGGCATTGTGCTGTTTGGCCTGACGTGGCTGGTTGCGCCGCTGGCGGCCATGTTCTTTAACGACCCCCGCATCGTGCCGCTGACTCGATTTTTAGGGTTGTCTTTTCCGATTACGGCCGTTGGCAATATCCACAGCTCACTCTTGCGCAAAAACCTCACCTTCAAACGCAAATTTATCCCCGACGTGACCAAATCGTTTGGCAAAGGCGTTATTTCTATCGCCCTGGCGCTGTTGGGCATGGGGGCATGGAGTCTGGTCGTTGCTCAGGTAGCCGGCGCGTCGTTGGCCGTTGTGGCCCTGTGGTGGGTGATGCCCTGGCGGCCGGCATGGCAGTTTGATCGGCAGTACGCCCGTCCGCTGCTGGGTTACGGCACAAATATTGTCGCCGTCAATGGCCTGGGAACCTTTATCAATCAGGTCGATTATCTGGTTATCGGGCGCGTGCTTGGCGCGGCGGCGCTGGGCGTTTACACGCTTGCTTTTCGTATTCCCGAACTGTTGGTGAAAGATTTTTGCGCCAATGCCGGGCAGGTGATTTTTCCGGCCTATGCCAAAATTCGTGATGATATGGCCGCTTTGAGCCAGGGCTTTCTGGTGACGATGCGCTATATGTCCATGATTACCGTGCCGGTGGCTTTTGGTCTGGCGACCGTTTCCCGGCCGCTCGTTCTCACCTTTTTCACCGACAAGTGGGCGGAAGCCATTCCTGTTCTTTCGGCTATCGCCCTTTATACGCTCATCCGGTCGATAACCTTCAACATTGGCGATGTGTATAAAGCGCAAGGCCGCCCCGATATTTTGACGAAGCTGTCGCTGGTTACGGCCGTTTTACTGACCCCCTCATTGTGGTGGGCGGCGGTTGTGGTCGGCAGCATTACGGCCGTTGCCTGGATGCAAGTCGTCGTGGCCCTGATCACCGGTGCAATTACGCTGGTTGTCGCCGCCCGGATGCTAAACACGCCGCTGCGGGTTTTGTTTAGAACCTTTTTGCCGTCTGTCATTGCTGGCGGCGTGATGGCCGTTGTGGTGCGGGTTCTGGTTGATCAGCTGGTCGCGCTGGCCCCAATCTGGCAGCTTATGGCCGGCGTTGCCGCTGGCGCATTGATCTATGGCGGCATCATGTGGTTCTGGCAGCGCGAAGTCATTCTGCAGGCGGTGGTCAGCCTGCGAACCGCCTTCAGCCGCCGCAAATCCGCCGAAGGAGTCGTTGGCGCATGATTCTTTCTCGTTTTCAGTTGAGCAAGGAATGGATAATCGCTGCTTTTGTCGGGCTGGCCGTGATGGTTGGCCTGATCCTGGGCGGTCTTACCGGTCTGGTCGGTCAGCCATTGTACATTGTGGCCGGGCTTGCCGGACTGGCGGTTGGCGTGCTGACCCTTTTTTATATTGAGTTTGGCTTGTTGGTGCTGGTGGTGCTGACCTACACGCGGTTGTCCGACGTGCTGGTTCAATATCATGGCGCGCCTTCGGTAGCCAAATTATTTGTACCGATGCTGCTGCTGGTGGTGTTTGCCCGCTGGCTGCTGTTGCAAAAGAAACCGGCGCCCTGGACAAAAACGGCCGTGCTCCTCGGCATTTATGCGCTGGTGGGATTTGGCTCTCTGCTCTACGCCAGCAGCTTTTCGGATGCCGCCGATGCGCTGCAAAGCTATGTCAAAGACGGCCTGATTGCCATTGTCGTAGTGATGATTTTGCAGGACGGCATAACGCTCCGGCGGGCGATCTGGGCGCTGCTGGCGGCCGGCATGTTCCTGGCAACCATCACCACCTACCAACAGTTAACCGGCACCTTCACCAATATGTACGGCGGTTTTGCCCTGGCGGAAGTGCAGCAAATTATCGGCGAAACGAACGATTTTCGCATCGCCGGACCCCTATCGAGCAATTTTTATGCCCTGGTGCTGGTGCCTCTTGTGCCCCTGGCCATCGACCGGCTGTGGCACGAGTCGTCCCGTCTGCTGCGTTTGCTCGCCGGCTGGACGCTCCTGGTGACTGTTTTGTCGATTGTGTTTACCTACTCTCGCGGCGGTTTTTTGGCGTTGGTCGTGGTAGTGGTTTTGATGCTGCTGCGCATGAAGTTGAACCCGTGGCTGTTGGTCGCATTGGCTGCATTTGCGCTGGTGGTGTGGCAGTTTTTACCGGCGCAGTATACCGACCGGATTGGCACGTTGGGGAGTCTGGTGGGGGCGGGCAGCGATACGGCCGTTACCACCGAAGTTTCCTTTCGCGGCCGCCTTAGCGAAACCACCGTCGCCTGGCAAATGTTTCTCGACCATCCCATTCAGGGCGTCGGGCTGGCGAATTACAATTCGAACTATCAGGCCTATTCGCAAAACCTGGGGTTGGACCCCCGCCTGGATGCGCGTTCTGCCCACAGTCTCTACCTGGAAATTGCCGCCGAGTCCGGCCTGATTGGCCTGGTTTCTTTTGGCGCAATTTTGTGGTTTTTGTTCCAGGGCATTTTTCAGGCCAACAAAACCTTCAAAACGGCCGGACTCACCGATTATTCACATCTGGCCGTCGCTTTTGGGATTGCCTTGATTGGTTATCTGGTTGGTTCCATCTTTTTGCATCTGGCCTATGCGCGCTACTTTTGGCTGTTCCTGGGTATTGGTTTTTCGCTGCCCAACGTGGCGCAGTATGAATGGTCGCGTCGCCATTTGCCGCCTCTGCCCACTACGCCCTCCATCGACACAAATGGCTCATGAGTATTTCTGAATCCAATCAGGCTCCTGCCGCGCTGTCTATCCTTCATCTGGTAGACGGCTTGCGGGTTGGGGGCGCGGAAAAATTAATCGTTACCTTTGCCCAAGAACTGAGCCATCACCCGGAAAAATTGACGGTGGCTTCTTTGCAGCGCAATGTGCCGGCGATGCAAGAAGCTATCGAAGCTGCCGGAGCGCGGGTGATTCCCCTGCACAGCAAAAAATTAGTCAATCCGGTTCGTTTTTATAATTTGTGGCGGCTGGTGCGCCAGGAGCGGTTTGATGTGATCCATACCCATCTCACGGCAGCCAATATTTTAGGCGGCTTTGTCGGCCGCCTGACAGGCACGCCGGTGGTTACCACGCTGCACAATACGAAATTATTCAGCCAGGACCATTTGTATCACGGCCGTTTAGAAGATTGGGTTCTCACGCATCTGACCGATCAAGTCATTGGCGTGGGTTGGGAAGTGGCCGCGACCCACCAGGAGCGATTGGGTCTGGACAACATGGTTGTGCTGCCCAACGCCGTGTCGCTGCCGCCCCCTCTGCCGGCCGATGAGCGCGACCGTTTACGCGCGACGCTTGTGGATGATCCCACGGCCGTTATCCTGCTGGCGATTGGCCGACTTCGCCCGCAAAAAGGGTTTCTCGATCTCGTGACTGCTTTTGCCGATGTTCACCGCGCCTGCCCGCAAACCCGGCTGCTCATCGCCGGTCAGGGTCCGCTGGCCGATGAATTGGCCAGGGCCGTTACCCAATTCGGCCTGACCGGTAAAGTTTCTCTGCTGGGTTTGCGCCACGATATCCCGGCGCTGCTGGCCGCCAGCGATATTTACGTCAGCGCGGCCCATTGGGAAGGGCTGCCGGTCTCGATGCTGGAGGCGATGGCCGCGGGATTACCCAGCGTGGTGACGGCCGTTGGCGATGTGCCCCAGGTGATGGATGAAACTATGGGTATCCTGCTCCCGCCACAGCAGCCGGAGATGTTTGCTCAGGCGCTGCGTCGCCTGGTGGAAACGCCCGCTGAATGGCCCTGTTTTGGCCGCGCCGCCCGTCAAAAAGTCATCGATTCTTACAATGCCGAGGCCTGGGTAGAAAAGCAGTTGGCTCTTTATCGCCGGCTCGCGCGCCGCCACGCACCCAAATCAGCCGGAGTAAGCCTATGACCACGCGGCTGCGTGTAGACATGATAATTTTGGAATATCACCCGATTGTTGGCGGGGCGCAGCGGCAGTTGGCGATGGTCGCTCCGCTGCTGCAGGCGCGGGGTGTGGACGTGCGAATTTTGACGCGCCGCTATGACGACCTGCCATCGTTTGAAGTCATTGACGGGGTTCCTGTGCATCGGTTGCCTGCCCCGGGTCCGAAGCTGACGGCTGCCTCGGCGTTTACGCTGGCCGCTTATGCGGCAATTCGCCGCTCCCCGCCAGATGTGATCCATGCCTACAGTTTGTTTTCGCCACTGTCGACGGCCGTGTGGGCCAAAAAACGCCTCGGTATACCCGTAGTCGCTAAAGTTTTGCGCGGCGGGCTGCTGGGTGACATCGCCCGGATGCGGCAGAAGCCGTTGGGGACGCGCCGCCTGGCGTCTTACCGGCGGCAAGTTGACGGCTTTCTCACCATCAGCCAGGAGATAGACGCTGAATTGGCCGGCATTGGCGTGCCCGCAGACCGCCGGTTTTTCATCCCCAACGGAGTTGATCTGACCCGGTTTCGGCCTCTGGACGCGGTGGCAAAAGCCGCCAAACGGCGCGAGTTGGGTTTGCCCGATGGTCCGCTGGCGTTGTTTACCGGCCGGTTGGCCGCTGAAAAGCGGGTGGATCAGCTGGTTGCTCTCTGGCCCAGCGTGCGTCAACAATTCCCCACGGCCGTGCTGCTGCTCCTGGGCGACGGACCTGAAGCGGCGGCATTGAAGGCGCAGGCTGGGGCGGGAGTTTTGTTCGGCGGCCGGGTGGACGATGTAACCTCATATCTACAAACGGCCGATTTGTTTGTACTGCCTTCGGCCACTGAGGGGCTGTCTAATTCTTTGCTGGAGGCGATGGCCGCCGGGGTGGCGTGTGTGGTAACGGCCGTTGGCGGCGCGCCGGATGTGGTGGCGCACGGCCGTTCCGGCTGGCTCATTCCGCCGGATTCGACGGCTGATCTGGAAACGGCCGTGCGCCATTTGCTCGGCGACGAGGCGGCGCGTGCAGCGCTTGGCCGGCAAGCCCGGCAAAAAATGGCGGCGGAATTCGGTCTGGAAAGCGTCGCTGACACGCTGCGGGCGTTGTACGATTCGCTGCTGCGACCTGAATGATGGCCATTTCCTGGGGATTGGGAGATTAGAAAATTCCTGGACTTGTTGACCTGCCAATCGTTGCCAGTTAGGATTTTTCTGGTTTAGATATTGGGTAAGCAGGCTCATGGCCCCTGGGCGTGAGCAGCAGTAATGGTAACGTGAGATGAAACCTCCAATGAATCGATTTATTCTTTTGGGAATCGTGGCGTGTTTTATGTTAAGCTGCATGACGGTTCCCCAGATGAGCAGCCAGCAAATCAGCAGCCAGCAGGTGAGTGCCCAGCCAATAGAATTGCCGACTGCGCAGCCGAACGCGCAGCCGACGGAAGGGCCAACGGCCGTGCCGACACCCACGCCTATCTTTTTGCCGATGGTGACACGGCCGTCTAACATCTTTTACGTGGCCACAAACGGCAGCGATGTTTCCGGCGTCGGCTCGGAATCATCGCCGTGGGCGACAATTGGTTTTGCGGAAACGGCCGTGCCGGATGGCGCCACAATTTTAGTGCAGCCAGGCACGTATACCGGCCAAATCGAAATTCGCCGCCAGTTCACCAAAGGGTTGCTTATCCAATCGGTGCTGCCATACCAGGCGCAGCTGCGATACGCGGGCAGCGTGATCACCTGCTTCTTCTGCCGCAATGTGACCATTAGCGGGTTTGATATAGCCCATACAGGCCCAGGGGCCGGGCGATACATTATCCAGATTCAAGATGTGTTGGATGATGGACTGGGGGGCAGTCTGGTTACACTCCGCGATAACGTTCTCCACGACAGCTACAACAACGACATTCTCAAAATCAACAACGGGGCGCACGATATTATCGTTGAAGGCAATATGTTTTATAACCAGTCGGGTCTGGACGAGCATATTGATTTAACCAGCGCGTACAATGTCATCATTCGCGACAACATTTTCTTCAACGACTTTGCCGGCAGCGGTCGGCCAAACCTAAACGACACGGCCGGTTTCATCCTGATCAAAGATGTCGATGGCGCGGCCGATGGCATTTTAGGCTCGCATCATGTGGCTATTCAGCGCAATGTGTTTTTGAATTGGGAAGGCAATAATGGCGATGGATTTGTCACCATGGGCGACAACAGCCCGCGGACTTATTTTCATGCCTACGACGTGATGGTTGAAAACAATTTGATGCTGGGCAATGCGGCCAATGTGATGCACGCAGCTTTAAAAGTTGTCCAGGGCCAGGATATCACCTTCCGCAACAACACCGTGGTTGGCGATATGCCCGCCAAGTCATTTGCTTTTCGCCTGACAACCGGCAATTTGCTGAATGAAAATATCCAGTTTTATAACAACATTTGGGCTGATCCGACGGGCACGATGGGCGCTGAGTATCCGGGTGACTGGACCCGCTTTTCGCGCACAGAAGGCACGGCGTCGTTTACTCTGCTGAATAATTTGTATTGGAATGGCGGAGAAGCCATTCCGGCGGACAGCAGCGAGCCGATTAATTATACCGACGATTCCGCCCGCCTGGAGAGTGATCCACAGCTGCCCTATAACCAACAAGGGGTGTTAATACCGCGCTGGATGCCGGGAAACGGCCGTTTCGCCGACGGTTCGCTTTCTATCCGTGAAGCCTTCATCAGTCTGGTGGAGCAATATGGTCAAATTGCCGCTAACAGCCCGGCCCGCAATGCCGCCAACCCAATCCGCGCTCCGGCCATGGACATTTTGGGCAACCCCCGCACCGACCCCGATTTAGGCGCATTCGAGCGTCAGCCGTAACGGCTGCGGTGTGTGGTGCATGATGTGCATCACAAATGCTTGAGTCATTCGTGATGCGTGAAGCGCGAGAGGGGACCATCGCGCATCACGCATCACGAAAATTCCGTTAAACTCCACCCCGCATCCCACTACTTGTCCAGACCATGGCCTCTGCGCCATTCTCGAATGCGCTTGCCGCGCGACTGCCAAAAACGAATCCGCGCCGGGTCGATGCCCCGTTTTGCCATGGACCGCTTAATGGTCATCACAATCTGCGCGGCGATCCGTTTGGGGCGGACGTGATTTTCCAGCTCCAACTGCACCCTGGCCAAAATTGGGGCTAATTCTTTGTGGGCAAAATCGGGATCGGTACGGATTTTGGTCATGTATTCCGGCTGCTGCACCAGCTCGGCGTACCCTTTTTTGCTAATGCCAAATTTCAGGGCTGTCAGCGCCGGTACCAGCTCAAACTGTTTGCCGCTAAACTGCGCCCGCCGGAAATAATCGGCGCGAGGGAAAGAGTAGGTTTCTTCCGGGTGCCGCCAGTAGCCGATGGTATCAATGACATTTTTGCGGTGCAGCGTGGCGGTGGCTTCCGGCGGGATAGGCGCAACCGGATAATCGGGGATGAGCACATAAGGATCGCGCCCAGGGATAATCCATTCCAAAATGGAAAAGACAAAATCGGCGCCGGTTTTTTCGATGTGGGTCACCAGCGTTTGCAGGTGGGTGGGCAGCCATACATCGTCGTGGTTCAGGTAGGCGATATATTGGCCCTGAGCGCGGCGCAGCCCTTCATTGTGCGGTTCGGATTGGTCGCCGGTGTTTTGCGGCAGGTTGTACCACTTGATGCGTGGATCGTCGTAAGCGGTGACAACCTCGGCGGTGTCGTCGGTGCAGCCATCGCCGATGACCCAACATTCAAAATCGGTGAAGGTTTGCCAGAGGACGCTGTCGATGGCGTAGCGCAGCGCGCTGCTCTTGTTATAGGTGGCGATGAGGACGGTAACGGCTGGTTGTTGAGGATTGGTCATCATTTATTTGGCGGCGTTTAGCCGCTGGGATTGGGCCAGGGCTTGCGCATAGAATTGGAATTGGAAGGCGTTGGCGTCGTAGTCGATGTCGGACATGAGAATGGGCTGATCTTTGGCGATGGGGCGTTTGAGGGTGACGTTTTCGGCCAGGCAGATGGGCAAGCCGTCGGCACGGCCGTTCACGTAATTTTCGATCAGGCCATAAGCCGCGTACCCGCCCATGCCATCCAGCACGTCCCCGGCCTCCAGGTCTTTTTTAGCGTAGGTAAAAACGTTTGTGCGGAAGCCATGCGTGGGCTGCAAGCGGGCACGGCCGTCTAACACAGCCTCGGCCACACACGGCAGCGCTTCGATGTGTCCCAGGTGGTAGGGGCGGTAAAACAGGTAAAATGGCCCCGGCCCCATTTTAGGCGGGAACCAGTCCAGCGTGAATTGTTGGAATTTGCTCTCCGTGTAGCCGATGACAAACACGCCGCCGGTCGGTTCTGCGCCCAGGACGTAATCGACGACGCCCTGGCGGTCTTGCCAGATGGCGTCAAAGTCAAAGTGGTCGAAGATATTTTGGATGTGGGCGCAGCGGGGACCAACCATGCCGGGAACGGCCGTGCGCAGCCCCAACGCATTGGCCAAAACCGCCATTTCCACGCCCAGTTTTGTCCCGTCGGTGTAAGACGAGCACATTTTGTGGTCCAGATTGCGCTTGTCGGCTTCAGGAATGATGATTGTCGGGTTGACATAACGGTCCATATACCCTTTGATATTGCCCGCCATGACCAGATCGAACCCCCAAAACGTGATGTCATCGACAATTTGTTTGATGACAGTTGGCTGGTCGCCATCGGCGCTGGTGTAAACTAGGCCATTTTGCTGGGCCAGCGGCAGCAGCGCCGGACCAAACATCAAATCGGCTTCATAATTCATCATCACCAGATGTTTGTTGTGGGTGAGGGCGGCGACGGCATGTTGCCCGCCGGCGGCGATGGCGTTGCTGGCTTCTATCAGCACCTCCGCCTTGTCGCATTGGGCGGCCAATTCACCGTTGTCGGTAACGGCGAGTTTGCCCTGATGCACGGCCTCATTCATGGCGGCGAGCGAATCGACAATTTGATAATCCAGACCCAGCCATTTGGCGCAGGTAATGGCGCGTTCGATTTTGATGTCGGCGATGGCGACTGGTTTGAAGTGGGGGGTGTTGTGACATTGGTACACCAGGCCATTGCCAATGGAGCCAATGCCAATAATGGCGACGTTAATATCTTGCTGACGAGCGGCTAATCTGTTTAACATGTGGGCACCTTTTCAACCTTATGAGCAGAACACGGTAACGGATGTTAAAAAAACATGCGTTAATTATATTGGACTTTTGGCCTCTTGAACCGTAATTATGACAATTCAGACAAATCAGGCGCGTTTCCGGGGCTAGTTGTCCTTACCCGGCATCTGTGTCAGAATTTCCAGCAAAAGCAGATCAGCTGGAGGGACGACTTGAAAACTGGATATCACTTTTTGCCTTCATCCAAACGCATCTGGATCATCGGATTAATGGTCCTTTGGGCGTTGTTTCTGTTTGGCGGGTTCCTGTTTGGTGCGCCAGATGCCAGTTACAGCCATCGTATGCCTACCTGGACACGGATGGCCTCCTCCTTCACGTTGGTGGTTGCCGGTTGGAGTTGGTTCGTTTTCAGCCGCGGGCGGCAGGTTGATCGTTACGCCATGTTTATTGCTTTGGGGATGACGTTTGGCTTTTTGGGCGATTTGTTCCTGGCGTCTGTGCTGCCAGCGCCGAATCGCGTGTTGACTGGCATCGGCGCTTTTGCCGTCGGGCATATCTTTTACATTGTGGCGATAAGTGGTTTTATTCGCCGCTTCGCATTCGGCGCGCCGCTGCCAAGATGGGGGATGTTAGCTTTGTGGTGGCTCATCGGATTGGCGGGATGGTTTTTTGTGGTCTTTCGAGGCCAGGACCCGACGATTGTGCATTGGGTGGCGCTGCCCTATGCGCTGCTGTTGGCCAGCACGGCCGGACTGGGGTCTGGACTGGCGGTGCAAGACCGGCGCTTTGTTGCGCTGGCGTTGGGCGGGGCGTTGTTTTTGCTAAGCGATCTCATTTTGGCCGGTGATATGTTTAGCGATTTGTATTTTCGCCTAATTGGCGATGTTGTCTGGCTGACATATGGCCCGGCGCAGTTGTTGATCGTTTATTCGATTGGCGCTGCCTGGAGCCGGGCAGATTCAGGCTTGCTTGTTACCGAAGGAGACGACATGAGCGCAAGCTCAATACCATGAATGAAAGGGACACGGATGAACACGGATTTTCACGGATTGTATCCGTGTTCATCCGCGTCAATCCGTGTCGCATTTTCGAAG
>JAKQCM010000176.1 GCA_029559155.1 Chloroflexota bacterium
GCCCAGGGCGTCGTTGACCTGGGTCAGGTTGCCGTTGATGTCGTATCGGTAGCGCGTGCGGTAGATGTCGGCTTCAGCGTAATCGTCAAACTGCAAGACAGCGCCGCTCGTATACACCTGAATGGCAAAGCGCCAATCGCCGTCCTTCCAGGAGGCGTCCTGGGGCAGGCGGACTTCAGCGCGGTTGGCCGGGTTGTCGGCCTGCCACACCAGCAGGGCAAAATCGGCGTCGCTGCCTCTGCGGCGCAGCAGGGCGCGGTAATCGGTGTTGGCCTGGAACGGCATGAGCGCGGTATTGGTAATGAGCCGTGTGTTGTTAATCGTCGCCCCGTATTGTTGTAGAGTCAGGCTGCCGTCTTCGGCGCGCAGCGCCCAGCGGCGATAGCTTACCGGGTCGTTAAAACTGCCTTTATCCAGGTAAAGCTGGGCGATGGCGTTTTGCTGGTTGAGGCGAAAGGTAAAGGCAGCGCCGGCGTCACCGTTGGCGGTTGTGGCCAAAGGACGGGAAACACCGGCAGCGTAGTTGCCAGCGCCGGTGATGTGAACCCGGCCGCTACTCACAGCCACACTGCCGCTCTTGGCCCAACCGGGTAATGCCGGGTTGTTGTCATCAAAGTTGTCGCTAAAGCCAGCCAGCATCTCATCCACAGCTGCTAACTGCCCGGTGGCGTCGAAGAAGGAGGCGCGCAGGTTGTTGTTAGCATCTTGCTGGTACAGGCTGCGCCGGCCGGAGATGGCGCTGCTTACTGCGCCGTCCAACCCTACCTGGCGCACCAGGTCGCCCGTGGCGCTGTACTGCGACACAATCTTGTTGCTGAAGTCGGGCGTTTTGTAGGGGTTTTTAATCAGGCCGCCAATCAGTTCATATACGTAAGCCGGGGCAAAACGAGGGGCGCTTTGCTCCAAAAGATGGCCCTGACTGTCGTAGCGCATATCGGTCACAACTTCCTGACCGCTGCCGGAGCCGCCCCAGTCGGTATGGGGGCGGTGGGTCTGGATGAGGTTGCCGAAGCCATCGTAGAACTGCCGCTCCCAGGTTCCGCCGGTGGAGGCAATGGGCGCGTTATCCTGGGTTTTGTTCCAGGTGAAGATCATCCAGGGCTGCGTCTGCAAACGGTTGGAACCGTAATCATAGTAACGGTAAAAGGTTGAAGGCTTGCCAAAGTCGCTGCCCTGTTCTTCCCAGCCGCGAAAGACGCGCTCCAGACGGCCGAATGGATCATAGGTGTAATGAGTGCTGAAACCGTTGGGGTCCGTCACCTGGGCCAGCAGCCCGGCGTAGCTGTTGGTTCGCGTCAAGATCGGCGCGAAGGCGTAGTTCAGCCCATAGTAGGCATAGGACGTGGTCTGATTGGCTGCATTGGTCACACTGACAGGATACAGGCTGTAGGTTCCATCGTAGCTGGTCGAGGTGACATGGTTGTTGGCGTCGGTCACGGTTTCGACCAAACCGAAGTTGGGCGTATAGGTGAGGCGCTGAGTCACAATGTACGACGGATAAGGATTTAGCGGCGTGTTTTCCAGGCTCATGGTTTGGAAGCAGTTGATGCAGCCGTCGTCGGCGCGCGCCGTGTTGGAGGGCAGGCTTTCGCCTTGGCTGTTGACGGCCGTGACGACGTAATAATCGCTGCTCTTCCCTTTTCTATCGGTAAAGTACCACCCGGTTAATCCGGTCGCAATACGATTGTCTGGCAGCAGCAGCACCGGAAAATCTAAGCTGCGATAGACATTAAACGTAACGGCTTCGGTGACTTTGCCATAGTACTCCCACCTCAGGCTCACGGCATCGCCGGCCATGGCGGCATATAGATTGGTAGGAGCAGCTGGTGGTGGAACCGTTGCCGTGGGAGACGGCGTGGGCGTAACCGTCGGCAGCGGCGTGCTGGTAGGTGCAGCCGTCGGCGTGGCTGTACTGGTGGGCGGCGTGGGTGGCGCTTCCGATTCCTGTAAGCTTTCCACCTTCACAAGCAATCCTTTGGTGGGGGAAACCTCCCAACTTGTTCTATTTCCATCATAATAATAGCGCGTTTCCGCTTCCGGCTGGCTGACAGCTGGCGTAATCGTCGTCCCGGCGCTGGCGGCAAAAACGGCTTCACGGGCTACTTTGTTTACCACCCACGTTGTCGGGTTAGGGTAATACTCGCGATACACCAGACGCTGGCGGTTGGTTTCCCCGCCAATATCACCTTCTTCCTGAATTTGGGTAAGATTGCCATACTGCACGTCGTTCTGCCGGCCATACGTGTAGTTCACGCAGTGCTCCCCGCTGCCGTGTA
>JAKQCM010000187.1 GCA_029559155.1 Chloroflexota bacterium
TTTCACACCGATCTCGGGGCCCACGGTCCGCCGCATCAACGCCACATCGGCGACGGTGGCCCCGCTCCCGGCAAAGCCCGTCGAGGTCTTGACGAAATCGGCGCCCGCTTCTACCGCGAGCCGGCAGGCGCTGACCTTCTCGTCGTCGGTCAGCAGGGCATTTTCCAGGATGACTTTCAGGAGAGCGCCTTGCTCATGGCAGAGCTGCGCCAGGGCGTAGATGTCGTCGCGCACGACGTCATGCTGCCCGGCCTTGAGGCGCCCGATGGGGATGACCATGTCCACTTCGACAGCGCCGTCATCCAGCACCTGCAGGGCCTCAAAGCGCTTGACGGGAGTGGGAGTGGCGCCCAGAGGAAACCCGGTGACCGTGCAGACGGCCACCGGCGTGCCGTGGAGCAGGTTGGCGGCGAGGGCCACATAGATCGGGTTGACACAGACGGTGGCGAAACCGTGTTCCGCCGCTTCCGCGCACAGCCGTTCAATCTCTGCCGGGGTCGCTTCGGGTTTGAGCAGCGTGTGATCAATCATGCGGGCCAGAGTCGCTCGTTTCATGGGGTAGCCTCCAATTCGGCAAAAGCGTACTGCGGGAACGTGCCAAACAGTTCCAACGGCCAGTAGCGAAACACGGCTTTGCCAATGATGTTCTCCCTTGGAAGGGGGCCCCAGGCGTGAGAATCGCTGGAATTGTTGCGATTATCACCCAGCAGGAAGTACTCGTCGGGACCCAGCGTCCAGCGGTCGGCGTAGGCCAGCGGGCCGCTGACATACGTTTCATTGATGGCGACGCCGTTAATCCAGATGCGTCCATCGCGGGCTTCAACCGTATCCCCCGGCAGGCCAATGAGGCGTTTGATGAGGGGGATACTGTTTTTGTCGCCGTTGAGGGGCTTCACCACCAGAATGTCCCCCCGCTCCGGCTCATGGAACCAGTAGCTGGCCTTGCTGATCAGCAGGTACTGCCCTTCGTGGAGGGTGGGTTCCATGCTGACCGACAGCACTTGATAGCGTCCCGTGAAGGTGTTGATAATGAGAAAAAGGACGGCTGCCAGCAGCAACGTTTCCAGGAGATCCCCCACCAGCATTTTGAGAGAGGCAGGTTCTTCGGGCGCGCGCGTGGGGGACGCCGTCGGCACGGCACTTTTATCCAGGATCTGTGTCTGTAGCGTGTTCATACTTCCCACAATGCGAATATTTATTGAATTTGTCGCAGCTCTTCATAACTATAGTGCGGGATCAGTCCCCAGTGTTCTGGCGGCCAATAGCAAAAGACGGCTTTCCCGATGATGTTTTCCCGCGGCAGCAGGCCCCAGGCGTGCGAATCGCTGGAGTTGTTGCGATTGTCGCCTAGCACCAGGTACATGCCATCGGTCACCATCCACCGGTTGGTGTAGGCGACCGGCGCGCTGACGTAGGGCTCGTTCAACGCGATGCCATTCACCCAGATTTTGCCCTCGCGGGCCTCGACGATGTCCCCCGGTATCCCAATGATTCGTTTGATGAACGGGATGCTTCCCTGTCCCGCCGGGGGACGCAAGACGACGATGTCACCCCGTTCGGGGGGATGCAGCCAATAGGTCACCTTGCTGGCAATCAGATATTGATTGCCGTAAAGACTTGGCTCCATGCTTTGCCCATGCACTTGATAGCGTCCGGTCAAGGTGTTGACGACCAGGATGATGATCGCCGCCAGCAGCAAAGTTTCCAGCAGGTCCTGCAGCCAGGAGCGGATACCGAACGCGCGACTTAATGAG